>DASTSM010000386.1:0-14073 GCA_035760685.1 Gammaproteobacteria bacterium | reverse complement strand
GCCGCGGGCTCGTCGAGCGGCGAAGGCTCGCGCGCGAGCCGCTCGATGCGCCCGAGCGCACGCACGCCGCCCTCCTTGAACCTCTTCTCGAGCAGCCACGGCCCGATGACGGGCGGCACCCAGAAGTCCGGCTCCATGACGAGCCGATAGGTCACGTCCGTTCCGCCGTCCACGGCCTCGAGGCGCCACTCGGAGCGGCTGTACTTGAAGTCGCTCCGCTCGGGCAGCGCCGTCGTCCGGATGAAATTCGGAGCCTCGGTCTCGAGCCGGGACACGCGGCGAATCTCCTTGCAAAAGAACGCGACGCAGCCCTTGACGAGCGTGTAGACGAGCGGCGTGCCGTCCGCATCCGTGCCGACGTTGCCGCTTTCCTGGTAGATGCCGGAGATGCGGCGGTAGCCGTTGTCGCCGTAGCTCGTGAGGACGGCGAAGATCCCGGCGATCGGCGCCTCGAGGTGCGTATGCGCGACGAGCTCGTACCGGCCGCGATGGCGCTTGACGTCGAGGTCGTGGAGCGTCGCCGCGGCCGCCGCCGCAGGAGCCGCGGCCGCGAGCAGCGTCGCGACGGGCACCGCGGCGCCGAGCGACCGGAGCGCGTCGCCGCGCATCTTCGGATTCGCAGGAGGCGGCCCGCTCACCGGCTGACGCAGCTCCTCAACGGTCGCACATCCTCAACGGTCCAACAGCCCGCGCAACCGATTCTTGAGCTTGTCCTGCGCCTCCTGCTTCTTCTCCTCGAGCTTCTGCTGCTGCTCGCCCTTCTGCTGCTCGATCTCGCGCTGCGCACGCGCCCGCACGATCGCCTGGAAATCCGGCTTGACCGAGGGGGCGTCGATCGTGCCGCCGACGACGAGCGGCAGCTTCTGCCCGACGAGGTCGGACATGAGCGGATCCGACTTGACCGTCTCGTTGTCGAGCACCGTGGCGACGAGATCGAAGTCGAGGTTGCTGTTCAGCAGATTCACCGTGCCCTTGCCGTCGACCGTCATGAACGGCAGCGTGGCGTTGAGGTCCTTGTTCATCACGACGGCGTCCGCGACGACGCCGGACGCCGAGACCGACGAGAACGGCGTGCGCGGCGGACCCTCCGGCTTCGCCGGCGCGTCGGCCTTGTTGAGCAAGGCGCGCGCGCGCCGCAGCTCGTACCAGAGATCAAGGCCCTCGAGCGCCCCGTCCTTGATCGTGAAGCTCATGTCGCCGTCGAGGTCGCGGCGCATCTGACCCACGTTCGAGCCCGTCGACGTCAGGTTCAGGTTCACGGAGCCCGTGCCCGAGATCATCTGCGACCCGAGGAGATCCTTGCCGAGCGACGCCATGTCGACGCCGGCGAGCTGCTGGCCGTAGGTCAGCTTGACCGCGTCGCCCGCGACGTCGAGCTTGACGTCGCCCGCGAAGTTGCCGCCGTAGAGCTTCGCCGTCGGCTTGATCGCGACGTGCCCGTCCTTGGCCGTCAAGGTGAACGCGGCGTCGCTCAAGGACATGCCGGCGAACTGCGCCTTGCCGAGCGCGAACTTGCCGCTGGCGTCGACCGTGCGCAGCACGTCGACGGGCAGATCCACGGCGTCGAGCGAGCCTTCGTCCTGCTCGGCCGGCGCGCCTTCCTCGGGCGGCGGCAAATAACGGTCCGCGTTGATCTGGTCCACGGCGAGGTCGAAGCGCAGGGCCTTGCCGTTCTGCACGGCGACGTTGCCGGTCAGCGAGGAGTCGTCGAGCGCGAGCGTCATCTTGTCGAGGCCGATGCGGTTCGCGTCGTAGACGAACATGGCCTTCGCGCTCGCGTGCTTCAGCACGTCCGGATCCGCCGTTTGAATCTTGGCGCCGAACACGTCGAGCACGGCGCTCGGATCGAACGGCTCGATCTCGACCTGGCCGCCGAGGCTCAAATTGCTGAGCAGCTGCCGGCCCGCGAGCGAGCCCTTGGCCGTGACGCCGAGGAACGTGACGGTCAAGTCCTTGAGATCGACGCTCTCCGCGCCCAAGTCCGCCGCGAGCGACGTAAACTTCAAGTTCGCCTCGCCCTGCCCGCCCGGCCAGCGCGCGCCGGAGCCCGCGAGCTTGACGGCGAGATCGTCGAGACGATAGCGGTTTTCCGCGAGCGACACGGTCGCGCGCGTGCTCACGCCGACGTTGACTTTGACGTCGGGCCCGGCGACGGAGAAGTCCATCGTGATCGGGAACGCCCTGTCGGGCCCGAAGTCGGACGCCTCGAGATCGAAATCGCTGAGCTTCCAGCGGCTCTTTGTCGCAGCGTCGGAGTAGTCGACCTCCGAGTTCGAGACGACCATCTCGGCGACGTCGAGCCTGACCTCGCCGCCCCCGCCCGTCTGCTCCGGCGCCCCGGCGCCGGGCTGCGCGCCCTGCGGGGCCGCGCCCGTCTTGCCGCCGATGTCCTGCCAGTTGTTCCGGCCCTGCGCGTCGCGCGCGAGATTCAGCACGAGCCCGTCGAGCTTGACTTGGCTCACGTCGACCCGGCGCGCGAGCAGCGGGAGCAGCTTGAGCTCGAGCTCGGCGCTGCCGATCTCGGCGAAGGGCATGTCGCCGAACCCGGGCGCGTTGCCGAGCGTCGCGCGCCCGACGCCGAGACGCAGCGTCGGGAAGAGATGCAGCGTGAGATCGCCCTCGAGCGTGAGCGTCCGGCCCGTCTGCTCGGCGACGGCCGTCTCGATTCGGCCCTTGTAGTCGTTGGGATCGACGAAGACCGCAAGGCCCACGGCGACGAGAATAAAGAGGACGACGATCGCGCCGACGACGATTCCTAGGAGCTTGAGCAGGCGTTTCATGGGATGACCTCGAGACCGGCCCAGGAGAGGCCTCGGTCGAATCATCCTAACAACATTCGCGCGCCGGGTAGAGAGACCTAGGGCACAGCGGGGCGCCCCTTAGGCGGACCGGGCCGCGCAGCCGGCGGGTTCGGCGCGGTGCCCGGTTCGGCGTTCGGCTCGGCGCCGGCAAGTTGCTTCGGTGCCGGCGCGTTTCGGCTCGGCGCCCACCCTCTCTAGTGCTGGCCCGCGTACCAGTTGACGGCGAATTGCACGAGCCGCGGCGACGTGTCGAGGCTCAGCTTCTTCTTGATGCGCTGGCGGTGCGACTCGATCGTCTTGATGCTCAAGTTAAGGTCCCGGGCGATCTCGCGCGTCGTCTTGCCGCGGCCGATGAGGTTCAGGACCTGAACCTCGCGGTTGCTTAGCCTCTCGATCGGATCCATCGTATGCTTGCGGCCCGACACCGCAAGACGCTCGATCATGCTCGCGCCGATGCGCTCGCTCACATAGATGCCGCCCGACAGCACGCGGCGCAGCGCCGTGATGAGCTGATCGCCCGCGGCCTGCTTCATGATGTAGCCGTTCGCGCCCGACGAGAGCAGCCGCTCGGCATAGATGTTCTCGTCGTGCATCGACAGCACGAGCACGGGCAGCCCGTCGTATTTGTTGCGAATGTCCTTGATGAGCTCGAGGCCGTCGCTGTCCCTGAGCGAGAGATCGAGAATCACGACGTCGGGCTTCAGGCGCGTCAGCGCCGCCCGGGCCTCCCGCACGTCGGCGGCCTCGCCGCACACGCTGAGATCGGGCTCCTGCTCGATGAGCTGGGCCAGGCCCTGCCGAACGATCGGGTGATCGTCGACGATGAAGACGCTACGGGATTTGTCTGCCTCGGTCATGCGGCTTCGTCCGAATTTGTTGTTGCTATCGTCGGTCCGATGGAGCGGGTGATGGGAGTCGAACCCACGTCATCAGCTTGGGAAGCTGAGGTTCTACCATTGAACTACACCCGCTTTTCGCCGGTTGCGCCCGTGCGGCCTCGCCTTAGCCGGGCCCCTCCCTGAGCGCGAATTAAACGCACTCTTTTGGCCCGTTGGCAAGAGCCGCTCGTCGGACGGCGCTCGCTCGGCTGCGCGCGCGGATGCCACAATCTCGATTCGCAGAACCAAAAACCAAGCGCGTCGCCGCGCGGACGCTGACAAGCGAGCATTCTTGAGCACAGGACGGAGAAAGGTACGCAGCTTCGTGCGCCGGCCGGGCCGCATGACGGCCGCGCAGCGCCGCGCGCTCGACGTGCTGCTGCCGCGCTGGGGGGTCGCCTACGCCGAGCGCCGGCTGACGCTCGACGAGGTTTTCGCGCGTGCCGCTCCGTGCGTGCTCGACATCGGCTTCGGCGACGGTGAGGCGCTGTTCACGGCCGCGGCGAACAACCCGGGCGTAGATTATCTCGGAGTCGAGGTCCACGAGCCCGGCGTCGGCCACTTGCTGCTGCTCGTCGAGCGCGCGGGCCTCACGAACGTGCGCGTCGTCGTGCGCGACGCCGTCGAGGTCGTCGAGCACATGCTGCCCGACGCCTCGTTCGACGCGATCGACTTGTTTTTTCCGGACCCATGGCCGAAAAAGCGTCATCATAAGCGGCGCATCGTGCAGCCGGCTTTTCTCGCGCAGTGCGCGCGCATTCTCAAGGACGGAGGCCTCATGCATCTCGCGACCGATTGGGCGGACTACGCGGAGCACGCGCGGAGCGCGTTCGCGGCGAGCCACGCGTTCGCCCTCGAGAGCGAAAGCGAGGCCGCACGCGATCCGCTCGCATTCCGCGCGCCGACGAAGTTCGAGCGGCGCGGCGTCGCGCTCGGGCACGAGGTCGCGGACCTGTACTACCGGAAGCGAGCGGCCAAGGAGGAACGCGCTTGAGCGTGCTCGGCACCAGCGGCCCGCGGCGCGCCGACGCCCGCAGCGGTCATCCCGGGCGCCGCGCGGCGGCACGCCCGGCGGCGGCAACCGCGATGCGGCCGTGGCAGGAGATCCTGCTGAACCGGCGCATGCTGGTCTGCGTCTTCCAAGGGCTCTCCTCGGGCATTCCGCTCTACGTGCTGATCCAGCTCGTGCCGGGCTGGCTGCGCACGGAGCAGGTGGATCTGTCCACGATCGGGCTCTTCAGCCTCGTGACGCTGCCCTACACCTGGAAATTCGTCTGGTCGCCCGTCGTGGATCGATTCCGGATGCCTTTCTTGACGCGGCGGCGGGGCTGGATGATCGCGACGCAGGTGCTGCTGCTCGCGAGCATCTCGCAGTTCGGCGCGATCGACCCGTTGCAGAACATCTACGCCGTCGCGTGGCTCATGTTCGCGACCTCCTTGTTCAGCGCGACGCAGGACATCGTGCTCGACGCCTACCGCCGCGAGCTCCTCGCGGACGACGAGCTCGGCACGGGCAACTCGATTTTCGTCAACGCCTATCGGATCTCGTCGCTGATTCCGGGCTCGCTCGCGTTCGTCCTGAGCGACCACCTGCCGTGGGGCGCCGTGTTCTGGGTCGTCGCGGCGTCGATGGCGATCGGCATCGTCACGACGGTTCTCGTCGGCGAGGCCGCGGACGAGCGCATCGCGCCGCGCTCGATGCGCGAGGCCGTCGTCGAGCCTTTCCGCGAATTCTTCGGCCGCGACGGCTTCCGGTCCGGCCTGCTCCTGCTCGCGTTCATTGTGCTCTACAAGCTCGGCGACAACATGGCCGTAGCGCTCCAGACGCCGTTCTTCCTCGACATGGGCTTCTCGAGAACGGAGATCGGCACGATCGCGAAGCTCTCGATTCTCGGCTCCTCGATCCTCGGGACGGCGCTCGCGGGCGTGGTCATGCTCAAAGTGCCGATCAATCGTGCGCTTTGGCTGTTCGGCGTCGCCCAGATGGTCGCGATTCTGGGCTATGCGGGCCTCGCCAAGATCGGCCACAACCTCTTTGCGCTCTTCGCGGCCGCGAGCTTCGAGTACGTCGGCATGAGCCTCGGCGCCGTCGCGCTGACGGCCTTCATGGCCCAGCAAACGGACGTGCGCTTCACGGCGACGCAGTTCGCGCTGCTCTCGAGCCTCGCTTCGGTCCCGCGCACTTTCGCCAACGCGACGACGGGATTCATCATCGATGCCGTCGGCTACTTCAACTTCTTCTTGATCTGCACGCTGCTCGCGATTCCGGGCCTCGTTTTGCTCGCGTTCATCGCGCCGTGGAACGGCGAGCGTGCGGCGGGGCGAGACTGTATGATACGCGAGCGCACTTCGGGGCCCGCGTAAATGCAAGCCTACAAGACCCAGTTCCTGGAGCTCGCGCTCGAGCTCGGCGTGCTGCAGTTCGGCGAGTTCAAGCTCAAGTCGGGCCGCACGAGCCCGTACTTCTTCAACGCGGGCCTCTTCAACACCGGCTACGCGGCCGCGAAGCTCGGCCGCTGCTACGCCTCGGCCGTCGCGTCGCTCGATCTCGAGTTCGACATGCTGTTCGGCCCGGCCTACAAGGGCATCCCGCTCGTCGCGCTCACGGCCGGCGCGCTCGCCGAGCACTACGACCGGGACTACCCGTTCGCCTTCAATCGCAAGGAGGCGAAGGACCACGGCGAAGGCGGCCTCACGATCGGCGCACCCGTCGCCGGCCGGGTGCTGATTCTCGACGACGTCATCACGGCCGGCACGGCCGTGCGCGAGGTGCTCGACGTCATCAAGGCCGCCGGCGGGACGCCGGCCGGCGTGCTCGTCGCGCTCGACCGGGAGGAGATCGGCACGAAGGCGCGGATCTCGGCCGTGCAGCAGCTCTCGACGGAGCTCGCCGTGCCCATCAAGAGCATCGTGACCTTGACCGATCTCGTCGAGCATCTCGAGGAGCGCTCGGAGTACGGGGACAAGATCGCGGCCATGCGCTCTTACCGCAACCGCTACGGGGTGCCGTACGACGCTTGAAGACGGCCGCCGGGGCGGCCGCTTTCGAAATTGTCGGGCTCGACGCTTTTCTCTGCGCGGAAATCTGGTATACCTGGCACTATTCGAGCATTGGTTTCACATAATTTGTTCCGAGCCATGCGCCTTCTTCTGATTCTTGCCGCCGCGGTGCTTGCGGCTTCGCCGCTCCATGCGCAGAAGAAGAGCGCGCAGAAGCTTTACCGCTGGGTCGACGACCAAGGGGTCGTCCACTTCGGCGATCAGATCCCGCCCGAGTATGCGAACCGCGATCGAGAAGTGCTGAACTCTCAGGGCGTCGCGGTCAAGTCCGAGAAGCGAGAGGTCTCGGAGGCCGAGAAGGAGGAGCAGCGCAAGCGCGAGGAAGCCGCCGAGGCCGAGCGCCAGGCCAAGGAAGAAGCCGAGCGCCGCGACCGAATGCTGCTCGCGACATACCTCAGCGTGAAGGACATCGAGGAGCTGCGCGACCGCCGGCTCGAGCTGCTCGACTCCCGCATCAAGGTCACGGAAATCTACGTCGGGAACCTGCAGAAGCGTCTCGATAAGCTACAGGGCGAGGCCAAGGCCCTCGAGAACGCGGCCAATCCGCGCCCCGTGCCCGCCGACCTCGCGAAAGAAATCGCCGATACGCAGGCGACGATCGACTCTTACGAGCAATCCCTCGAGCGCGACCGCCTGGAGCAGACGAAAGTGCGCGAGTCGTTCGACGCCGACATCGAGCGCTTCAAGGAGCTCAAGGGCGCCGGGTGAGCGCGGGCGCTCAGCGCGTGCCCGTGTGACCGAAGCCGCCCGCGCCGCGGCCGCTCTCGGCGAAAGACTCGACGATCTCGAACTCGGCGTGCACCACCGGCACGATGACGAGCTGCGCGATGCGCTCGCCGGGCTCGATCGTGAACGCCCGGCTGCCGCGATTCCAGCACGACACGAGCAGCTCGCCCTGATAGTCGGAGTCGATGAGCCCGACGAGATTGCCGAGCACGATGCCGTGCTTGTGGCCGAGACCCGAGCGCGGCAGGACCATGGCGGCGAGCCCGGGGTCCTCGAGGTGGATCGCTACGCCCGTGTTCACGAGCTTCGCGTCGCCGGGCTCGAGCGTGAGCGGCGCGTCGAGGCAGGCGCGCAGGTCGACTCCGGCGGAGCCGGGCGTCGCGCGCGTCGGCAGCGGCACCTCGCGGCCGAGCCGCGGGTCGAGGATCTTGAGCTCGACGCGCCGCGCCGCGCCGCTCACGGAGCGGCCCCGGCGCGGCTCTTGCGGCTCTCGAGATAGCGCTTCGCGATGACGTCCATGAGGCGCCGCGCGAGCACGGCCTTCGCGCCTTCGCCGAGCACCATCTCTCCGCCGTTCCAGTAGACGGTCAGCTCGTTCGTGTCGCGGTCGAACCCGCAGTCCGGCCCGACCCGGTTCGCGGCGATCATGTCGACGCGCTTACGCACGAGCTTCTCGCGCGCGTATTGGGCGACGTTGTGCGTCTCGGCCGCGAAGCCCACCGTGAACGGCGGATTCGGCAGGGCCGCGACGCTCGCGAGGGTGTCGGGCGAGCGAATGAGCTCGAGATGCATCTCGGGCTCCGTGCGCTTGATCTTCTCCGCGGCCGCCCGCTCGGGCCGGTAGTCGGCGACGGCGGCGCACGCGATGAAGAGCTCCGTGCCCTCGATCTCCTCGTGCACGCGCGCGTACATCTGCTCGGCGGTCTCCACGTCGACGCGGCGCACGCCGGGCGGCGTCGCGAGCGCGACGGGCCCCGTCACGAGCACGACGTCGGCGCCGGCCTCGCGCGCGGCGGCCGCGAGCGCGAAGCCCATGCGGCCCGAGCTCCGGTTCGTGATGTAGCGGACGGGATCGATCGGCTCGCGGGTCGGGCCGGCCGTGACGACGACCTTGAGGCCCGCGAGCGGCCCGGTCCGCGCGCGGTCGGGCGCGGCGGCGAGCAGCGCGTCGGCGATCTGCTCGGGCTCGAGCATGCGGCCGAGCCCGTGCTCGCCGCAGGCCTGCTCGCCGGCGCCGGGGCCGAGCAGCCGCACGCCGCGGTCCTCGAGCAGCCGGCAATTGGCCTGCACGGCCGGGTGCGCCCACATCTGGCGGTTCATGGCCGGCGCGAGCCAGACGGGCGAGGAGGTCGCGATGCAGACGGTCGTGAGCAGGTCCCCCGCGAGGCCGCCCGCGAGCGCGCCGATGAAATGCGCCGTGGCCGGGGCGACGAGCACGCGGTCGGCCCAGCGCGCGAGCTCGATGTGGCCCATGGCGGCCTCGGCCTCCTCGTCCCAGAGATCGTCGCGGACTCGACGGCCCGAGACGGCCTGAAAGGTCATCGGCACCACGAAGCGCCGCGCGGCGGCCGTCATGACGACCTGGACCTCGCAGCCGCGGGCCGTGAGCTTGCGCACGAGATCCGGGCTCTTGTAGGCCGCGATGCCGCCCGTCACTCCGAGCAGGACCTTCGTCCGATCTGTGGTTGGGGATGTCACGATGGCGGGGCCGCGTTTTCGCGGCAGCTTACCCCCGCCCGAATGCGCTTTCCACCGACGGCGCACGCGAGCACGAAACGTTTGGAGCGCGCGTTTGTGGCGGGCCGGCCGATTTTCTCGGAATGCGCGCGCGCTTTCGAGGGTGCAGCATGGGGACCACGATCGAAAGGACGCGAACGTGACGATCAAGCACTGGCCGGCGTCCGAGCGCCCCCGCGAGAAGCTGTTCCAAGCCGGCGCCAGGATGTTGTCGGACGGAGAGCTCGTCGCGCTCTTGCTCGGCACCGGCTTCGGCGACGCGGACGCGCTCGAGCTCGCGCGCGGCCTCCTCGAGCGGTACGGCGGCCTCCACGCCCTGTGCTCGGCGTCGCCCGTGGCGCTCGCCGGAGCGAAGGGCCTCGGCCCGGCCCGCATCGCCCGGCTTCACGCCGCGGTCGAGGTCGGCCGCCGCTACCTCGCGGCTCCGGCGGCCGACCGCCTCGCGCTCAAGGCGCCCCAGGACGCCGCGCGCGTCTTCCAGGCGCGGCTCGCCGACCTGCCCCACGAGGTCTTCGGCTGCCTGTTCCTCGACACGCGCCACCGGGTCATCGCGTTCGAGGAGCTGTTCCGGGGCACCGTCGACGGCGCGACGGTCTATCCGCGCGAGGTGCTGAAGCGCGCGCTGCACCACAACGCCTCGAGCGTCATCGTGGGCCACAATCACCCGTCCGGCGTCTCGGAGCCGAGCGAGGCCGACCGCAGCATCACCTTGAAGCTCTCGAAGGCGCTCGCGCTCGTCGACGTGCGGCTGCTCGATCACCTCGTCGTGAGCCGGGGAGGTCACGTGTCGCTGGCGGAGCGGGGCTGGATCTGAGGCGGCGGCGCGCGCCGCGTGGAGGGCGGCGTTCGGCGCCGAGGAGGCCCGCGTTCGGCCCGAGCGGAAGGCGGCGTTCGGCGTGCATTGCGCCGCTTGCCGGCTCGGGGCCCAAACGGTATAGTCGCCGGCTCTCCGCTCGCCCAAGGAGCAGCGCCATGTCGAAAGTGTGTCAGGTCACGGGAAAGCGCCCGATGTCGGGCAACAACGTCTCGCACGCGAACAACAAAACGCGGCGGCGTTTCCTGCCCAACCTGCACGTGCAGAAGTTTTGGCTCGAGAACGAGCGCCGCTTCGTGAAGCTGCGCGTCTCGAGCAAAGGCCTGCGCACGATCGACAAGCTCGGCATCGAGAAGGTCGTCGAGAAGCTGCGGGCGCGCGGCGAGAGAGTCTAAAGCCTCAGGGCAACGCGAGGAGGCGCCATGCGAGAGAAGATCAAGCTCTTGTCCTCGGCCGGGACGGGGCACTACTACACGACCACGAAGAACCGCCGCCTTCATCCCGAGAAGATGGAGGTCCGGAAATACGATCCGCGCGCGCGGCAACATGTGATCTACAAGGAAACGAAGATCAAGTAGCCGCGAAGCACCTCGATCGGCACGCAGTCGAAAAGAAAAACCCGCCGAAAGGCGGGTTTTTTGTGGGCGGCGGAACCGGCGGAGTGGCAGCGGAACCGGCGGAGTGGCAGCGGAATCGGCGGGGACCGCCGCCACGCAGCGAGCGGCGACTGCTCAGGCGCGCGTCGGCTCCGGGCTGAACGACTTCAGGTACTCCGCGAACTCCTGCAGATACTGAATGCCGCTCGCCTCGGCCCGCGCGCACCACTCCCTGAAATCCGCGAGCAGCCGCTCGTTGCTCGTATGCGCGCCTTCCCAGAGGCTCTTGAGCTCGTTGCCGAACTGCAGCACCGTCTCGAAGCGCGGATAGCGCTCGCGGAGCTCCGCGAGCCGGCGGCGCGCCTCTTCGTCGAGCATGTGCGGCTGCCAGCTGAGCCAGCGCCGAACGGCGCGGACCATGGAGCTCCGGTTCTCGCCGAGAGACTCGAGGTCGAGGCGCAGCACGGGCAACGTGACGTTGTGCGTGTAGTCCCGAAGCACGTGCATGCGGTGCACGATGACGGCGCGCAGCGCGTCGAAATCCGCCGGCTTGCCGCGCACGTCCTCCTCGACGACGACCGGCGGCTCCGCGACGCGCCGGATCTTCGCGAGGCCGAGCTTCGCGAGCACCTTGAGGTGCAGCCACCCCATGTCGATCTCGTGCGGCCGCATCGAGAAGCGGGCCGAGGTCGGGAAGGCGTGGTGATTGTTGTGCAGCTCCTCGCCCGCGACGATCAGGCCGAACGGCCAGAGGTTCGTCGAAGCGTCGTTGGTCTCGAAATTCCGATAGCCCTTCGCGTGGCACAGGCCGTTGATGACGCCGGCGGCCATGAACGGCATGTTCGAGAGCTGCAGCGCGATCATGATGATGCCCGGCACGCCGAACAGCACGATGTCGAGCACGACGAGGCTCCAGATGCCCGTGTACGTGAAGCGGCCGTAAACGTTGCGCTCGAGCCAGTCGTCGGGCGTGCCCTTGCCGTACTTCTCGACCGTCTCCGCGTTCGCGGCTTCGGCCCGGTAAAGCTCGGCGCCCTCGAGCAGCACCTTCTTGAGCCCGTAGATCCGAGGGCTGTGCGGGTCGCCCTCGCGCTCGCAGAACGCATGGTGCTTGCGGTGGACGGCGACCCACTCCTTCGTGGGGGCGCCCGTGTTCAGCCATAGCCAGAAGCGGAAGAAGTGCCGCACCGCGGGATGCAGGTCGACGGACCGATGGGCTTGATCGCGGTGAAAGTACAGCGTGACGCCCATCATGGTCACGTGCAGCCAGAGCAGCGTCACGACGACGTAGCCCCACACGCTCAAGTTCGCGAGGCCGTAGAAGTGTTCGTAGACGAAGTTCACGTGTCTTCCGGAAAGATGGATGGGGGGGCGGCCACTATAGCCGATCGGCCGAGGGCGCTCAAAGAGACGCGCGTCACTGTATGCGTCTTCACGGGGGCTCTGCGGGGCCGCGCAAAGCCCGCCGTTGGCGCCGCCGGAATCCTGCACGTAAGCTCGTGCCATGCCCGAGCTCCCCGAAGTCGAGACGACGCGCCGCGGCCTCGAGCCGCTCGTCGTCGGCCGCTCGATCGAGCGCGTCGAGGTGCGCGAGCCGCGCCTACGGTGGCCCGTCGAGAAGGCGCTCGGGAGCCGGCTCGCGGGCCGGCTCGTGACGGCCGTCGGGCGGCGGGGAAAGTACCTGCTCTTGACCACGGACGACGGCACGCTGCTCGTGCACCTCGGCATGTCCGGCCGGCTGCGCTACCACTCGACGCCGCCGCCGCCCGACAAGCACGACCACGTCGACCTGCTGTTCGCCGGCGGCGCAGTCCTGCGCTTTCGAGATCCCCGGCGCTTCGGCAGCTTGCACTTCTCGGCCGCGCCCGAGCGCCACGCGCTGCTCAGGGACTTGGGTCCGGAGCCCCTCGGCCCGGGCTTCACGGGAGAGTATCTCGAGCGGGCGTGCCGCGGCCGGCGGGTGGCGATCAAGCCGCATCTCATGAACAGCCGCGTCGTCGCGGGCGTCGGCAACATCTATGCGAACGAGGCGCTCTATCGCGCGGGCATCCATCCGGCCCGGCAGGCGGGCCGCATCGCGCGCCCGCGCCTCGAGGGGCTCGTCGAGCGCGTCCGCGACGTGCTCGCGGAGGCCATCGAGCGAGGCGGCACGACGCTGCGCGACTTCGCCGACGGCGACGGGAATCCGGGCTACTTCCAGCTCGCGCTTCGCGCCTACGGCCGCGCCGGCGAGCCGTGCGCAGAGTGCGGCGCGACGATCCGCCTCGCGGTCCTCGGCCAGCGCGCGACGTACTACTGCCCGCGCTGCCAGCGCTGAGAAATTGCGCGTCAGAGCCGATTTAGAAAAATGGGGTCAGACCCCATTTTTCGCCTCTACCGTCGAACGATCCCGTATGCAGAAGAAAAATGGGGTCTGACCCCATTTTTCTTTGACCCCCGGCTTTCACTTGCCCGCGGCGACGCCTTCGCGCCGGGGGTCGACGCCGCCCGAGAGCACGCGGCCCTGCTTCGTGTACTCGACCTCGATCGCGTGCAAGCCGCTGTTCAAATTCGTCACGACGACGCGGTGGCCGAGCGCCTCGAGCGCGCCCTTGTACTTCGTGACGTCCGTGTCCTCCTCGAGCTCGAGCGCGTCGTCCTGCGCGAGGTAGTGCGGGGCCGCGACGGCCTGCTGCACGTCGAGGCCGAGGTCGAGCACGCCGATGATCGACTGTGCCACGTAGTTGATGATGCGCGTGCCGCCGGGCGAGCCGACGGCGAGCTTGAGCCGTCCCGCGGAATCGAGCACGAACGTCGGCGCCATGCTCGAGAGCGGACGCTTGCCGGGCTCGACGCGGTTCGGCACGGGCTTGCCGAAGCGCTCCGGCGCGAACGAGAAGTCCGTGAGCTGATTGTTCAAAACGAAGCCGCCGACCATGAGCTCGCTGCCGAAGGTCGATTGCACGCTCGTCGTCATCGAGACCGCGTCGCCGGCGGCGTCGACGATCGAGTAGTGGCTCGTCGACTTCACGAGCTGCTCGGGGCTCGGCGCGAAGTTCCATGCGCGCGCGCCTTCGGGCTCGCCGGCTTCGACGTGCCGCAGCGCGCGGCTCGGGTTCACGAGCGATGCGCGCTCCGCGAGATAGGCCGGATCGAGAAGGCCGGCGACGGGCGCATCGACGAACGCGGGGTCGCCGAGATACCGGCTCCTGTCGGCGAACGCGAGCCGGCTCGCCTCGGCGACGAGGTGCATCATGCGCACGGGGTCGTCGCGCGTCTCGGCGAGCGGGAAGTGCGCGAGGATACCGAGGATCTGCTGCGTCGTGACGCCGCCCGAGGAAGGCAGCTGCGGTCCGCAGACGCGCCATTCCCTGTACGGCGTGCAGAGCGGAGCGCTCTTCTCGGCGCGGTACTTCGCGAGATCTTCGAGCGTCATGCGTCCCGCGCGCAGCGGATTGTTGCGCACGCGGTCCACGATCTCG
>DASTSM010000385.1:0-2854 GCA_035760685.1 Gammaproteobacteria bacterium | reverse complement strand
TCGCGTTGACCGACATCACGGAGCGCAAGCGCTGGGAGCAAGCGATCCGCGACAGCGAGGAGCAGCTGCGCTTCGTGACCGATCACGCACCCGCGCTGATCGTTCATTGCGGCGCGGACATGCGCTACAAGTTCGTCAATGCGCCGTACGCGAAGCGCTACCGCATGCGCCCCGACGAGATCGTCGGCAAGCACATCGAGGAGGTCGTCGGCAAATCCGCGTTCAAGAGGCTGCGGCCGCACGTCGAAGCGGCCCTCGGCGGCCAGCGCGCCGAGTTCGAGGAGCGCATCGTCTACGACGCGCTCGGTCCGCGCTGGATCAGCGGCTTCTACGTCCCGCAGGTCGAGGCCGACGGCCGGGTCAGCGGCTACTTCGCCGCCATCCACGACGTGACGCGCCGCCGGGCGGCGGAGGAAGCGCTGCGCGAGAGCGAGGAGCGATTCCGCAACATGGCGGATCACGCGCCCGTGACGATCTGGGTCTCCGAGCCCGACGGCCGCTGCAGCTATATGAGCAAGACGTGGCAAGACTTCACGGGCCAAGCGCCCGAGGAGTCGCTCGGCTTCGGCTGGCTCGCGTGCGTGCACCCGGAAGACCGCGACCGCATCGCCGAGATTCGGGCCGTGCAGGCACGCGAGCCGCAGGCGAGCCGGAACGAATACCGCTTGCTGACGCGCCGCCGCGATTACCGCTGGGTCGTCGACTCGGTCGTGCCGCGCACGAGCCCGAGCGGAGAGTTCCTCGGCTGCATCGGCTCGATCGTCGACATCACCGAGCGCAAGCAGATGGAGGAGGCGCTGCGCGACGCGGATCGACGCAAGGACGAGTTCCTCGCGACGCTCTCGCACGAGCTTCGTAATCCGCTCGCACCGCTCCGGAGCTCCGTCGAGCTGCTGCGCCTGACCACCGATGGCGACGCCGAGAGCGAACCGATCCTCGATATGATGGACCGGCAGGTCAACCACCTCGTTCGGCTCGTCGATGACCTGCTCGAGATGTCGCGCATCAGCCGCGGGACCTTCGAGCTTCGCAAGGAGCGCGTCGGCCTCGGGAGCGTCGTCGCAAACGCGATCGAGACGAGCGCGCCGCTCATCCAAGCGGCGGCGCACACGCTCGTCGTATCGCTGCCCGACGAGCCGGTATGGCTCGACGGCGATCCCGTCCGGCTCGCACAGATCCTCTCCAACCTTCTCAACAACGCGGCGAAGTACACGAGCGCCGGCGGCGAGATCGCGCTCGACACGCAGTGCGAGGACGGCGTCGTCGCGATCGCGGTCAAGGACAACGGCCGAGGCATCGCGATCGATATGCTGCCGCGCCTCTTCGAGATGTTCAGCCGCGAGAGCCGCGTCGGCGCGAGCGAGGGCGGCTTAGGCATCGGCCTCGCGCTCTCGCGGCGGCTCGCCGAGATGCACGGCGGCACCATCGTCGCCGAAAGCCAAGGGCCGGGCCGAGGCAGCGTCTTCACCGTGCGCCTGCCCCGCGCCGGGTCGGGGGCGGACGAGCCGACGCAGCAGCGTCGCGCCCGGCTCGACGCCATCGCGCGAAAGCGCATCCTCGTCGTGGACGACAACGTCGACGCGGCCGACAGCCTCGGCATGCTGCTTCGGCTCCTCGGCGCCGAAGTCCGCGTCGCCCGCAACGGACCCGAAGCGATCGACGTTTTCGCATCCTACGAGCCCTGCGTCGTGCTGCTCGACATCGGCATGCCGGGCATGGACGGCTACGAGGTCGCGCGCCGCTTGCGGACGAGCTTTCCCGAATGCGACGCGAAGATCGTGGCGCTCACCGGCTGGGGTCAGGAGGACGATCGCCGCCGAGCCCGCGACGCGGGTTTCGATCACCACCTCATCAAGCCCGCAAACGTCGCCGCGCTGCGGGCGCTGCTCGCCTCGCTCGATTCCGAAACGGAATCGCCCTTCGCGTCGCGCTCCGGCGCCGCCGCGCGACCCTGAGCTTCCGCTTTCTTCGCGCCGCTGTCGGCACGCGGCGACAGGTTGGGCGCTCGCCAACCTCGGTGCACGATTCGCCCGATACCGTTCGGCGCGCGTGATCGCCGTCACGGCCGCGCGGCGGCGCCGAGTGCAAAGTGCGTATCGCCAACAAGGAGGTGGTCTCATGAATAAATCGATGTTGATGGGGGTTGCACTCGGCATAGGCGTGGCGACGGCGGGCGGCGTTGCGGCCTATCAGTTCCTCGGCGATCGCGGCGCAGAAGTCGAGCAAGGCAGCGCCGTCGTCGAGACCGCGCCCGCGGGCCAAGAAGAGCACGCGGCGGTTACGACGCACACGCAAGCGGCGCCGGCGGCCGCGCGCTCGGCGCCGGCGGCGAGCGCGCCCGCACCGCGTGCGGCCCCGCAAGTCGCGGCTGCCGCGCCGAGCTCGTCGGCGGCGCCGCCGTGCAATCCGGACGCGGCTCCGCCGAAGGACAGCAAGCGCATCGCGGGCACGGCGCTCGGCGCGCTGGTCGGCGGCGCCGTTGGGCGCGACGTCGGCGATCGGGACCTCACGACGGCCGTCGGCGCGGCGGTCGGCGCTTATGCGGGCAACAAGATTCAGCAAAAGATCCAGGAGCGCAAAGCTTCCACGGCGGGAACGCCCTGCGCACAGTAGGGCGTCGAGCCTAGCGCCCGGGTCTCGGAGCCGAGCTCCGAGGCGTCGAAAAAGCGAAGCGCGCGTCGGCTAGTGCGACGCGCGCTTCAGCTTCTGGACCGTCTCCCCGTAATAGTCCACCATCGCGCGGTTCAAGGCGCGCGGCACGCAGTTGTTCTTGTTCTCTTTGTCGATGACCAGGTACTTCATCCGCCGATCCGTGGGATGACGCTCGTACTTGATCACGCCGACGTTGCCGCCT
>DASTSM010000384.1:0-10193 GCA_035760685.1 Gammaproteobacteria bacterium | reverse complement strand
TCCCAGTGCACAAGCCTTCGCTTGCCACCGGCGCTGACTTCCCAACCCACAAGCCTTCGCTTGCCACCGGCGCTCGCAGCGCTCAGCGCACGGCGATGCACGCCGATGAATGACGCAGCGCGCCGCTACCGCATCGCGCTCGTTGCGGGCGAGAGGTCCGGCGATACGCTCGGGGCCGGGCTCATTGCGGCGTTGCGAAGGCGCGTGCCGGACGCCGAGTTCTTTGGGATTGCGGGCGAGCAGATGGTCGCCGCCGGGTGCACGGCGTGGTTTCCGGCCGAGGAGCTCGCCGTCATGGGGCTCGCGGAGGTCCTGCATCACTTGCCGCGGCTGCTCAAGATCCGCGCCGAGCTCTTGCGCCGCCTCGAGCGCGACCCGCCGGACGTGTTCGTCGGTATCGATTCGCCGGACTTCAACTTGCCCGTCGAGGCGCGTTTCAAGCGCTCGGGTCTCTGCACGATTCAATACGTGAGCCCGCAGATCTGGGCGTGGCGGCAGTCGCGCGTCGCGACCATGCGTGCCGCGGCGGATCTCGTGCTGTGTCTGCTGCCGTTCGAGGTCGCCTTCTACGAGGCGCACGGCGTGAATGCCCGGTTCGTCGGCCATCCGCTGGCCGACGCGATTCCGCTCGACGTCGATCGCGAAGCGGCGCGCGCGGCGCTCGGGCTATCGGGCGATACGCCGCTCGTCGCGCTGCTGCCGGGCAGCCGGCGCGGCGAGGTCGGCCGGCTCGCGGAGCCTTTCGTCGAGGCGGCCGCGTGGCTGCAGCGGCGGCGTCCCGGCACGCGCGTCGCCGTCGCGCTCGCGAACGCGCGCGTGGCCGAGGTGTTCGAGCGGAAGGCGCGCGCGGAGCGGCTCGATCCAGCGCCCGCGCTGATTTCCGGGCGGGCGCGCGACGTCGTCGCGGCGGCCGACGCCGTGTTGACGGCATCCGGAACCGCGACGCTCGAGACGTTGCTGCTGAAGCGGCCCATGGTCGTCGCGTATCGCTTCTCGTCGCTGACCTACGCCGTCGTGCGGCGCATGGGGGTCGATCGGCTGCCGCACTTCTCGCTGCCGAACTTGCTCGCGGGCCGCCGCGTCGTGCCGGAGCTTCGCCAGGGAGATGTCCGCGCGGACGTGCTCGGCCCCGCGCTCGAGAGCGTGCTCGACGGGGAAGGGCTCGGCGAGGGTTGGTATGATGCGTTCCATTCCATCCATCGCGACTTGAGGCGCGGGGCCGACGATGCGGCCGCCGCCGCCGTGCTGGAGCTCCTCGAAGCAAAGCGATAGACGTGGCCCTGCCGTTCGTCCATCTGCGCGTTCACACCGAGTACTCGCTCGTCGACAGCGTCGTGCGCGTCGATCCGCTCGTCGAGGCCCTCGAGCGTACCGGCATGCCTGCCGTGGCCCTGACGGACGAGGGCAACGTCTCGGCCATGGTGAAGTTCTACAAGGCGGCACTCGAGCGCGGCATCAAGCCCATCGTCGGCGCCGACGTTTGGGTCGCGGAGTCGCCGACCGATGCCGACCCCGCGCGGCTGACCCTGCTCTGCACGAGCAAGCAAGGTTTCAAGAATCTGAGCCGGCTGCTCACCAAGGCGTACACGAGCTTGGGCATGCAAAGCCGCGCGCTGCTGCAGAAGGCGTGGCTCGATCCGGCCGCGCTCGAAGGGCTCATCGCGCTCTCGGGCGCGCAGCAAGGCGAGGTCGGCAAGGCGCTCGTCGCGGGACGGCCCGAGCGCGCGCGCGACGCGCTCGCAGAATGGCGCGAGCGCATGCCCTCCCGCTTCTACGTCGAGCTCCAGCGCCTCGGCCGGGCGGGCGAGGCCGAGTACCTCGAGCCCGCGGTCCGGCTCGCGGCCGATGCGGCGGTGCCGATCGTCGCGACCAACGAGGTGTGCTTTCTCGAGCGCGACGACTTCGAGGCGCACGAGACGCGCGTCTGCATCGGCCAGGGCCGCACGCTCGAGGACGCGGGGCGGCCGCGGCTGCATTCGGACGAGCAGTTCCTGAAGTCCGCCGCGGAGATGGAGCGGGTCTTCAGGGACCTGCCGGAGGCGTTGTCGAATACGCTCGAGATCGCGATGCGCTGCAATCTCGAGCTCGAGCTCGGCCAGGTATTCTTGCCCGCGTTCGACGTGCCGGGCGGGGCGAGCGCGCAGGAGCACCTGCGCGAGCGCGCGGCTTTAGGGCTCGAGGAGCGGCTCGCCGCGGCGGCCGCGAAGGGCGGCGACGGGGCGCTCGACGCGGCCGGCTACCGCGCCCGCCTCGAGCGCGAGCTCGACGTCATCTGCAAGATGGGCTTCGAGGGCTACTTCCTCATCGTCGCGGACTTCATCAACTGGGCGAGGCAGAGCTCGATCCCGGTCGGCCCCGGGCGCGGCTCGGGCGCGGGCTCCCTCGTCGCGTACGCGCTCAAGATCACGGACCTCGATCCCATCGAGCACGACCTCCTGTTCGAGCGCTTCCTGAACCCGGAGCGCGTGTCGATGCCGGATTTCGACATCGACTTTTGCATCGAGGGACGCGACCGCGTGATCGGCTACGTCGGCGAGCGCTACGGCCGGGACCGCGTCTCGCAGATCATCACGCACGGCACGATGGCGGCGCGCGCCGTCGTTCGCGACGTCGGCCGCGTCTTCGGCATGCCTTACGGCTACGTCGACCGCATCGCGAAGCTGATCCCGTTCGAGCTCGGCATGACGCTCGATCGGGCCCTCGCCGAGAGCGAGGAGCTCCGCACGGTCTACGAAGCGGAAGACGAGGTGCGCGAGCTCGTCGACATGGCGCGCCGGCTCGAGGGCCTCGCGCGGAACGCGGGCACGCACGCGGGCGGCGTCGTCATCGCGCCGGCGCCGCTGACGGAGTTCATGCCGCTCTACGCCGAGCAGGGCGCGGGGCTCCTGACCCAGCTCGACAAGGACGACGTCGAGGCCATCGGACTCGTGAAGTTCGACTTCCTGGGGCTCAAGACGCTCACGATCATCGACAAGGCGCTCGCGACGATCAATCGCGAGCGCGCGGCGCATGGGCTCCCGCCCGTCGACGTCGGCGCGCTGCCCGTCGACGACCCGAAGGCCTACGAGCTCCTGAACCGCGGCCGCACGACGGCCGTGTTCCAGTTCGAGTCGCGCGGCATGCGCGATCTCATCAAGCGCTTGAAGCCCGACCGCTTCGAGGACCTCGTCTCGCTGAACGCGCTGTTCCGGCCGGGGCCGCTCCAGTCCGGCATGGTCGAGGAGTTCATCAGCCGCAAGCACGCGCGCACGGGCATCGATTACCTCCATCCCTCGCTCGAGCCGGTCCTGAAGCCGACCTACGGCGTCATCGTGTACCAGGAGCAGGTCATGCAGATCGCGCGCGTGCTCGCGGGCTACTCGCTCGGCGGCGCGGATCTGCTGCGTCGCGCGATGGGCAAGAAGAAGCCCGAGGAGATGGCGAAGCAGCGCTCGATCTTCGTCGCGGGAGCCGTCGAGCGCGGCATCGAAGAGAAGATCGCGGCGCACATCTTCGATCTCATGGAGAAGTTCGCGGGCTACGGCTTCAACAAGTCGCACGCGGCCGCCTACGCGCTGATCGCCTATCAGACCGCGTGGCTCAAGGCGCACTACACCGCGGCCTTCATGGCGGCGGTCATGACGGCCGACATGGACAACACGGACAAGCTCGTCGTGCTCAAGGACGAGTGCACGGCGCTCGGGCTCGCGCTCGATCCGCCGAACGTGAACCGCTCGGCCCACGCGTTCACGGTCGCCGGGCCGAAGCGCATCAGCTACGGGCTCGGCGCGGTCAAGGGCGTCGGCCAGGCGGCCGTCGACGCCATCGTCGCGGAGCGCGAGGCCGGCGGACCGTTCACGAGCCTGCTCGACCTCTGCCGCAGGGTCGACTCGCAGAAGCTGAATCGCCGCGTGCTCGAGGCGCTCGCGCGCGCGGGCGCGCTCGACGGTCTCGGCACGAACCGCGCGACGCTCATGAAGGCGGTTCCCGACGCGCTGCGTCTCGCCGAGCACTCGGCGCACGCGCTCGCCGGAGGTCAGGGGGCGCTGTTCGGCGGCGACGACGAGGGCGAGGGACTCGAGCACGAGTTCGAGGTCGTGCGCGAGTGGACGAAGCGCGAGCGGCTCGAAGCCGAGCGCGAGAGCCTCGGCCTGTACCTGACCGGTCATCCGTTCGAGGAGGTCGCGGCGCACTGCAAGCATTTCACGAACGGCCCGATCGCGGGCGTCGTGGGCTCGCTGCCCGCCGACGGCGCGAATTCGTATGCGGCGCGGCGCGAGGTCACGCTCGCGGGCGTCGTCATGGACGTGCGGCGCAGGGGCAATCGCGTCTCGATCGTGCTCGACGACGATACCGAGCGCATCGAGGCCAGCCTCTTCGACGAGGTCTATGCGTCCTGCAAACACCTCGTCGCGAAGCACGCCGTGCTCGTCGTGCGCGGCCAGCTTCGCTTCGACGACTACTTGGGCGCGTGGCGCATCGGCGCGCAGCGCGTGAGCTCGGTGGACGACGAGATCGAGGAGCACGCCCGCCGCATCACGATCGTCTGGTCCGGGCTCGAGAGCCGGCCCGATTTCGTGCCGGCCCTCAAAGACTTGCTGAAGCCGTTCACGCGCGGCAAGTGCGAGGTGTGCCTCAAGTACCGAGGGCCGGCCGCCGAGGCGCTGCTCACGCTCGGCGAGGAGTGGAACGTGCGGCCGACCCGCGAGCTCCGGGAGCGCCTCGCGCGGCTCCTCGGCGACGAGTCCGTGTCCGTGCACTATCCGAAGCACTTCGTCTGAGCCGCGAGAGCGTGTCCGGGCGGGACGAGAGCGGGGAGGAATGGGACTCATGATGCGAAGGATCGGTACACGCCTTGCGCTCGTCGCCGTCGTTCTCGCGACGGTCGGCTGCGATCGAGTGACGAAGCACGTCGCGGCCTCGGCCCTGGCCGGCAAGCCGGCGCGGTCCTTCTTCGCGGACACCGTGAGGCTCACGTACTCCGAGAACGTGGGCGGGTTTCTTAGCCTCGGCGCCGGATGGCCGCCGGCCGCGCGCACGGCCTTGCTGACGGTCGGCACGGGAATGATCTTGGCGGCCGCGGTGCTCCTCGCCTTCCGCCGTACGTGGAGCCGGTGGGAGTCGCTCGGGCTCGCGCTGTTCGTCGCGGGCGGCGCATCGAATTGGCTCGACCGGCTTCTCCGCGGCGCCGTCATCGATTTCTTGAACGTCGGTCTCGGCCCCGTGCGCACGGGCATCTTCAACGTCGCGGACGTGGCGATCATGACGGGCATCGCGATCTTGCTGCTCTCGGCGATCGGCAAGAGCGGGGATCTCGGAGACGCATGAGCGCCAAGCGCCCGCGGGCTACGGCGGGCGCGCGGGCGCCGGCGGACGCCTAAGCTCGACCGCCCGCGCCCGGCCTCCCGGCGGCCGATTCGCGTAGAGCGAAATGGATCACGGATTGCGCATCGCCGCGCCGCGGCCGCTTGTCTCGGCGTTCGCGCTCGCGGTATCGTGCGGCCAGGTCACCGTGCGCCGGACGGCGAATTCATAGCCCCTATGGACCTCAAATTCCTCGATTTCGAGCAGCCCATCGCCGAGCTCGAGGCGAAGATCGACGCGCTGAAGTTCGTCGGCGACGACTCCGAGGTCAACATCGGCGAGGAGGTCGAGCGCCTCCGGAAGAAAAGCGAATCCCTGACGCGCAACATCTTCTCGAACCTCTCGTCGTGGCAGATCGTGCAGCTCGCGCGCCACCCGCAGCGGCCCGACACGCTCCACTACATCGAGCGATGCTTCACGGGCTTTCAGGAGCTGCACGGCGACCGCATGTACGCCGACGATCATTCGCTCGTCTGCGGCCTCGCCCGTCTCGAAGGCCAGCCCGTGCTCGTCATGGGGCATCAGAAGGGGCGCGACACCAAGGAGCGGGTCTGGCGCAACTACGGCATGGCCCGCCCCGAGGGCTACCGCAAGGCTCTTCGCCTCATCAAGCTCGCCGAGAAGTTCGGCCTGCCGGTCATCACGCTCATCGACACGAAGGGCGCGTACCCCGGGGTCGGTGCCGAGGAGCGCGGCCAAGCCGAGGCCATCGCCCGCAATCTCTTCGCGATGGCGGGCTTGAAGGTGCCGATCATCAGCGTCGTGATCGGCGAGGGCGGCTCGGGAGGCGCGCTCGCGATCGGCTTGGCCGATCGCATGCTCATGCTTCAGTACAGCATCTACTCCGTGATCTCGCCCGAAGGCTGCGCGTCGATCCTCTGGAAGACGGCCGAGAAGGCCGAGACGGCGGCCGAGGCGCTCGGCCTCACGGCCGACCGCCTCGAGAAGCTCGGCCTCATCGACGAGGTGATCCAGGAGCCGCTCGGCGGCGCGCATCGTGACCCGGCCGCGATGAGCGAAGCGCTCAAAAACGCCCTCGTGCAGGCCTTGGGCGAGTTGCAGCGCTTCACGCCCGAGGAGCTCGTCGCGGCGCGGCGCCGCAAGCTCGACGGCTACGGCGCGTTCAAGGAAATCTGATCGGCCGGCGCGGCAGCCCATGCCCGCCGCCCCGTTTCCCTCAGAGGCCTTCCTTGTCGAGCTGCGCGCCGCGCTCGAGCGGGCCGCGGCGAAGTCGCACGAGACCGACCCTCGCTACGCCGTCGCGCTGAGCGGCGGGCTCGACTCGACCGTGCTGCTCGCGGGCGTTGCGCGGCTCGAGCCGAGGCCGAGCGTTCGGGCGCTGCACGTCGACCACGGTCTTCACCCCGACTCCGCGGGCTGGGAGCGGCGCTGCGCGGCCTTCGCCGCGGCGCTCGGCGTGCCGTATCGCAGCGTGCGCGTCGAGGTCGATCGCGCGGGCGGCGCCGGGCTCGAGGCGGCGGCGCGCGAGGCGCGCTACGCCGCGCTCGCGTCGCTGCTCGGGCCCGGCGAGATTCTGCTGACGGCCCATCACGCCGACGATCAGCTCGAGACGCTCGTGCATCGGCTCGTGCGGGGCACGGGCGTCCGGGGCCTTCGCGGCGTGCTGCCGCACGCGCGGCTCGAGCCCGGCTTCCTTGCGCGCCCGCTGCTCGGCGTCGAGCGCGCCGCGATCCGAGCGCAGGCGGAGCGGTGGGGCCTCGCGTGGCTCGAGGATCCATCGAATCGAGCGCTCGACTACGATCGCAACTATCTGCGCGCGGAGGTGTTGCCGCCGCTGCGGCGGCGCTGGCCCCATGCCGCGCTCGCGGCCGCGCGGCTCGCGGAATCCGCGGCCGACGCCGAGGAGATTCTCGCGGCGGCGGCGGAAGCGGACCTCGCCTCGTGCGGCGGGGCGGACCGGCCGAGCGCCGCCGCGATTGCGGCCCTTTCTCCCGCGCGACGCAGAAACGCGTTGCGGCATGCGATCCGCGCGGCGGGCGCGTCGATGCCGACGGCGCGCCAGCTCGAGACGCTCGCGGAAGCTCTGCGCTCGGCGCGTGCCGATGCGCGGCTCTGCGTGCGCTGGCCGGGCGGCGAGGCGCGCGTTCATCGCGGCCGGCTGCACGTGCTCGCGCCGGCCGCGTTCCCGCCGGGCGTGCTCGCGCCGCGCGCGCTCGCGCGGACTGAGGCGTCGGCGCTTTCCGCGCCGCAAGACGCGCGGCTCTCGCCGTCGCAACACGCGGCGCCGGCGCCTACGGCCGCCTCGCGGCTTTCGTCGTCGCAGCCGTGGACCGGACCCGAGGGCCGCCTCTCGCTCGAGCGCGCGCGGGAGTCCGGACTGCCCGACTCGGTCGTGCAGGAGGGCCTCGAGGTGCGCTTTCGGCGCGGCGGCGAACGCTTCAGGCCCGAGGGAAGCGCGCATCACCGCAAGCTCAAGGTCTGGTTTCAGGAGCAGGGCATCGTGCCGTGGATGCGCGATCGCGTTCCGCTGCTCTATTGGCGCGATCGGCTCGTCGCAGTCGCGGATCTCGCCGTCAGCGCGGATTTGCCGGCGGCGCCGCCGACGGAGCGCCGCTGGCGAGTGCGCTGGGACGATCATCCCGCGATTCGCTGAGCCCGCGAGTCTCGCCACGCACCCGCGCACGATCTGCGCGTTCGCTTGCGCATGACAGAGCGTGCGCCGCTCGCGCACGCGGGCGGCACGTGCGAAGCACGCATGCGCACCCGGTCGGACTGGCCGGGCCGAGCCACTTTTGGTAGTTTGTAGCACCGTCTACACCGACCGTCGACGTCTTCGGCCGACGGCCGGATCGCCTGGGAAGGGGCGGCCCAGGTTTCCGACACGACTTCACGTTGCCGAGATAGGCGGGCTATGACGCGATTCATTTTCATTACCGGTGGCGTGGTGTCGTCGCTCGGCAAAGGCATCACCTCGGCCTGCCTCGGCGCGATCCTGGAGGCGCGGGGCCTCCGGGTCAGGCTCATGAAGCTCGATCCCTACATCAACGTGGATCCGGGCACGATGAGCCCCTTTCAGCACGGCGAGGTCTTCGTGACCGAGGACGGCACGGAGACGGACCTCGACCTCGGCCACTACGAGCGCTTCGTGCGCAGCAAGACCGGCCGCAACAGCAATTTCACGACGGGCCGCATCTACTCGAACGTCATCGCGAAGGAGCGCCGGGGCGAGTATCTCGGCGCGACGGTGCAGGTCATCCCGCACATCACGGACGAGATCAAGCGCTGCGTGCTGCGCGGCGCCGAGGATGCGGACGTCTGCATGGTCGAGATCGGCGGCACCGTCGGCGACATCGAATCGCTGCCGTTTCTCGAGGCGATCCGCCAGATGGGGGTCGAGCTCGGACGGGACCGTACGCTCTACATTCATCTGACGCTCGTGCCGTATCTCTCGACCTCGTCGGAGATCAAGACGAAGCCGACGCAGCATTCGGTCAAGGAGCTGCGCTCGATCGGCATTCAGCCCGACATTCTCGTCTGCCGCTCGCAGCAGCCCTTGCCGTCGGAGCAGCGCGCGAAGATCGCGCTCTTCACGAACGTCGAGACGCGGGCCGTCATCTCGGCCGTCGACGTCGACGACCTCTACAAGATTCCTCTGATGCTGAAGGCGCAGGGCCTCGACGACATCGTCGTCGACAAGCTGCGCCTCAACGTGCCGCCGGCCGATCTTTCCGAGTGGCAGACCGTCGTCGACGCCAAGGCCCATCCCGAGGCCGAGGTCACGATCGCGATGGCCGGCAAGTACGTCGATCTCAGGGACTCCTACCTCTCGCTGTCCGAGGCGCTGCTCCATGCGGGCATTCAGACCCGCACTCGGATCAACATCGACTACGTCGAGTCCGAGGACATCGAGAAGCACGGCACGGGCCGTCTCAACGAGGTCGACGCGATCCTCGTGCCGGGCGGCTTCGGAGAGCGCGGCATCGAAGGCAAGATTCAGGCCGTCAAGTTCGCGCGCGAGAAGCGCGTGCCCTACCTCGGCATCTGCCTCGGCATGCAGGTCGCGATCATCGAGTTCGCGCGGAGCGTGCTCGGCCTTCCGAAGGCGAACTCGACCGAGTTCAACCGCGCGACGCCCGATCCGGTCATCGCGCTGATCACGGAGTGGATGGATCAGAGCGGCGTCACGCAAGCGCGCTCGGCCGATTCGGATCTTGGCGGCACGATGCGCCTCGGCGCTCAGCCCTGTCTGATCGAGAAGGGGACGCTCGCGCACGCCGTGTACGGCAAGGACGTGATCCACGAGCGCCACCGCCACCGCTACGAGTTCAACAACACGTACCTCGAGAGGTTCCGGCGCGCCGGGCTCGTGTTCTCGGCGTTCTCGCCCGACGGTCTCGTCGAGATGATCGAGCTGCCCGATCATCCCTGGTTCCTGGCCTCGCAGTTCCATCCCGAGTTCACGTCGACGCCCCGCGACGGCCATCCGCTCTTCACGAGCTTCATCACGGCGGCGCGGGCATGCCAAGGGCTGAAGCTACCCCGGGCCGCCCGAGCATGAAGCTCGCGGGCTTCGAGGCGAGCCCGTCGAGCCCTCTATTCCTGATCGCCGGCCCTTGCGTCATCGAGAGCGAGTCGCTCGTGCTGTCCATCGCCGAGCGCTTGAAGCGCATCGCCGAGAAGCGCCGGATGCCGTTCGTCTTCAAGGCCTCGTTCGACAAGGCGAACCGCTCGTCGCTCGGGAGCTTCAGGGGGCTCGGGCTCGGGCAGGGTCTCGAGGCGCTCGAGCGCGTCAAGCGCGAGCTCGGCGTCGCCGTCCTGACCGACGTGCACGAGGATACGCCGCTCGATGAGGTCGCCGACGTCGTCGACGTGCTCCAGACGCCCGCGCT
>DASTSM010000383.1:0-9375 GCA_035760685.1 Gammaproteobacteria bacterium | reverse complement strand
GGACCGATCGCGGGCAGGATGCTCATGAGCGCCATGACGGCTCCCCAGAGCACGGGCGCGGCAATGCCGAGCGCCCAGAACGCAAGTCCGCCGATCGCGCCTTGCACGAGGCCGATGACGAGCGTGCCTTTGATCGTCGCTCGCGAAACCTCGGCGAAGCGCGCGAGGAGCTGCCGTTCGCGGGCGTCGCCGAGCGGCAGGGCACGCACGAGCCCCTCGAGCAGCCGTGTGCCGTCGCGCAGAAAGAAGAAGAGCAGATAGAGCATGAGAAAGAAGTACACGGTGATGCGCAGCGTGTTCTGCCCGATCGCGAGCGCGCGCGAGGCGAGGAAACGGCTGGTTCCGACCGCTGCGGCCGAGATCTGCGCCTGGAGCCTCTCGGGATTGAGCCCCACGGCATCGAGCGCGGACACGAGCTGAGGCAAGTGCTGCTGCACCTCGCGGTAAATCAGGTCGAGCTTGAAGTCGCCGGTTTCGAGCCGCTGGTAAAGCGTTGCCGCCTCGGTCGTCACCGCCGTGATGATTCCCGCGAGCGGGAGCAGCACGATGAGCACGAGGAGCAGCATGCTGACGAGCGCGGCGAGCGAGGCGCGGTGCCGGAAGCGCTCCTCGAGCCGCCAGTGCACGGGATAGATCACGATGCCGAGCGCGATGGCCCAGAAGATCGGCTGCAGAAAGCCGCGGATCAGCCACAGGAACGCGAGCGTGACGAGAAAGAGCAGCGCGGCGAAGAACGCTCGTTGAACGGTGGTCGGTTGCATATCGTCGCTTCTTCGTTGCTCGCTGTAGTTGCGGCGGACTTTCCCGCGCCGGGTTCCTGTGCTCGAGGTTCTCGCCGTACTACTCGTGCGCGTCGGTGCTCGTCCCGGCGGACTTCGCGCGTCCTAACTTCTTCTGCCGTGCCCACCATTCGATGCGCTCGGCCAGCTGCTTCTCGAATCCGTGCTCCGTCGGCTCGTACCAGCGCTGACCGCGCAGCGGCTCCGGCAGATATTCTTGCCCGGCCGCCAGCCCGCCTTCGTCGTGGTCGTAGCGGTAGCCCTGCCCGTAGCCGATCTCCTTCATGAGGCGCGTCGGCGCGTTCCGGATGTGCAGCGGCACGGGCTCCGCCGGATGCTCGCGCGCCGCGCGCAGCGCCTCGCCCCACGCGACGTACGCGCGGTTCGATTTCGGCGCGGTCGCGAGGTAGATCACGGCCTCGGCGATCGCGAGCTCGCCTTCGGGCGAGCCCAAGAAGTCGTAGGCTTCCTTCGCCGACAGCGCGAGCGAGAGCGCGCGCGGATCGGCGAGGCCGATGTCCTCCGAGGCCATGCGCACGACGCGCCGCGCGATGTAGAGAGGATCCTCGCCGCCGTCGATCATCCTCGCGAGCCAGTAGAGCGCGCCCTCGACGTCGCTGCCGCGCACGGCCTTGTGAAGCGCGGAGATCAGGTTGTAGTGCTGCTCGCCGTGCTTGTCGTACTGCGGGATGCGGCGCTCGAGCACGTCGGTCACGAGCTCGGCCGTGACGCGGCGCTCGCCTTCGGGCAGCACGGCGCGAGCGTGGCCGAACACGGCCTCGGTCACGTTGAGCGCGCGGCGCGCGTCGCCGTCGGCGTGCCGGACGAGGAGGTCGAGCGCGTCCTCGGCAGGCTCGAGTCGGAGCCCCGTATCGGCCGCGAGCCGCTCGAATCCGCGAGCGACGATCGACGCGATCGCCGCCGCATCGAGGGGCTTCAGCACGAAGACGCGGAGCCGCGAGAGCAGCGCCGAGTTGAGCTCGAAGGAGGGATTTTCGGTCGTCGCGCCGATCAGCGTGATGAGGCCTTCCTCGACGTGCGGCAAGAAGGCGTCCTGCTGCGCCTTGTTGAAGCGGTGGATCTCGTCGCAAAAGAGGATCGTGGCCCGGCCCTCGGCCGCGCGCCGGCGCTCCGCCTCGCGCAGGATCTCGCGCACGCGCGGCACGCCCTCGGTCACGGCGCTGAACGTCTCGAAGGCGCTGTCGGTGTGGTTCGCGATGAGGCGCGCGAGCGTCGTCTTGCCGCAGCCGGGCGGTCCCCAGAGCACCATGCTGCCGATCTCGCCGCGCTCGATCGCCCGGCGGAGTGGCTTGCCGGGCCCGAGCAGATGCTCCTGGCCCAGCACGGCGTCGAGCGTGCCGGGGCGCAGGCGGTGTGCGAGCGGCCGGCCCGCGTCGGTGTCGTCGTCGAACAGCGAGGGCTCGGACGGCATGGGGCCTCAGGGGAGGACGAGGGACATAGGGACGAATTGTAGCGCGGCCGCGCCGGGCGGCCCGTCCGGAGCCGGTTTTACGGGCGTCTTCGGCCGCCGTTCGGAGAGAGACGCAGGGCGTCCCACGGCCGCCGATTCGCGGTTACACTGGTCCCATGCTCGCAAATCGACGACCCGGCGCCCGGTCCCAATGGGCGCGCCTTTCGAAGGTGTGTCTCGGGCTCTTGGTCGCGGTGCTGGCCGGTGCGGCGGGCGCGCAGGAGAGGAAGCTCACGAGGAAGCCCTCCCTGCACGGCCTGCACTGGGTGGCCGTGGCGGGCAAGCCGCTCGTGGCTTCGGCCGGGTCCCAGATCTTCGAGCGCGGGGGCAACGCCGTAGACGCGGCCTGCGCCATGCTCGCGGCCGCGGCCACGATGTGGGACACGCTCGGCTGGGGCGGCGAGACTCAGGCGCTGATCTACGATCCGCGCACGCACGAGGTCAAAGGCATCAACGCGCTCGGCGTCGCCCCGACGGGAGCGACGCCCGAGTTCTTTCGCTCCCGCGGCATGAGCGAGCCGCCCGACTACGGTCCGCTCGCGGCCGTGACGCCCGGCACGCCGGGCGGCCTCATGATCATGCTCGCGGAGTTCGGCACGATGAGCCTCGCCGACGTGCTCGCGCCCGCGCTCCAGATGGCCGAGGGGTATCCGATCGAGTCGCAAGGCGCGAGGTCCATGGAGGCCGGCAAGGAGCTGCTTCGCCGCTGGCCGTCCTCGCGGCGCATCTTCCTGCCGCACGACGATCCGAGCCATCCGCAGCATTGGTCGGCGCCCCTTCCAGGCGAAATCTTCCGGCAGCCTGACCTCCACGCGACGCTGCTGAAGCTCATCGAGGCGGAGCGCAAGGCCCTCGACGCCGGCAAGAGCCGCAAAGACGCGATCATGGCCGCGTACGATCGCTTCTACCGCGGCGACATCGCCGACGAGCTCGTGCGCGGGACTCAAGCCGCCGGCGGCCTCATCACGAAGGAGGATCTCGACAAATACCGCGTCTACGTCGAGGACCCGCTGACGACGCGCTACAAGGACATCGACGTCTACAAGCTCACGACCTGGGTCCAGGGCGGCGTCTTGCTGCAGACGCTGAACATCCTCGAGAACATCGACTTGCAGTCGATGGGCTACAACAGCGTCCGCTACATCCACACGCTCTACCAGGCCATGAACCTCGCGTTCGCCGACCGGGATTTCTACTACGGCGATCCGTATTTCCCTCCGGCCGAGCCGATCAAGGGTCTCATGTCGAAGGACTACGCGCGCGAGCGCTTCAAAGAAATCAACTGGGAGCGGAACGACCCATTCGTCAGCCCGGGCGATCCGTATCCGTATCAGAACGGCAAGAACCCGTTCGACGAGCTGCGCCGCGAGTGGCGGCCGCAGATCCGTCATCACCGCGTCGCGAGCGCGGACGACGGCGTCCGTACGCTGACGGACGACGAAGCGTTCCACGCCGGCACGACGTCGCTCGAGGCGGCGGATGCGGACGGCTGGGTCGTGTCGATGACGCCGAGCGGCGGATGGCTGCCGGCTTTCATCCCGGGCAACACGGGCGTCGGCCTGTCCGAGCGCATGCAGAGCTTCGTCATGGACGATCGCATCAGCCCGTTCAACGTGCTCGAGCCCGGCAAGCGGCCGCGCGCGACGCTGAGCCCGACGATCGCGCTTCGCGACGGCAAGCCCTACCTCGCGTTCGCGGTGCAGGGAGGCGACTCTCAGGATCAGAACTTGCTTCAGTTCTTCCTCGACATCGTCGAGTTCGGCATGAACGTACAGCAAGCCACCGAGGCCGCGAACTTCAACAGCTACCAGATGCACAGCTCTTTCGGGATGCACGAATCGGAGCCGGGCCGCTTGCTGCTGCGCGACGACGTGCCGCAGTGGATCAAGGACGAGCTGCAAAAGAAAGGCTACGAGATCGAGACCGCGCAGCTGACGTCGGGCCCGATCACGGCCATTTATTTCGATCAGGCGCACGGCACGATGTGGGGCGGCGCCAGCGACTTCGGCGACGACTACGGCATCGCATGGTAGCGCCTGCGTAATAGAACAGCCGCCCGAAAATGGGGTCAGACCCCATTTTCCCCGCCGCGTGAATATGGGGCTGAAAATTGGGGTCAGACCCCATTTTTTCGACTGAGGGCTCGCGCCATTGAGCTCGGCCGGCCACAAGCCGCATCGCAAGCCTCGCTACACGGTTCACGGCGGCTTTCGTATGCCGATGGGCTTTCCGCCGGAAGGATTCGAGTCCGCGCTGACCTACGTGCCCGAGCCGGGCGACGTCTTCGTGAGCACCTACCCGAAGTGCGGCACGACGTGGATGCAGTACATCGTTTACCTCATCGTGCACCGCGGCGAGCCGCTGCCGGACGGCGCGACGCTCGTCGACGCGTTTCCGCATCTCGAGGAGATCGGCGCCGAGGCGGCGAGGGCGCTGCCGCGCCCGCGCCTGCTCAAGACTCATCTGCCGCTGCCGATGGCGCCCTTCGGCCGCGACGCGCGCTACGTCTTCGTCGCACGGAATCCGTTCGACTGCGCGGTCTCGTTCTACTACCACACCCAAGGCTTCGTGAAGCACTACGACTTCGCCGAGGGCACGTTCGACGATTTCTTCGAGTGCTTCATTGCGGGCGAGGTCGATTTCGGCGACTACTTCGAGCACCTCGTGTCGTGGTACGCGCGGCGAGGCGAGCCGAACGTGCTCGTCGTGACGTACGAGGACATGCGTGCGGATCCGGGCCGTGCGCTCGACGGCGTCGCGCGCTTCCGCGGCCCCGAGCACGCCGAGGCCGTGGCCGACTTAGGTCTGCGATCGCGCATCCTCGAGCACAGCAGCTTCGCGGCGATGAGCCGCGCACAGGGCCGCTGGTCGAGCGCTCGTCCCGCCGGCAGCGCCCCGTTCGTGCGCAAGGGCGTCGTCGGCGATTGGCGCGCGCACTTCTCGAGCGAGCAGGCGCGGCGCCTCGCGGAGCGGTTTCGCGCGGCGACCGGCGGCGCGGGCGCCTACGCGCTCTGGCCCGACATCGTCGCGGCCGCGCTCGAGCACTGAATGGGTATTCGAGCACTGAATGGGTATTAATATTGCGGGAGCGATCGCACGACACCCGGGGAGAGGAGCGACATGGATACGAAGACCGAAACGGAGCTCGAGGCTGCCGTCTTCCGCCGGCTGCTGCGCCACTTCGACGAGCGCAAGGACGTGCAGAACATCGACCTCATGAACCTCGCCGGCTTCTGCCGCAACTGCCTCAGCAAATGGTACGCAGAGGCGGCCAAGGAGAAGGGGCTCGACCTCGATCTCGAGGCGGCCCGCGAGAAGGTGTACGGAATGCCGTACTCCGAGTGGAAGGCACGCTACCAGGCGCCCGCGAGCCCCGAGCAGCAGGCGCGCTTCGACTCGGCGCAGAAGCGCAGCGCCGGAGAAGGACCGTAGCGCCGCGCAACGGCGCGCAAGCCGGACGAATCAGAAGCGGCGATTCACCGCGAACTGCGCGAGGCTCGAGAGGCCGTCGCGGTATTTCGAATGCGGCAGCGCATCGAGCGCCGCGATGGCGGCGTCCGCCTCGGTGCGGGCACGCTCCGCCGTGTACCTCAGGCCTCCCGAAGTCTCGATCGCGAGCTGAATCGACGTGAGGTTCTGCGTTCCGCCCGTCATCACCGCCTCGCGGATCATGTGCCGCTCGGCCGCGCTCCCGTGCGCCATCGCATAGATGAGCGGCAGCGTCGGCTTGCCTTCGGCGAGGTCGTCGCCGATGTTCTTGCCGAGCTCCTCGGGCTTCGCGTCGTAGTCGAGCGCGTCGTCGACGAGCTGGAACGCGAGCCCCAGGTGGCGGCCGAAGCCGACGAGCGCCTGCTGCACGCGATCGTCCTGGCCGGCGAGGATCGCCGCGATTCGGGTGCCGGCCTCGAAGAGCTTGGCCGTCTTCCGGTAGATCACCTCCATGTAGTCGGCTTCGGTGATATCCGGATTGTTGCAGTTCATGAGCTGCAGCACTTCGCCCTCGGCGATCGTGTTCGTCGCGTTCGCCATGGCGTCGAGGACTCTGAGGTCGTCGAGCTCCACCATCATTTGAAACGCGCGCGAGTAGAGAAAGTCGCCGACGAGGACACTCGCCTGATTGCCGAACATCGCGTTCGCGGTGCGCTGGCCGCGGCGGAGCCCCGAGTTGTCGACGACGTCGTCGTGCAGCAGCGTCGCCGTGTGGATGAACTCGATGATCGCGGCCGCCGCGACGTGGGCGTCGCCGCTCACGCCGCACGCGCGGCCGGCGAGCAGCACGGCGAGCGGACGCAGCCGCTTGCCGCCGTTATGGATAATGTGGTGCGCGACCTGATTGACGAGCGCGACGTCGCTGCCGAGACGCCTGTAGATGACGCGGTTGACGCTGTTCCAGTCTTCGGCTACCAGGACTCGGAGGTCATCGAGCGACGGGATCGGGGGCTGAGGCTCGGCGACGGGCATGCGCGGATGATGCCTCATAGCGCCGCCGTTGGCGAGCTTGACTCCGGCGCGAATTCACGCCTGTGCAAGCTCGGGCGAGGGAGCGGCGGCCGCGGCAGCGCCCGCCGCCGTGCCGCCGCCCCGAGCCGCGGCCCGTCCGGCGCGTTGACCCCGCCTACCCGAAACACTAGAATTTCGGGCCTTCCGCGACGCAGTCCGTCGTTGCTGCCAGGAGTCTCCCGAGGTGTATGCGGTTTTTCGTACGGGCGGTAAGCAATACCGCGCAAGTCAAGGCGATCGCGTCCGCGTAGAGCGGCTCGAGGCCGCCGTCGGCGACGTCGTCGACTTCGACGAGGTGCTCCTGATCGGCCAGGGTACCGACCTCAAGGTCGGGGCGCCGCTCGTGCAGGGCGGCAGGGTCCAGGGCAAGGTCACGCAACAGGGCCGAGCGAAGAAGGTCGAAATCATCAAGTTCAAGCGGCGAGCCCATTACATGCGCAGAAAGGGCCATCGCCAGCAGTTCACCGAAGTCGAGATCACGTCGATCTCGGCGGAGGCGTGAGCACGGCGGACTGAGCCCCGCGCTCGTTACCCCGCGCTCGTTACAAGGAGGCATTCATGGCACACAAGAAAGCCGGCGGCAGCTCGAAGAACGGCCGCGACTCGGAATCGAAACGCCTCGGCGTCAAGGTGTTCGGCGGGCAGGAAGTCATCGCCGGCAACATCCTCGTGCGCCAGCGCGGGACTCGCTTCCACCCGGGCACGAACGTCCGCGTGGGGCGCGATCACACGCTGTTCGCGACCGCGCCGGGCCGCGTCGCCTTCCAGGTCAAGGGGCCGAAGAGCCGCACGCACGTGAACGTCGTCACGGCCGATTGATCTCGCGTTCGAGGCGCTCGAGCCGTCGAGCGCGTCGAGGCGCCGAGCCCTCGAAGCGATCCGCACGAAAGCCCCGCGATCCGGGGCTTTCGTCGTATTGGAGGCCGCAGAGATGAAGTTCGTCGACGAAGCCGATATTTGGGTCGAGGCCGGGAAGGGCGGCGACGGCTGCGCGAGCTTCAGGCGCGAGAAGTTCATCCCGCGCGGCGGTCCCGACGGCGGCGACGGCGGCGCCGGCGGCAGCGTGATTCTCGTCGCCCGCGAAGGCGTCAACACGCTCGCCGACTTCCGGGTGCAGCGGCGCTTCCGCGCCGAAAGCGGACGCCCCGGCTCGGGCCGCAACATGACGGGCGCCTCGGGAGAGGATCTCTACGTGCCTGTGCCCGTCGGCACCGAGATCGTCGATCTAGAGACCGAGGAGACGCTCGGCGACCTCAAAACGGCCGACGAGATTCTGCTCGTCGCGCGGGGCGGGCGAGGGGGCCGCGGCAATACGACGTTCAAGAGCAGCGTGAACCGAGCGCCGCGCAAGTTCACGCGGGGCGCGCCCGGCGAGAAGCGGCACTTGGGGCTCGCCTTGAAGCTCCTCGCGGACATCGGCCTCCTCGGCGCGCCGAACGCAGGCAAGTCGACTTTGACGCGGGCGCTCTCGGCGGCGAGGCCGAAGGTCGCGGACTATCCGTTCACGACACTGCATCCGCACCTCGGCGTCGTGCGGGTCGGCGCCGAGAAGAGCTTCGTGCTCGCCGACATCCCGGGCCTCATCGAAGGCGCCGCGGAGGGGGCGGGGCTAGGCATCCAGTTCTTGAAGCATCTCGAGAGGACGCGCCTGCTGCTGCACCTCGTCGATGCCGATCCGGGCAGGCCGGACGAGGAGGTCGCCGCGGAGTTTCGTGCGGTCGAGTCCGAGCTCGGACGCTATTCGGAGCGGCTGCGGCGCCAGCCGCGCTGGCTCGTGTTGAACAAGCTCGATCTCGTACCGGCCGATGCGCGCTCTGCCCATGTCTCGGGGTGGATCGCCAAGCTCGGTTGGACCGGGCCGGCCTATGGCATCAGCGGCGCGACCGGCGAGGGGACGGAAGTCCTCGCGCGGGACGCGATGCGGTTCCTGGACGCTCTAGCCGCGGCGGAGCGCGCCGAGAAGAGCTCGAGCGGAGGCCAACCGAGCTCGGGCGAATCGAGCTCGGGCGAAGTGGGCTCGGACGCGAGCTCGGGCGAACGGGGCTCGGGCGAACGGGGCTCGGGCGAACCGAGCTCGGGCGAACCGAGCTCGGGCGAACCGGGCTCAGGCCATTGCGCGTAGCTTCGAGTTGAGACGGCTCTTGTAGTGCGCGGCGCGGTTCTTCGGAATCAGGCCCTTGCCGGCGAGCCTGTCGATCTCGGGGACCGCCTCGCGGAAGCTCGCCTGGGCCGCCGCCTTGTCGCCGGCCTGGATGGCCTTCAGGACCTTCTTGATCGCCGTGCGGCCTCGCGAGCGGAGCGCGACGTTGTGCTCGCGGTGCTTCTCGTTTTGCCGGGCGCGCTTCTTTGCGGATTTGATGTTGGCCAAGGGTTCGTTCCGTCTACCGAGGCTAAGCTCGCGAAAAGGGCGGTATTATTCGAACCCTCCGATTCGAAGTCAAGCCAGCCCCTTTGCACATGAGTGCCGCCCCGGAGCGCGAGGAACGCGCGGACCGCCTGCTGAGATCGACGAGCGTCGTGAGCTCGCTGACCGTGCTGTCGAGGATCACGGGGCTCGCGCGCGACATCGGCTTCTCGCATTGGTTCGGCGCCGGCATCGCCATGGACGCCTTCGTCGTCGCGTTC
>DASTSM010000382.1:0-2472 GCA_035760685.1 Gammaproteobacteria bacterium | reverse complement strand
CCCTGCTGAAGCGCCTGCGCTGGACGCGGGACCGCGGCTGCACGTTCCCGGGATGTCATCGAAAGCACTACGTCGAGGCGCATCACGTGCGTGCGTGGGTGGAGGGCGGCAAGACCGAGCCTAAAAATCTCACGCTGCTGTGCTCGTTCCATCACCGGTTGCTGCACGAGGGCGGTTTCAGCATCCGCCGGCGCCGAGGACGGCTCGAGTTTCTGCGGCGCGACGGGCGCGTGATTCCGCGCTCCGGATATCGGCGCGAGGACATGGTGGACGACGTCGTGGACGACTTCATGAACGAGAGGGCGGCCGAGGTCGGTCCCGAGGCCCTCTGTCCCGAGGCGCTCGATTCGACGCGCCGCAACCCCTCCGCGGAGGGGTTTGTTGCCGGGCGTTACTCGAGCGCCGAGCTAGGCCGGCCAGGCGTGCGCGAGCCTGCCGCGAGCTACGCGTCTGCTAGAGCGTTCTGCAGGAGCTACCCGCGCGTAGCGCCGTGATCCGCTCCGGTGGATAATCACTTGCCGGTCCGCGAGGGGACATCATTTATGCACCGTGCACTGGCATTGCTCGCGCTCTCGAGCTTCAGCGCTACTGCCGCGCCGCTCGATTCCCAAGCCCTGAGCGACTGGCTGCGGAAGTACGAGCACGCGTGGGAGTCGCGCGACGCACAGGCGGCGAGCCGCATCTTCACCGAGAACGCGCTCTACTACGAGACGCCCTATGCGGAGCCCTTTCGGGGCCGCAAAGGCATCGCCGACTACTGGGCAGGCGTGACCGCGGACCGCCGCTTCGACGAGCAGAACCTCGTGAGCGAGCTGCGCGAGTGGTGGGTCTTGCGGCCGTAGAAGCGAGTAGCCGCAGGCCGCCGGCCCTCTCTTAGTTCGACTCTTAGTTCGACGGCCTCTCCGCTGCCGCGTCCGAAGATCCCGCGTTGGACCCGTTCTCGACCGGCCTGCCCGTCTCCGGCGATAGTCCGCCGAAGCCGACCGTCTTGCCGTTCACGGTGAAGGCTTGGATAAAGCCGCCGTCCTCGCCGTCTTTCCGCGGCGCGATGAGGATCGCGATCTTGTCGCCGGTCTTTACCATGTCCCGTGTGTAGCCGGCGCGAAAGAAGTGGCTCGCGCTGTGGCCTTCGTACCGCACGTCGCGCGTACCTTTCGCGTCGCTGAGCTCGACGATGGCTTCCGTGTGCGGGTTCGTGACGTTGAACTCCTTGACCACGCCTTCGATCGTGACGCGCTTACTGAAGTCGAACTGCGCGGCCGAATGGTGGGCCGCCGCCGCGATCGCCCAAAGCCCGAGCGCCGAAGCGCCGAGTGCAACGAAGCACTTTTTCATGACCGTCAACATATGAGATCTCCTCGTATCCTGCGCGCGATGGGATCTATCGCGCGTGTTCATTGACCTTCGAATCCTTCTTGCGCCTCGCGCGCCTTGTAGACGTCGCTCATGCGGGCGTCCGCCGGCTTGCCCGCCTTGAGCTGCTCGCGCCGCATGTCGAGCAGCGCGTACCAGAACTCATCCGGGCAGCGGTATGGGATGATGAAGCCGTCCGCGAGCGGCTCGTACTTGCGCTGGATCTTGATCGGCTCCGTGTAGTAGACGGGATCGTTGATCGTCGCCTCGTAGGTGATGATCTTCTTGCCGCTGTCATCCTTGCCGAGCGAGAAGCGCTCCTCGATCGTGGCCTGATCGCTGTGCGGATGCGCACCCTGGTCCTGGCCGTCCAGCATGTCCGTCGTCTTGACGACGAGCACGTCGCCCTCCCAATGACCCTGCGAGTAGCCGTCGCGGCTCGGCAACCGCCGCTCGGGCGGCAACTGCCGGTCGCCGATGTAAATGCGGCGCGTTTCGTTCTCGACCTCATAGATGATCGTGAGCTGATCGGGCTTTTGGATGAACTCGAGCGGATAGCCGCCCGGCATCTCCATGACCGTCGGCACCCCGTAGTCCACGCAGTAGGCCGCGGGATTCGCCCGTTCCGGGCCGAGGAGCTTTTGATATTCGGCGATGCGGTGGCGTCCCTCGTCGGTGAGCGGCAGATCGGCGCGCGGGCCGGCGAATCCCGACGCGCGGCCTTGCCCCGCCTCGCGGTGCGCCGTCCAAATGCCCGTGAAGTCCGGGTGCTCCGGCTCGGCGGCCGAGGAGGCCGCGCACGCCAGCAGCGCGGCGGTCGGAAGCACGACGTTCAGAATCGATCGAAGTCTAGACGGCATCGCTGTTGTTCCCCAGGTTTCCGCGGCACGACACACTTTACAGTCTTGCGCGTACTAAAGGATACCGGCCGCCGACGCTCGGGGCTCGATCGTCTCAGACCGCCCGGTTGCCGCTTGGTTCAGGCCGCTCGACCATGTGCCGATTGCAAAGATTTCCCGAGCGCTCGCGCGGCAAGCCTGCGCCCGTCCGGGACGTCGCGGCAAGCCTGCGCCGAGCGAGCACGGCGCGGCGAGCCGCGCCGCGACTCGCCGCCCGGCG
>DASTSM010000381.1:0-4981 GCA_035760685.1 Gammaproteobacteria bacterium | reverse complement strand
CCGCCGGGATCGTACGACGTGCTCATCGAGATTTACGACTCGGACTCCGGCGTCCTCGTCGACGAATTCGGGCCGAACGAGTCGAGCGCCTTCTCGCTGCTGCCGCTCGAGGACGCGGCGTCCGACGGCGTCGCGCCTCCTCCCGTCGTCGTCGTCTCGGACGAGCACGGGGGCGGCGGCTCGGTGTCGTGGGCGGCGCTGCTCGCGCTCGCGGCGGGCGCTGCGCTTCGGCTCTTGCGCACGAGCCGAGCTCCGGCCGGTCCCGTGCGAGTCGGCGTCCGAGTCGCCGGAGCGGCCGGCGCGGATCGCAGTCGTCCCGAAAAGTGCGCGCAGTCGTCCGGGGGAGTGCGCGCAAAAAAATGCCCGACTTTGAGTCGGGCGATTTCGGGGGACCGTCAGACGAGCTAGCACGATAGTTGAGGCAAATATCTATCTCTATGCCGGGAAGATCTGTGACCCCTGTCACGGATATGACATAAGTCCAACCGCCGGCGCCGCAATCTGCGGGCCGGCGCGCTTTTTTGCGGAAGCCGGTTTCGGAACAGCCCTCGGCGCCGATCGGTTCGGACCGTTCGTCGGCGTCCGCCTATCGCTCGGCGAGAGTGCGTAGGAGCCGGAACGTCGTCGAGCGCGAATGCCGAGGAGGCGGAACGTCGTCGAGCGAGAATGCCGAGGAACGGAACGTCGCCGAGCGAGGACGGATTCCGCCCCGCGGTCGAAGGTAATGGCGCCCGACCCGCCCGAGCGCGCCGCCCTCGCTTCGCGCATGAAGGCCGCCTCTTGCCCGCTCCTATTCCCCGCACGCGCCACGGAGCGTAATCTTGCCGGTCTTCGGGGGGCCAACCCGTCGAAAAAGGAGAATTCGAATGATCGGTTACGTCACGTTGGGCACCAACGATCTCGCACGAGCGGGGAAGTTCTACGATGCGCTGCTCGGCCAGCTCGGCGCGAAGCGCTACATGGAGATGGATCGGCTCATCTCCTGGTCGGCCGGCGAGGGGTCGCCCGGCATCGGCGTCTGCGCGCCTTACGACGGCCAGCAAGCGACGTCCGGGAACGGCACGATGGTCGCGCTGCACGTCGATTCGCCCGAGAAGGTCAAGGCGCTCTACGAGACGGCCCTCGAGCTCGGCGGCTCCGACGAGGGCCCGCCGGGCCTGCGTTTCGGCAACTTCTTCGCCGCCTACTTCCGGGACCCTGACGGCAACAAGCTCAACGCTTTTTGCATCACGAAGGGTTGACCCACGCTCGCCGCAAGCCGTCCGGCCGCTAGCCGGACGGCTTCGAGCCGCGGCGAGCCTAAGCTCAATTCGACAACGTACGTCCTCGATCGAGGGCCATCGGGCAGCAGGTTTTGCAGCTAACGACGATCGTCCGCACGCTGGGAGTATTGTTCATGCTCTTCAGCACGACGCTGCTGCCGCCGATGGCCGTGTCGGCGTGGTATCACGACGGCGAGATCACGCACTTCTCGATCAGCTTCGGGACCGCCCTCGTGATCGGCCTCTTTCTCTGGTGGCCGTGGCACCGGCACGAGCTCACGATCGGCACGCGGGACGGGTTCGCGGTCGTCGCGCTCATGTGGACCGCGATGAGCGTGCTCGGCGCGATTCCCTTCGTGCTGGGGCTCCACCTCGATTTCGTCGACGCGCTGTTCGAGGCGGCGTCGGGATACACGACGACGGGCGCGACCGTCCTCGTCGGGCTCGACGATCTCTCGCCGTCCATCCTGCTCTATCGCACGGAAATTCAGTGGCTCGGCGGCATCGGCGTCATCGTGCTCGCCGTCGCGCTGCTGCCCATGCTCGGCGTCGGCGGCATGCAGCTCTATCGAGCCGAGGTGCCCGGCCCGCTCAAGGACGAGCGCATGACTCCCCGCATCGCGCGAAGCGCGCGCAGCCTCTCCGCGCTCTACATCGGATTCACGGCGCTCTGCGCGCTCTGCTATTGGCTCGCGGGAATGACGCCGCTCGACGCGGTCTCGAACAGCTTCAGCACGTTGTCGACGGGCGGCTATTCGAACCACGACGCGAGCTTTGCCTACTACGACAGCCCCTTGATGGAGGCGATCGCGGAGGTTTTCATGCTCGTCGGCGGCATCAGCTTCAGCGTGCACTTCGTGGCGTGGCGCGCGCTGAGCCTTCGGTTATACGGGCAGGACACGCAGACGAAGGCGTTCCTGCTGACCATCGCCGGCCTCATCGCGGTGGCCGCCGGCATGCTGCTCGCAACGCGTGTCTTCGAGCCTCTCGTCGCTTTTCGATACTCGATATTCGAAGTGATCTCGGTGGTCACGACCACGGGCTACGGCATCACCGATTTCTCGTCGTGGCCGCTCGCGTTGCCCGTGCTGCTGATTTTCTCGACCTTCGTCGGCGGCTGCGCAGGATCGACGGCCGGCGGCATCAAGGTCATGCGGTTCGTCGTGCTCGCGAAACAGGGCGCCGTGCATCTGCGGCGGCTGATTCATCCGCACTCGGTGCAACCGATCCGCGTGGACGAGCGCGTCGTGCCCGAGGGCATCATCGAAGGCATTTGGGGATTCTTCACGGTCTACATCGCCGCATTCGTGGCCCTCATGCTCGTGCTCATGCTCGACGGTCTCGACCAGGTCACGGCATTCAGCGCGATTGCGGCGTGCCTCAACAATGCCGGGGCGGGGCTCGGCGAAGTCTCCCTGAGCTTCGTGGGCGTCGACGAGTTCGGCAAGGTCGTCTGCATCGTCGCGATGCTGCTCGGACGGCTCGAGATCTTCACGCTCCTCGTGCTGTTGACGCCTTCCTTCTGGCGCCGCTGACCCTTCGGCGCGGCCGATCGCGCTTTCTACCGGTGCTTCGCGATGAACTCGCCGAGCATGCGGAATTCCTTTTCGCGGCTGCTGCCGCGCCGCCAGACGAGGCCGATGCTGCGATAGCTGTTTTCGCCGAGCGGATACGTCTTGACCTGCGTGTTTTGAAGCAGCGCCGAGCCTTCGGCCATCTCCGGCAGATACGTGACGCCGAGATCGGCGTCGACCATCTCGACGAGCGTCAGCAGGCTCGAAGCCGAGAACGGGCTCATCTTCTCGGGGTCGCGGATGCGGCAGGCTTCGATCGCGTGCTCCCTGAGGCAGTGGCCTTCGCGAAGCAGCAGGACCGTGCCCTCCGGCACCTTGCCGAGCCGATACTGCTTGGGATCGACGAGCTTCGTGTCGTCGCGGACGGCGAGCCTGAATCGGTCGCGAAACAGGACCATCTTGTCGACGCCCGCAAGGTCGTATGGAAGGGCGAGCAGCACGGCGTCGAGGTCGCCTTCCATGAGCCGCTCGTAGAGGCGCTGCGTCACGTCCTCATGCAGGAACAGCCTGAGCTCGGGAAAGGCCTCGCGCAGGGGCGGCAGGACGCGCGGCAGCAGGAACGGTGCGATCGTCGGAATGATGCCGAGCTGCAGCGGCCCGTGCAGCGGCCGGCTCTCCCGGCGGGCGACCTCCGCGAGCGCGGCGAGGTCCTGCAGGCATCGCTTCGCGAGGGCCGCGACTTCCTTGCCCGTGGCCGTGATCGTGACGCGGCGATTCGTGCGGTCGACGAGGTTCGCGCCGAGCAGGGTCTCGAGCTCGCGGATCGCGACGCTGAAGGCGGACTGGGAGACGAAGCACTGCGCGGCCGCGCGGCCGAAGTGGCGCTGCTCCGCCAAGGCGACGAAGTACCGAAGCTGCTTGACGGTCGGCAAGTGCGAATACGGGTTCGGCATCGCGGCTTCCGTGCTGAAAAAACGAATATAGCGATGCGATTATTCCGCTATACGCAACGAACCGCTACCCGTAGAGTGCCGGGTGAGGCTCATTCCTCGGAGGCATACATGGACATCGACACCGGTATCCCCGCAAAGAGCAGGCGGGAAATCGCCGCCGGTCTCTCGCGGCTTCTCGCCGACAGCTACACGCTCTACCTCAAGACGCACAACTATCACTGGAACGTCACGGGCCCGCTGTTCAACACGCTGCACCTCATGTTCGAGGCGCAGTACACGGAGCTGGCCGCGGCCGTCGACCTCATCGCGGAGCGTATTCGCGCGCTGGGTCATCCGGCTCCGGGCTCCTATAAAGCGTTCGCAGCCCTGACGTCGATAGCGGAAGTCGAAGGCGTGCCCGGCGCCGAGCAGATGATCCGGGACCTCGTCTCCGGCCAGGAGACCGTCGTGCGAACGGCCCGCGAAGTGTTCCCCTCGGCCGATGCCGCCCACGACGAGCCGACTGCCGATCTGCTGACGCAGCGCATGCAGGTTCACGAGAAGAACGCGTGGATGCTGCGCAGCATGCTCGGCGAATGACGCGTGCCCGGAAGGGCCGACGGGCGCCGAGCGTCATTTCTTCGCGCGGTGGCCGAAGCGGATTCGAAACAGCTCGATGAAGCCGACGCGCTCGAGCTCGCGATTGCGGAACAGCGGGTCGTCGAAGCTCATGGGCGGCGATGCGGGATCGAAGAGCGGCAAAAAGGTGACGTCGATTCGGCCGTCGTCGCGCTCGGCTTCGCGCTCCGCCCGCAATCGGCTGCCGAGATCCGGGAGGCGCAGCGGAGAGGTGCCGACGACGATGACCTCGTCGAGCTCGTCCGGTCCGTCCGCGCGCGGCGCGGCGAGCTGCGCCGCGTGCAGGGCGTCCGCGGCATCCGCCGGCGTGCCGGCCGCAGCGGCTCCGGCCGCCGCCGCGCCTCGCGCATCGTTCGCTCCCGCGGCCGGCGCCGCGCGGCGCGCGTTCTCGCCGCCGGCCGGGGTCTCGCGGGCCGGGGCCGCGCCGCGTGCGCGCTCCTCCTCGAGGATGCGCGGCGGCGGGGGAGCGGGCCGCAGCTCGTCGGGGCGCTCTCCCGCTCGCGGTTGAGCCTGCGCCGCCGATAGCCCGAGCGCGGCGATCAGCGCCGCCGCGAGAAGCGCTCTGCTCGGCCTGCTAGCGCTTCGATTCGAGCGCACCGTCGTCTCTCCAGTGCAGGCCTTCGAACCAGTAGCG
>DASTSM010000380.1:0-22547 GCA_035760685.1 Gammaproteobacteria bacterium | reverse complement strand
GGCACCAACTGTGCATTCAGGTCCACCGGCAGCAGCCGTGGACTCATGTCGACATGCTTGTATCTCGCCATCCTTTTGCCCTTGCCGCGATCGGGACATTGCAGCAAGATCAGCAAAGTTTTTCTACAGCCTCGTTAGGCGCTCGAAGACGCAGGCCTCACCGCCATGCCCATCGTGCGCGACTCGCGCAGGTATGGCGGATGTGGCAGCATTTAGGCAGTTGCGGAGGCCGTAGCATGTCCACTGCGAAAGACGAACTGACGCGGCTCATTCAGGAGCAGCCCGACGACAGCTCTGCGGAAGAGATCGTACGTGAGCTGGCGTTTCACGTTATGGTGGAGCGGGGCTTGGCTGACTCAGATGCGCGGCGCGTCATCTCGAATGAAGAGACGGCCCAACGTATCCGCTCGTGGCAACCATAAACTGGACAGACGAATCGCTGCGTTGGCTTGAGGACATCTTTGAGTATATAGCCGCGGATGACCCACATGCCGCCGCGCGAACTGTCCAGGGTATCTACGATCGAGCGTAGATCCTCCTGGACTTTCCCGAGATGGGCCACCGGTACGAGGCATCACAGCGGAACGTCAGAATTCTGCTTTACGGCCACTATCGGATTACATATTTGGTTAAGGCCGATGGTGACATCGATATTCTCGGCGTTTTCCACGGCGCCCTAGACATCGGCAAGTACTCGCTGTGACTCTCGCGCACCTAACATCAAGACGAACGTGTCAAACCGTCAGCGATTTTGCAAGAGGAAGAGCAAAATCGCCGCCGGTTTGATACGCCGCTTAGCTTATCGTTTAGGCGCCAAAGCCGCCGCGCGGCCGGCGGCGCTACCATTTGCAATATATACGCCAATGGCGTATACACTCATACCGTGTTCACGTTCATCGAGTCATCCGTATTCGAGCGGATCTGTCCAGCTTACCTCGATGACGATGAATACGCCGAGTTGCAGCAGCATATGATGCTCAACCCCGAAGCAGGCGACGTGGTTCGCGGTTCGGCTGGCGTTCGAAAACTTCGATGGTCCCGGCCAGACATGGGCAAGCGCGGCGGCCTTCGCGTTATCTATTTCGTCAGGTTCGAGCCCAACGAGTTCTGGATGCTGACGATGTATTCGAAGTCGAAGAAGGACAACGTTCCCGGACATATTTTGAGGCAATTGGTAGAGGCGTTCCGAGATGAGTAGGAAGCTAAAGGGAAAGGCGCTGGAAAAGTTCGAGTCGGAGCGGGACGTCTGGAAGGAGGTCCTGGACAGTGTGCGCGAGATCAAGGCGGGAGGCGGCAAGCGCAAGAAGGTCGTTCCGAAGTCACATGTCGCTCGTGTTCGCGTCAATAGCGGGCTCTCGCAATCGGAGTTCGCGGCCGTGCTCGGCGTATCGAAGCGGACGCTCGAGCAATGGGAGCAGGGCAGGCGGGAACCTTCGGGCGCAGCGAAAACACTATTGAAGATCGCAGAGCGCCATCCAGAAGTGTTGAGGGAGGTGGCGTAGTGCGGCGCCTAACAATGCCCTGCAGACGGACACGGCAAACCGTCAGCGATTTTGCAAGAGGAAGAGCAAAATCGCCGCCGGTTTGCCGCGCCGCTGAGCTTAATCGTTGAGGCCGGGCATGAGCTTTGCGGAGACCTGCGAGGATTGTCTCGGTTTCGTGCGCTCGCTTCTCTGCTCTGATTCCTCGTTGCAGGTGTTCTATTCGAACGAGCGTCCGTATCGTTAAGTTCTAACCTACCCATTTCACGGGCGACGCGTCACCGACCGAAGCGGATTGTTGGTATTCAATTACTTCGGGCGCAGGAGCCTGCGCGTCTTTAAAAACGAGTAGTTGCCGCCACGCGAGGAAATGAGCGTTGTGCCAGCCGCCTAACAAGCAGTTGCAGGGGGCCGAGCGCGCCGCATGTGCGCCATTTCATTATGCACGTGCGTCGCGCTGGACAGCGCAGCGTGCGGCCGCTGAACTGCGTCGTTTAGGCGCCAAGGAGTGGACGAAGTCGCGACGGCGGAGCTCGAAGGAGTCACGTGTCGTCGTGGCGCTGACCGACGAACCTAATGAACCTAAGGGGCAACAAGTGGCAGCTAAGCACTCGGGGAGTTGTTTATGCGGCGAGGTTCGCTACGAAGTTGAGGGGGACTTCGAGCGCTTCTATCTCTGTCATTGTGGACATTGCCGCAAAGATACAGGCTCAGCTCACGCGGCGAACCTGTTCACGTCAACAGCCCAAATCAAGTGGCTCGCGGGAATTGACAAGGTCAAGCAGTTCGAATTGCCATCTACCCGACATAGCAAATCCTTTTGCTCAATCTGTGGCTCGGCGCTTCCGAGCGTCCAGATGAACGGTGCGCTTCTCGTGGTTCCAGCGGGTAGTCTTGACAGCAGGGTTTCAACGAGGCCAAACGCTCACATATTCGTCGCGAGCCGGGCGGATTGGGATAATGCATTGGAAGATATTCCGAAGATGGACGCGTACCCGTAGTCGAAGGCTGGCATCGCGTAGCAACGCCCCGACGCATTGGTCGCCTACCTTCTTGCGATCTTGCAGATGGCTCGGCGTTCGATACCGGCTTCGGGAGTTCGAGGTCGTCTCGCCGCCGCTCCCTTTTGCAGATAAGTGATTGATTCTCGATAATCGGTCCGCCTATGGGGAGCGGCTGTTGGGTTGGGCCGCGCTGTTGGCGCTCTGAGCAGCCCTCATTTATGCTGGCGTTGCTCACCTTTTTCTCGGACGCGGCGGTGTGGCGGTTTTGATGCGCGAGCTCCTCAGGGACGCCGAGCGAGAGCGCTCCTGACAGTGTGGAAGTCTAACAATGCATTTTCGCGAGCTCTGATCGAGCCGGTCTTAACCCAAACCCGCGGAACCTCATGGGGATAAGGAGCGACGGTAGCATGGCTAGAGTTGCGAAAAGCGCGACTGCTTTGGCGGTCCTCTGGGCAATCGGCCTGATCGCTGCACGCTCCATGGAGATCGACGGGCGTCAACCGTCTCTCGCTCGATCGGCCGAGGGGCCGTGCGCTTCTGCTTGCTTGGCGAGCGCCATTGCATGGGCTTGGAAGAAGCGCCGTTCACCGTATGCGAACTCAGTACGGCGCGTTGCCCGCAAGACGTCGAGTTGGAGAACCTCGTCTTCGCTAAGCGGTGACCGTCGGCTGCCACGATGGGCCCCGCGCGCCGGGCGGCGGACGGGCAACTGGCGGATGGGCACTCGCGCACACATTCGTCGCAAGCCGTGCGGATCAGAGCCTCGTATATCGGAGACGACAATGCTCTCTATCCGTCGCGCGACCGCGAACGACGCCGCAGTGCAGTTGCCGAGGCTTCGCGCGCGGCTGCAAAGTTGCTGACGCTTTGAAAGGCGCCACGTTACTCGGTCGCCGAAGTTAAAACGCCATGGCTCTGAACGACCTCGAAACGAAGCGAATCGAGAAGGCGCTGGATGCGTATTTGCACAAGCACCGGCCGCCGCCGCACATCCGTCCTCGGCTCGATCTCGGCTATCGCATCTCGGGCCAAAGCGTCGAGCTGTTCGAGGTTCGCCCGATGTTTCAAGAACCCAGCGTCAAGCAGGAGCACGCCTTCGCGAAGGCCACCTATGTGCGGACGCGTGACCAGTGGAACGTCTTCTGGAAGCGGCAGGATCTGAAGTGGCACGGTTATCAACCGCATCCCGTCGCGAAGAATATCGATGAGTTCCTCTCCGTCGTGGAGAAGGACGAATATCACTGCTTTTACGGGTAGTCGCGTGGCGGCGTATCGAGGCCGATAGGGCATCGACCAGCCTTCACGCTTCACGCTCCGCCGGTCACGAGCCCCGCGTTGACGGGTCCGGCGCCGGCTTGAACGCCGGGCAGCATGACGACGTTCGCGGATTCCTGCGCCTTGGAGGCGCCGCCGACCCACTCCACGATCGGCATGAACTCCTGCCTCTCCTTTGCGCTCGCGTTCTCGTCCATCTCGAAGATGCCGACGCCGGTCTCGGCCGCTTCAATGTAGGCGTCCGAATCGCGCAGCCGGGTGATGAAGTCCATCTGGAGCGCGCGCAGAAAGCGTTCGAGCGGCGCATAGACGGGCTTCGAGTCGCGCACGCGATTCGCGACGACGCCGACGCGAATGCCGTGCACGCAGACGCGGCCCTGAAGGAGCAGATCCTTGATGAAGTTCGCGGTCGCGTGAATGTCGATCGCCGACGGGCCCACCGGGATGACGACCTGGTCGGCCGTCCGCAGCATGTCCTGGAGCAGCAGCCTCGAGGCGCCCGCCGGGGCGTCGATGATCATATGCTCGGTATTCGGCATGACGTACATTCGCCGGCTGCGTAAGCCTTCGGCATGAGCCGTTCCGTCTGCGCCCCGGATGGCGCCGAGCGTGGACGGGCGCACGCGCAGCCACTGGAGACTCGAGCCCTGGGGGTCGTAGTCCATGATGGCCGCGACGGCGCCTTTCGCCGCGAAGTAGCTCGCTAGGTTCGTCGCGACGGTCGTCTTCCCCGCGCCGCCTTTCGTATTGATGACTAGGGTCGTTTTCATCCCCGTCGCCCGATTCGAGGTGTGAGCCGCAGGCATCCGCCTACGGCCTGGACGCGCCGACGGTCGTGCTGCTTGCTGCTTGGGGCCGTCCGCTCCTCGCCCCCGCGTTCCCGCCCAAAAGCGGTCCGCGCGGATAACCCCTGGATGCTAATGGAGTCGGGCTTGTGAAAGTGGGAAGGAGTTCACACGTGGCCGCCTCCCGACGGCCGATTTCGGGTATTTCGGGCCGCGGCCCTCTAAAATCTGCCCGACGAGGGCGGAGGAGTCGTGATGCGCGCGTCGGCGAACGGTGCAGAGCTCTTCTATTCGATCCGGGGCGAAGGCCCGCCTTGCCTCATGCCGTGCAGCCTAGGCACGAGGTCGAACGAGGTGTTGACCTCGGAGCTGAGCCGGCACTTCACTCTGATCTACGCCGATATCCGAGGCTCGGGCGAATCGAGCGGCGAGCCGCGCGACCTCGACTTCGACGTCATGGCCGACGACTTCGACGCGGTTTGCCGCGCCGCCGGCTTCGACCGCGTGGCCGTGCTCGGCTACTCGATCCAGGGCATCCTCGCGATCGAGTACGGCCGGCGTCGTGCCGAGCGCGTGACCTGCGTGATCGCCGTCGGCACGCCGCCGCGCGGCGACATGCAATGGCTCGCGGCCGAGTCCACGCGGTTTTTCGAGGCCGACGCGTCGGAGGAAAGAAAGAACGTCTTGCGGGATAACTTCGCGAAGCTCGCGCCCGGCCACTCCCTCGCCGACGCCGTCGCGGCCCAGACTCCGATGCGCTTCTTCGATGCGCGATTCGATGCCGCTCCCCTCGTCGCGGCCGCCGAGGGACGCCCGGGAATCCTCGAGCATCTGCTCGGCCCTCTGACGAACGGCTGGAGCGTGACCGAGCACGCCGACGAGCGCCGGGTGCCGATCTTCGTCGCTCACGGCCGGTACGACTACGTCGTTCCTCATCGGCTCTGGGAGGATGCGCTGCCTGCGCTTCCCCGTGCGACGTTCCGGCTCTTCGAGCGCAGCGGGCATCAGCCGTTCTTCGAGGAGCCGGAGGAGTTCGTGCAAGCGCTTCGAGCATGGCGCTCGCTTCCGCCGTCGCATTCGATTCGAGCGCGGCCTTAAGCCGGAGGGCGCAAGTGCCGATCACGGCAATCGATCATGTGCAGCTCGCGATGCCTCCCGGCCGGGAGCAAGCGGCGCGCGAGTTCTACGAAGGTCTGCTCGGCATTCCCGAGGTTTCGAAGCCGCCGAAGCTCGCCGCGCGCGGCGGCGCCTGGTTCGAGCTGGGCGCCGTGAAGATCCATCTCGGCGTCGAGGCGGACTTCCGTCCCGCGCGCAAGGCTCATCCGGGCCTCCGCGTCGCGGGCCTCGCGCTGCTCGTCGAGCGGCTCGAGGCGAGCGGCGTTCGCGTCGTGGACGATCCGCTCGAAGGCTACCATCGCGTGTACGTCGACGATCCGTTCGGCAACCGGCTCGAGCTCCTCGAGCCGCAGAAGTCGGCGCGCGAGAAGGGCGGGGGATGAAAACGCTGTCGGTCGAGACGCGCGCGGACTGGCGGAGCTGGCTCGAGACGCACCACGCCTCGGAAACCGAGGTCTGGCTCGTCTTCCACAAGCGCCATACGCACGTCGCCTGCCTCGCGTACGACGACGCGGTCGAGGAGGCCTTGTGCTTCGGCTGGGTCGACAGCCTCGTGAAGCGCCTCGACGACGCGCGCTATGCCCGGAAGTTCACGCCGCGCAAGCCCGACGCCCGGTGGTCCGATATCAACCGCCGCCGCTACGAGGACCTCAAGGCCCGAGGGCTGCTCGCGGCCCCCGGCATCGAGCGCGGGCCGACGGATCGACGCTACGCCGCCCCGGACGACGGCGCGCTGAAGCTGACGGCGGATCTCGAGGCCGAGCTCCGCGCGAACCGCCGCGCGTGGGAGAACTTCGAGCGCCTCGCGCCGTCGTACAAGCGAACGTTCGTGGGCTGGATCTCGACCGCGAAGCGCGAGGAAACGCGGCGCCGGCGCTTACGCGAGGGCATCGAGCTCCTCGCCGCCGGGAAGAAGCTCGGCTTGAAATAGCGGCGCCGGTCTCGGCCGCGGGCGGGCGGCGCAGCGGGGGACGGCCGGCGGCCGTGGCTCTCGGCCGATTCGACCATTACAATTTCGCGCGCCGCCGGATACCCGCCGCAACGATTGACACGGAAGAGTCGAGAGCCATGCGCTTCCCGCACCTGTTCGCGATACGGCCGGAGCAGCCGAGCCGCGTGAGCCCCTTGCAGGGACACCGCGTTCTGCTGCGCGACTTCGTCGAGGCCGATCTCGACGCTTTCTTCCGCTACCGCGCCGACCCGCGATACTCCGAGTTCTACGAACCGGGCACGGCCGGCTTCGACGAGTCGAGGCGCCTGGTGGAGCGCTTCGTCCTGTGGTCGCGCGAGCATCCGCGTCACAACTTTCAGCTCGCGATCGTCGAACGCACGACGGCTCGCCTCATCGGCTGCTGCGGCCTTAGGACCCGCGGCTTGCCGCTCGGCTACGCGGAGTTCGGCATCGAGCTCGCTCCCGAGCGGTGGGGCCGGGGCCTCGCGTCCGAAGCGTCGCGGCTCCTGCTCGAGCTCGGCTTCGGTCGGCTTGCGCTCGAGGAGATCAGGTGCGTCTCGGTGACGCAGAACGCGCGCCTCGCCGCGCTCGCTCGCGCGCTCGGATTCTCGCCGCTGCGCGCGAGGACCGGCGAGGCCTGGATGCGTGCACGGCATTGGACCTTGACCGACTGGGCGCTCACGAAACGCGCGTGGTCGTCCCGCGTCTTCGAATGCGACTACGCCGTCGAGTGGTGGACGTAATCGATCTGCTGCCCGCACCGCCGCTGCTCGCGGCCTTCTCGATCGCCAGCGTCGTGCTCGCGGTCACGCCCGGTCCCGGCGTCTTCTACATCGTGACGCGCGTCCGGGCTATCCGCGGCGCGCGCGCGTCTGCTGCGATGCCGTCGTCGGCGCCGCCGCGCTCGCCGCCGGGACGAATCTTCCGCGACGGCTTCATCGTCGCGCTGCTGAATCCGAAAACCGCGCTCTTCTTCGCGGCCTTCTTGCCGCAGTTCATTCGCTCCGACTCGAGCTCCGTCGCGCAGAGCGCGCTGCTCGGCGCGCTGTTCGTGCTGATCGCCGCGGCGACCGACACGCTCTACGCGCTCGCGGCGAGCGCGGTCGCGCGGCGTCTCGCCGCGCCGGCAGAAGTCGGACGTTCGAACGGCCGCGAGCGATTGGCGGCGGAACGCTGGGTCCGCCGCTCCCGCTACGTCGCCGGCGCCGTATTTTTGGGCTTGGGCCTTTACGCCGCGCTGTCCGGCTCGCGCGGCACGCGCTGATCGCGGGGCTCCGACCCCCGAAGGCAGGATCAGCGGCGCGAGCGCAGACTCTTGCGCTCGCGCCGCAGTCGGGACCGCTCCCCGCGCGGCCCCCGTCTCCCTAACCCGCCTTTAGAAGCGCGGGCGCCTCTCCCTGGGCCTCGCCTCGCTGACCTTCATGCTTCGGCCGTCGAGGTCCGCGCCGTTCAACGCCTTGATCGCCGCTTCCGCCGCCGAGTCGTCGGGCATCTCGACGAACCCGAACCCTTTGGAGCGGCCCGTCTCGCGATCGATGATGAGATTGACTCGGGTGACGTTGCCGAACTTCACGAAGGCCGAGCGCAGCTCGTCTTCCGTCACACCATAAGAGAGGTTACCAACGTAGATATTCATAGATCTTTCTGTACTCATACCAAGTGATTTGTCGAAACTTGGACGGGTCGAACGGCCAAATCACAATCCGTACGTCCGTCTCTTTGCCGGCATTGGCGTTTGCCGCAAATTCAGTGCGCAGCGAGCGTGGCGGGCGATGCCTCATAAAGGCCGCTGTCGCTGCGCCGTTTCGAGCACCATCCTAATGTCGCCGCGCGCCTCTCGCTGCCCCGCGCGCGCGATCGCCGTGCCCGCGGTTTCGCTGAGCGCGGCTCCCCTCGCTTCTCGCCGGATCGGGCCCCCCCTGAGCTCGGCTTCCGGGAGCTCGGCTGCCCTGACCGCGGCTCCCCTGGCTCCCCTGCGCTCGGCTGCCCTGACCGCGGCTCCGGGGAATGGCGCTCCCGTGCTCGCGGCTCGTCGCGCGCGCAGAGCCGCTATGCCCGTGCCTCCCGTCGCTCGGGCGGGCCGAGCTCCCTTGCGCCCGCGGCTCGAACCCCGGCACGACGACGCGCTCGAGGGGCTGCCGCAGCAGCGACTCGATGCCGGCGAGATGCGCTTTCTCGTCCGAACACACGAGCGAGACGGCCTCTCCCGAGCGCCCCGCGCGTCCGGTTCGCCCTATCCGGTGCACGTAGTCTTCGGGCACGTTGGGCAGCTCGAAGTTGACGACGTGCGGAAGCTCGACGATGTCGAGCCCGCGCGCGGCGATGTCCGTCGCGACCAGCACCCGCAGCGAGCCCGACTTGAAGTCGGCCAGCGCGCGCGTCCTCGCCGATTGGCTCTTGTTGCCGTGAATCGCGGCGGCCTTGAAGCCGTCGCGCTCGAGCATCCCGGCGAGCCTGTTCGCGCCGTGCTTCGTGCGCGTGAAGACGAGCACGCGCCGCCAATTCCGCGTCGCGATCAGATGCGTGAGGAGCTCGCGCTTGCGCTCTTTGTCGACGGGATGCACGCGATGATCGACGAGCGCAGCGGGCGCGTTTTGTGCCGCGACGCTGACCTCCGCGGGCTGCCTCAGCAGTCCGCCGGCGAGCTTTCTGACGTCCGGCGAGAAGGTGGCCGAGAACAGCAAGCTCTGCTTGTCGGCCGGCAATAGGCCGAGCACGCGCTTCACGTCGTGAATGAATCCCATGTCGAGCATGCGGTCGGCTTCGTCGAGCACGAGCAGCTCGACGCGAGAAAGATCGATCGTTCGCTGGCCCGCGTGATCGAGGAGCCGGCCCGGCGTCGCGATCACGATGTCGGCGCCTCGAGCGAGCGCGGCGATCTGCGGCTTGATGTTGACTCCGCCGATGAGCATCGCCGCGCGAAGCGGCAAGTGCGCACCGTACTCCGAGACGCTCTGAGCGACTTGCGCGGCGAGCTCGCGCGTCGGCGTGAGGACGAGCGCTCGGACAGGTCTCCGGCCGCCCTGCGCGCGCTGCGAGAGGCGCTGCAGCATCGGAAGCGTGAACGCGGCCGTCTTGCCGGTTCCGGTTTGGGCTCGTGCGAGGACGTCGCGGCCTTGAAGAATGAACGGGATCGCTTGCGCCTGAACGGGCGTGGGCTCGCGGTAGCCTTTCTGTTCGATACCGCGAAGCAACTCGGCCGAGAGGCCGAGACTTTGAAAGGACATGGTGTTTTGAATACTCCAGGCGGCGCCCGCTCGATCTGCGTCGAGCTCGGTCCAGGCTCAGACCTTCACTTTGAATGGAACTATCGAGGCTAGCCGAACGAGGGTTACCGCGAGAAGCCGTAGCACCGACCGAAATGTGCCTACAACGCGGGCAACGATAACAGAACTCCTCGCGTTTACCAATCGATTTGTTCCGTCCGGGACGGTCGAGCGGCATCGGGTGCGGGCACACGGATGAGCGACGTCCAGGTTGCGCCGCTGCCCGCAGGGCAGTCTCGCGTCTCAAAGTCTTTCAGGAAATGAGAGCACCTTTACAAAATCCTCAACGTTTCCGTGCGCTAAGAACGCGCCGCACGCGGGCGACCCACGTGGCATAGAACCTGCATTGGACCTGCGAGAAAGCAACAACGACGAGCTGATCAGTTGCGCACACAGAGCCGGGGGGTAAGCAGCAAAACCACACGTGCTTCGCCGGCGGGACCAGCAATCGCTCGTGCGCCGATTTCGAAAGGTCTTACGTGGAGAACAATCAAATGAAGCGAACGGCTTTGGCCCCGGAATCTTACAAGGGTCGGCAGAAAAGCGTGCGGGATGCTCGGCGCGAATCGTCCGGCAATGGCTCCCGAGCTCGAGCGAAGCTCTCGACTCTCGCCGCCGGCGTCGCGATCGGCATCGGCGCAGGCTCCGTGCTCGCTGCCGTGCCGGGCCTGCCCTTCACTGAGACGTTCGACGACGCAACCCTGAGCGACGCGGCGCAGACGACTGCCGACTGGGGCGTCACGACGCCCGGCAAGCTCACGCTCCCATCCGCCCCCGCGCTGACCGACGCGTTCAGCAGCGCAAGCGCCGGCGAGCCGCTCGGCGGCGAAGCGCAGATCACGCGCGGCCTCGCCTTCGGCGACATGAACGGCGACGGTTTCATCGACATCGTCGAAGGCGACGCAGGAGTCAACGGGGTCTACCTCAACGACGGCGCCGGCAATTTCACGACGCGCACCGCTCTGACCGGCACGACCGCGAACACGCGAGCGATCGCGGTCGGCGACGTCGACGGCGACGGCGACCTCGACATCGTGGCCGGCATTCTGAATTCGGCTCCGCTGCGGCTCTATCTGAATTCCGGCGACGGCGTCACGTACACGGTCTCGGACATCGGCAACCTCAAGGTTCCGACGGACTCGATCGCACTCGCGGACTTCAACGGCGACGGCCATCTCGACGTCGTGACGGGCAACCACAATCAATTCCGGAACTACCTCTACCTGAACAGCGGCAATCCGCAGGCGCCCTTCAGCCCGACCGACAGCGGGCTAAGGATCACGAACGCCGGGAACGACACGCAGTCGATCCTCGCCGGGGACCTCGACAACGACGGCGACATCGACCTCGTCGAGATGAACCAGAACCAGAGAAACGCCTACTACCTGAACGACGGCAAGGGCAACTTCGTCGGCCATGGTCTCGGCGCGGACCCCGACAACTCGCAGTCGGGAGCGCTCGGCGATTTCAACGGGGACGGCTTTCTCGACGTCTTCGTCGGCAATTTCGGGTCGGCAGTCGGCGAGGCGGGCCAGTGCAAGGTCTACTTGAACTCGGGCGACCCCACGGATCCGTTCGGCAATGTGACGCCGATTCCGGTCATCGGTCCCGACGATCCGCCGAGCGTGCACGGCGCGATCGTCGCCGACATCGACAACGACGGCGACCTCGACATCATCGTCGCGACCGCCATGCCGACGGACAACTCCGCGACGCGTTTCACGAATCGGATACTGCTGAACGACGGGACGGGGAAGAGCTGGACCGAGGTCGAGCTCGGCAGCGAGACCCAGGTAACGAACACCGTCATCGCGGGCGACGTCGACGGCGACGGCAAGCTCGACATCGTGGCCGGCAACGAGGGGCGCGACATCGCCGACAATACCTTTCCGGTCGCCGACACGCTGTTCCGCAACGCGGGTCAGGCGAGCGCGACCACGGCGCGGCAGCTGCGGGCGAAGGCCCGCTCGCTCAGGGTCGATACGTCGACGGCAAATATCGCCAGTGTGAGCCTCGGCATCGACCCCGCCGTCTTGGGCGCGCATAACGCCGCCGACTTCTGGGTGTCCAGCGACGCCGGCGCACACTGGCTCCACGTGCTTCCGAACGTCGCTCCCGTGGCGTTCCCGCAGGCGATCAGCGCCCAGGATCTTCGCTGGCGCGTCGACCTTCGCTCCTTGTCGCCGTCCGCGGACGTCGGCGCGGGCGCCCTCGCGATCGATACTTTGACCTTGAACGCGGATTCTCCGATGTTCACGAGCGCGCCGGTGACTGCCGCGACGTCGGCCGCGGCCTATTCGTACTCGATCACGGCGAGCGATCCGAACGGCGATCCGTTGACGTTCTCCGCGGCCCGCGTGCCCGCGTGGCTCAGCTTGACGGACAACGGCGGCGGCAAGGCGACGCTCGCCGGGACGCCGGCCGAGGCCGACGTCGGCAAGGTGCAGGTCGAGATCGACGTCAGCGACGGCACCCATACGACGAAGCAGACCTTCGTCGTCACCGTCGAGAGCGGGAACGGCACCCCGACGTTCACGAGCACGGCGCCGACGAGCGCGGCGGTCGGCGCGAGCTACCAGTACGCGATAGCCGCGACCGATCCGAACGCGGGCGACACACTGACGCTGTCGGCGCCGACGCTGCCCGCTTGGCTCTTGCTGACCGACAACGGCGACGGCACGGGAACGCTCACGGGCACCCCCGGTCCCGGCGACGTCGGCGACGCGGCGGTGCAGCTCCAAGTAGAGGATCAGGGAGGCGCTACCGCGACGCAGGACTTCAAGATCAGCGTCGCGGCCGGCAACGCGCCGCCGAGCTTCACGAGCACGCCGACTACGGACGCGACGGCCGATGAGCTTTACACGTACGGCGTGACGACGTCGGATCCGAACACCGGCGATACGGTCACGATCACGGCGGCTGCGGCGCTGCCTGCGTGGCTCGCGTTGACCGACCGCGGCGACGGCACGGCGACGCTCACGGGCACCCCGACCGCGACGGACGTCGGCGACGTCACCGTGAAGCTGCAGGTCGCCGATCAGACGGGCGCCGCCGGCGAGCCGCAGGTGTTCGTGATCCACGTCGCGGCCCCGGCTGCGACGAACAACCCGCCGAGCTTCACGAGCATGGCCGTCACCACGGCGACCGCCGGCACGGCGTACAGCTACGCGATCACAACGGCCGATCCGGATGCGGGCGATACGCGCACGATCACGAGCACGGGGACACTGCCGGCCTGGCTCACCCTGACCGACCACGGCGACGGCACGGCGTCGCTTTCCGGCACGCCGGCCGCGACGGACGCGGGCAACGTCGACGTGGCGCTACAGGTGGCGGACGCGGCGGGCGCGACCGCGCAGCAGAGCTTCACGATCGCAGTCGCAGCGGGCGGCGGCGGTGGCACTACTCCTCCGCCGAGCTCGGGTGGCGGCGGTGGCGGCGGTGGCGGCGGCTCGTCGGGCTTCGCGGAGCTCGCGCTGCTCCTGCTCGCCGGCGGACTCAAGGGGCGCTTCGGGTTGCGCTTCCTTCGGGCGGTCCTCGGCGGCCGCGGAGCGGGCAGCAGACGGAGCGGTTAAGAGCGCGGTAGACGAGGCGCCGCGAGTACGAGTGCGGCGGCGCTTCGTCTCGCATCGGGCCGGTCCGGGAAGCCGGGCCGGCCCGATGTTTTTCGCCGTGGTCTTCAGATCAGGCGTCGGCCTCAGCCATGCTCTTCGAGCGAGGTCCAGGCGAGGCCCGCGACTGCGCTCCCGCGGCTTTCGCTACTCGTGCGAGCGGCCCGGTAAGTTCGCGCCGAGCTTGTCGCCCGAGCCCTTCTGCGCGGCCTGCGCCATCTCGAGGTGCTTCTTCAGGACCGGCAGCGTGTTCCTCGCGTACTGCTGCACCTGCGTGCTTTGCGCCGACTGCTCCTGCTGCATGAACAGGTCGACCGCCTTCTCGTGGGCCATGACCGCGGTGCTCGCGAACTGCTTATCGAAGTTCTCCCCCGACAGCGCCTTGAGCTTCTCGTACTGCTGCGCCGCACTCTGCGGCGGCTCGGTCGGCGCGACCATGTTCATCGCCACGGCGATTTGCAGCGCGTCGGCGAGACCCTTCGTGTGGTCCTGCGCCATCGCTTTACCGAGGTCCTTGATCTGCTGGCTCTGGCCGCGTTCCATCGCGAGCTGTCCGAGCTTGATCTCCGCGATGTTGTCTTGGATCGCGGTCTTCAAGAACTGCTCGTCTTGGGTCTGCGTCGCCTTTTGCCCGCCGGCGGCCGCGACGCGTTCGGAGTGCTCCCGGTCGCGCTGCTCGGCACGTTCCTGCGCATGCTCGCTGCGTTGCTGCGCGCGCTCGCTCTTCTGGCTTTGCTGCGGTTCCGGCTGCTGCGCCAGCGCGGGGGCGGCCGCGACCGCGGCGAACGCGATCGCGAACGGTACGTAAAGTCTGCTGATCATGACGTGTCTCCTTCGAACGTTCCTAAGCTCTCGGATTCGGCCCGGCACCATGCAAGCCACATACCGCCTCAGTGGCTCGCCTGCGCGCCGCGGCTCCGCAGCCCCAGGAATTGCATTCCGGTCGAGCGCAGATGGTCCTCGATGAACGACGCAAGGCCGCGCTCTTCGCTGACGCATTTCTGGAGCTCCGGCAGCGCCTCGACGTCGCCCGCGGCCTCGCCGAAGAGCAGGAGCGTTTCGTAGGACGCGGCCTCGTAAGTCGCGAGGGCGAGCATGTTGAGGCTGTTCTTCAAGATCTCGTCCTTCGCCGGCATCGTGGCGGCGCTGCCGAGGGCCGCCGCGAGCGACATGGCCGTGTCCTTGACTTTCGACGGGCTCTCGCCGTACCGGTCGAGGATGCGCTCGACGCGCTCGAGCTGCGCGTCCTTCTCGCCGAGATGCGATTCGAGCTTCTGCTTGAGCTTCGGGTACTGCTCGATGCGCTTGAGCTGCGCGGCGACCATGTCGCGGCCGTCGCGTGCGGCCGCGTGCACGTTCTTGAGATTCACGAGGAAGAAATGCCGGGCTTCGTCCTGGGAAATGCTGTCCATATCGGGAATCTCCTTGAGTCTGCCGTCGGATTTGCCCGTGCGGCCGAAGAGGTACTCGGCGCGCCGTGCGACGACCGCTCGGCCGATCGCGTAAAGGTCCATCGAGCTCGCGCGCACGGCCGGGAAGAGCTCGTTCTCTTCCTCCGCGACGTGCGCCTCGATCTCCCGCCGCAGCCGACGCATGAGCTCGGGGTGCGCGCCGTCGGTCGTGCGGGCGCTCTCGATCTGCCCGATGAGCTCCTTCGCCGAGTCGTGCTCGCGGAGCGACCGCTCGACGAGCCCGGGAGTCCGCAAGTGACGCTCGGCGGCCGGATATAGGTAATCCTCCTCGGCGCCCATATGGGCGCGGAGCGCCGCGCAGATGCGCGCGGCGAGCTCCTTGCGCACGCCCTGATCGCGGACGTGCTCGTACCAGTCGAACCAGCCGAGCACCGTGCGGTGATCGTCCGCGAGAAACCGCGTGACGTCCGGGCCCACCTTCTTGCCGGCCGCGAGGGCCGCGCCGAGCGAGATCGGCTCGGCGGCGCCGCGGTCCGCGATCATCAGTCTCATTCTCATGATCGGTCCTCCTCGTCACGCGGCCTTGGGGCTGCGCCGCGCATACTCCGTCGACGCGCCGTTCCGGTCCTTGCCGCGGAGCCCCGGGACCGGGTGCGGCCCCTCGGTCTCGAGCCGATACTCCGTGCCGTTCTTGCGCGCGTTCTCGGCGATGACCTCCTCGGTCGGCACCCAGTCTCCGTTGACCTTGCGCTGATACTCGAAGTAGCGGTCGTCTGCGGGCAGCGTCGACACCGGGACGAAGTCCGAGTCCTTGGACGTGAGGTCGGTCTGCGACGCGAGGATCTCGCGGACATAGCCCTTGTTCGACTCGAACTTGAGCGCACGCTCGAAGCTGGGCATAGGCAGGATCGACTCGGGATCGCGCTTCTCGATCTCGCGCATGAGCTCGCACGCGATGCGCAAATGCTCGATCTCCATGTTGCAGTGCAGCTCGTAGAGCGCGCGCGCTTTCGCGTCGGGCTCGTCCTGCGCGAAGGACCAATACATCCAGCACTCGTGCCACTGATGCAGCACGAGGTTCTCGAGCCAGCTCGCCGACGGATCGAGGATCGACTCGTAGTGGCTGACGTGCTGTTCCTCGATTTGCGCGATCTCGGCATACGTCGCGCGAGCGATCGGCTCCTGATAGCGATTCCCGATGGTCATGTAGAAGTTCATCGTCTGCTGCTCGCCCGACACGATGGTCAGCGCGTTCAGCACGGACTGCGGATCCGCCGCGAGCGCCGTCATCGGGCGCCTGATCTCGTCGCGCGGATCCCGGTGCTCGAAGATCGTCGGCCGGCCCGGCATGATCTCGGTGAGCTCGTCGCACACGCGGTCGGCGCGCTTGCCTTCGATGAGCTGATAGAGATTCGCGTACCGATAGAGGTGATCGAAGTCCTCGAGCAGCGCGAAGTCGTATACCTGCTTCAAGTACGGGTCCGGCTCGTGGCGCGCGAGCCAGGCCGTGAGATCGACGGCGACCTGCTCGTAGCCGAGCGTGACCTCGATCGTCGACTCGTCGCCGGGGATCATCCAGTTGACGGCCTTCTGCTGCTGCTGCTCGACCCGGCGCAGCATCGCGAGCTGCTTCTTGACCTCGGGGTCGAGCGTGTTGCGGGCCATCTGATGCGAGAACATCACGGCTTCGACCTCGACGCCGTTCATGAGGATGCCGCGGGTGCGCGTGTAGGGGTGAACCTGGTCCTTGTTGTAGGGCTCGACGTTGAGCTCGCGCCAGTTCCTGAGCTGCTTGTCGAGCGGTATTCCTTTCTCTTGTAGCGGATTGAAAGCCATGGCCGAACCTCCTTCGCCTAGGCATCGTTTTCCATCGTGTTCTAGTCGTGTTCCATCGTGTTCTCAGAGAGAGCGAGGCCGCTGCCCGCGGCTTGGGGCGTGCGGACGTGCAATAGCTATGCCACGGCTCCGGGCCGCGAAAACGCAAGAGCCGGCGCGGCCGCGAGGGCTGCTCGGCGCGCGCAGTGACCGTTCGAAATCGCTCGATTCGCGCCTTTCGTTGCTAGACTTCCGGTGACGGCAGGCGAGACGAAGGAGGAGAGCGGTCATGAGCGATATGCAATGGCGCACGGCGTCGAAGAACGGCAACGCCTACGGACGGCCCCCGCAGCATCCGGACGACTATCTGACGGCCGTCGGCCCCGGCACACCGATGGGCGAGCTGCTGCGGCGCTACTGGCATCCGGTCGCGCTCTCCGCCGACCTCGGCGACTTGCCGAAGAAGGTCAAGATCCTCGGCGAGGAGCTCGTTCTTTTCAGAGACAAGCAGGCGAGGGCGGGCTTGCTGTATCCGCGGTGCATGCACCGCGGCACGTCGCTCTTCTACGGCAAGGTCGAGGACCGCGGCATAAGGTGCTGCTATCACGGCTGGCTCTTCGACACGGAAGGGCGCTGCCTCGAGCAGCCGTGCGAGCCCGGCGGCGGCAAGGACCTCGAGTCCGTCCGCCAGCCCTGGTATCCGGTCGAAGAGCGCTATGGATTCGTCTTCGCGTACCTCGGGCCTCCCGAGCGGCAGCCGGTGCTGCCGCGGTACGACGTGCTCGAGGAGCTCGCGGAGGGCGAGGAGATCGCGGTGAGCCTCGGGGGGTTCGGCTCGACGGGCGATCCCAGCCTCGACGTCGTGCCGTATAGCTGGCTCCAGATGAACGACAACGTCATGGATCCGTTCCACGTCTACGTGCTGCACTCGACGCTGACGGGTCCGCAGTTCGCGGCCGAGTTCGCGCTGCTGCCCGAGGTCAAGTTCTTCCACAGCGATTACGGCGTCTGCTACTCGGCCGTGCGCGAGCTCGACGACGGCCGCAGCGTCGATCGGATCTCCTCGTGGATCATGCCGAACATCATGAGCGTGCCCGACATCGGCCTTAAGCCCGGCAAGTCGACGATGATCTCGTGGGTCGTGCCCGTCGACGACAGCCACTACGTCCAGGCGTTCGCGATGCGCATGCCGAAGGGGGTGCGGTTCGACGGCATTCGCTTCGGCGGCAAGCTCTGGGGCGAGATGACCGAAGAGGAGCACCAGCGCTGGCCCGGCGATTTCGAGGCGCAAGCGGGCCAGGGCCCGATCTCGCTGCACTCCGAGGAGCACCTGCGCACGAGCGATCGCGGCATCACGATGCAGCGCCGCGTGCTGCGCCAGCAGATCGAGATCGTGCAGAAGGGCGGCGATCCGCTCAACGTCGCGTTCGACGAGGCGAACGCGCTCGTCAAGGTGCCGTCCGGGAACTTCTACTCCGAGCCGAACGCCTCGCGCGGCGCGGCGTAAGCCGCGGCACCGTCTGGCGTCGCTCGCGCGGTTCTCGGCGGCGCGAGCTCCGCTAGGTTTTGCTTTTCCCCGGCCGGCGCCGGTCCGAGCCGCCGCGGCGGTTGACGGCGGACACGATCGTCGGCTGGACGCCGACGTCCTCCCAGCGGCGGCTTTCCGCGCGTCGGTCGGTGCGCTTCTCGAATGCGCACCGGCAGCGCGCGACGTCGCATCGCGCGAGCGGCAGCACGGGCGCCTCGGAGATCAAGTAGATCTTCCCCGCCATCGAGCGCGCCGCCCGGCACGCGGGGCTCCCCGCCCGAAGCTCCACGCTCGCGAAGCCCTCGCCGGCGGCCATCTTCGCCGCGCCCGCAGCCATCTTCGCCGGGCCGGCCGCGAAGCCCGGCCTCTCCGCGCGGCGCGACCGCGCAACCCGGAAGTACACGAAGATCGCAGCGGCGGCCGCGGCAACAACGATTGCGAGAATGATTCCGGTCATCGGTGCTCAAAAGCGTCGTGTGCGGTGACTGTACCGATCCGCCCGCACGCACGCTTTGGATCAGGTCTCAGTCCCGCGCTCGGCCGCGTTGCCCGCACGCAGCCTGTTGCCCGGCGCCGCGCACTCTCTGTTACAGTGACATTCCCCCCTCAGACCTCCGGCGGGCCGGGGACTCGTCGTGCGGTCGTTCGCCGCCACCATTTGATCGGAGCTTCTTATATGGCACGTTCGGAGATTGCCGACATCATCAAGACCAACGAGTCGGACCTCCTCGCAGACTGGATCGCCCGCCAGCAAACGGCGAAGCGCTCGGCGACGGGCTCCATCGCGCAGAGCCAGCTTCAGACGGAATCGGGCGAGTTCCTACGGCTTTTCGTCGCCGCGCTCGACCGCGCGGATTCGCAGGACATCGGCGTCCCGGAATGGGAGGCGACGCGCGCGTTTCTCGAGAACCTCTCTCGCTCTCGGGCGGCGCAGGGGTTCACCCCGACCGAGACCGCGACTTTCGTTTTCTCCTTAAAGAAGCCGCTGTTCCATCGGATCGCGAGCTCGATCGGCGATCCGGCCAGGCTCGGCCGCGAGCTCGGCGCCGCGTCGGATCTCTTGGATCAGCTGGGGCTTCACACGGCGGAGACTTTCCAGAGGAGCCGCGAGCAGATCATCAGGAGGCAGCAGCAGGAGCTGCTCGAGCTCTCGACGCCCGTCGTGCAGCTCTGGGACGGCGTCCTCGCGGTGCCGCTGATCGGCACGCTCGACAGCGCCCGCACGCAAGTCGTCATGGAGGCCTTGCTCGACGAGGTCGTGAGGACCGCGGCCTCGATCGTCGTCGTCGACATCACGGGCGTCCCCACCGTGGATACGATCGTCGCGCAGCATCTCTTGAAGACCGTGGCCGCGGCCCGGCTCATGGGAACGGACTGCATCATCAGCGGGATCCGGCCGCAGATCGCGCAGACGATCGTGCACCTCGGCGTGAACCTCGGCGACGTGACGACGAAGGCGACGCTTGCCGACGCCTTCCGCTATGCGCTGCACCGGCGCGGGCTCGCGGTCGAGCGCGCGGACGGCGCGGCACGAGCGTAACGCGATGGAGCACATCCCGATCCTGCGCCTCGGAAACGTCCTGCTCGTGTCGATCCAGGTCGACATGCACGACCGCATGGCGCTCCAGCTCCAAGACGACTTGAGCTCGAAGATCGTCGAGACCAACGCCAAAGGCGTGCTCATCGACATCTCGGCGCTCGAGGTCGTCGACTCGTTCATGGGCAGAACGCTTGGCAATATCACCGCGATGGCGCGCATCCTCGACGCCGACACCGTCGTCGTCGGCATGCGGCCCGCCGTGGCGATCACGCTCGTCGAGCTCGGCCTCCAACTCGAGGGCGTGCGCACGGCGCTGAACATGGACCGCGGCATGGAGCTTCTCGCGGAGGCCACGAATGGACGTCCGCAGAGATGAGAGCTTCGAGCTGGAGCATCCTCCGGACGTCGTGCATCTTCGTCAGCAGGCGCGGGCCTGGTCGATCGAGATGGGCTTCAGTCTCGTCGAGCAGACCAAGATCGTGACCGCCGCGAGCGAGCTCGCACGAAACACGATCGAGCACGGCAAGGGCGGCACCGCGCGCTTTCGCTGGCTCGTCGACGGGCGGCGGTCTGGGTTCCGCATGGACTTCGTCGACGAGGGTCCCGGCATCCCCGACGTGCAGCTCGCGCTCAAGGACGGGTACTCGACGGGGACCGGGCTCGGCCTCGGGCTCTCGGGCTCGAGGCGCCTCATGAACGACTTCGAGATCGAGTCGACGGTCGGCAAGGGCACGCGGGTCAGCGTGACGCGATGGAGATGATCGAGTCGGCCGCCCTCCGCCTTTCCGATCCCTCCGGCGCTGCGGAGGCGCGCCGCTTCGCGGTCGGCCTCGCGCGCGGCCTCGGTTGGAACGACGTCGATTGCGGTCAAGTCGCGATCGTCGCGACCGAGCTCGCGACGAACCTCGTGCGGTACGCCCGAGACGGGGTGATGTCGATGACGGCGGAGAAGCTCGCGCACGGCGGCCGCCTCTCGTTGGTCTCGGTCGACAGGGGACCCGGCATGGACGTCTCGCGATGCGTCCAAGACGGGTATTCGACCTCGGGCTCGCGAGGGACCGGACTCGGCGCCGTGTCGCGGCTTGCGGATACTCTCGACATCGTCTCGGCGCCCGAGGGCAGCGTCCTCACCGCTTCGCTGTGCCGTCCCCGCGGCGTGCTCGAGGGCGCGCGCGTCCGCTTCGGCGCCTGCTCGATCGCGAAGGACGGCGAGACCGTGAACGGCGACGCGTGGGACTATCGCATCGTCGGCGGCCTCGTCGGCGTGGTCGTCTGCGACGGCCTCGGCCACGGCCCGTACGCGCACGAGGCGTCGGCGCGGGCGGTCGAGGCCTTTCGCCGCAAGGCGTGGCGGACCGCCGAGGAAGCCATGACCGCGCTCGATGAGGACCTGAAGCCGACCCGCGGCGCGGCGGCCGCCGTGGCCGTCATCGATCCGTTGGTAGGAAAGGTTCGCTATTGCGGCGTCGGCAACATCGCTGCGAGGATCGTCGCCCAGGGTCGGGTCCGTCACCTCATGTCGCACAACGGCATTCTCGGCCATGCCTCGCCGCGGAAGACGGAGCTCGAATACGAGCTGCCGCCGAGCGGAATGCTGCTGCTTCACACCGACGGCTTGCAGTCGCGCTGGCGTCCCCACGCGCTCGACGCGCTCGAGTCGCGCGATCCGGCCCTCGTCGCGGGGGTCCTCTACCGCGACTACGCGCGCGGCAACGACGACGCGGCCGTCGTGGTCGCGAAGCGGCAATGAACCCTCTGCTCAAAGTGGAGCTCCGACACGACGTCGACGGCGTCGTCGCGCGCCAGGCCGCACGGCACCTCGCCCGGCGCCTCGGCTTCGAGCATCAAGATCAAATACGCATCGCGACGGCGGTCTCCGAGCTCGCGCGCGCTGCGCTCGCCGCAGGCGCGTGCGAGGCCGTAGCGGAGCTCGGCATCGAGAATCGAAGCTCCGAGCCGCTGCTCGTCGTCAGCGTGACGGGACCGGCGCTGGGCTCGACGGACGCGGACAAGCGGGCGGCGGGGGATGACGCCATGCTCGCGGCCCGGCGGCTGCTCGACGCACATGACGCCGCCGCCGGACCCGACACGGTCGCGCTCGCGCGCGCGCTGCCGAAAGGCCGACTCGCGGCCGAGCGCATCGACGAGCTTCGGGACGAGCTCGCTCAAGTCGTCGCGCGCGCGGACTCCGCCTACGGCACCGAGCTGCATCGCCAAAACCTCGAGCTCTCGGCGACCCTCTTCGAGCTCGAGAAGAAGCAGCAGGAGCTGACTCGCCTCAACGCCGAGCTCGCCGACACGAATCGAGGCGTCATGGCGCTCTACGCGGAGCTCGACGAGCGCGCGAATCAGATGCGCCGAGCCGACGAGCAGAAGACGAAGTTCTTCTCTCATATGAGCCACGAGCTCAGGACGCCTCTGAACTCGATCCTCGCGCTCTCGAGGCTGCTGCTCGCGGAGACGGACGGTCGGCTCAACGACGAGCAGGCGAAGCAGTTGCGCCTCATTCACGACGCGGCCGAGGAGCTCTACGAGGTCGTGAGCGACTTGCTCGATCTCGCGAAGGTCGAGGCCGGCAAGATCAAGGTCAGCGTCGGGCGCTTCTCGGTCGAGAGCCTCTTCGGCGCGCTGCGCGGCTTGTTGAAGCCTTTGCTGCCGGCGGCTTCGGTCTCGCTCGAGTTCGACGCGCCTGCGGACTTGCCGTCCCTCATCGGCGACGAAAGCAAGGTCGCGCAGGTGCTGCGCAACTTCCTGTCGAACGC
>DASTSM010000379.1:0-14314 GCA_035760685.1 Gammaproteobacteria bacterium | reverse complement strand
CCCGGCGCCGCTCGCGTTGGGCGACGAGGGCATCCGCGTTTTGGTTGAAAGGATTTTGCTTAGGGCGCGGGCCTCGAGGCGTGGCTACGAAAACGTTTCTGGCGCCGAAGCCGCGATCCGCCGCGGAAAGCTCGACGAGATGCCAGACGAGCGCGAGCGAGGCCGAGGCGAGCACGCCGGCGGCGGCTAGCTGCGTCGTCACGGCCACGCGCTGCGCCCATCCCGGCGCCCCCGCGAACGTTCTGGCGGTCGATGCGATCGGCAGCGTTCGAAGTCTCGCAACCGGCGCCAGCGAGACGAGTAGGGTCAGGGCGAGCGAGACGCCCGCGACAATCGCGAGCACCCTCCAATCCAGCGTCCGGATCGGAGCCGAGAGCGGCCCGTTCAGGAACGGCAGCCGGCGCATCGCATCGGTCAGCCAAAGGCTCGCGATGACGCCGAGCAGCGCGGCTGTTGCTACCAAGAAGCCGGACTCCGTCGCGAGCTGACGGCAGAGCCGCAGGACCGTCGCGCCGAGCGCCATGCGAATGCCGAGCTCTCGATTCCGGCGCGGCGCCCTCGACAGCAGAAACAAGCTCACGTTGCAGGCAGCGACGAGCGCGAGCAGCGCGCTGCTCGCGAGAAAAAGCCGGACCTGGCGGACGAAGTCGCGCCGCGCTTCGATCTCCGAGAAAAGCCCTTCGACGACGTCGAGAGGTCGGTCCGGAATGAGGCCGAGCTCCATGCCGGCTTTGGCGTACCGGCTCCGGATTTCCGCCGCTGCGCTTTCCGCCGTGCTGCCCGGCGCCAATCGGCCTACCGCGCGAAGCGAGGGAGACTCTCGGTAGCGCTTGGAGGTGTCGGCCGCATGAAAGGCGGCCGCGGCCTGCTCGTAGGGCATCCACATCTCGGTGGCGTCTTCGAACGTTCCGCTCACGTCCGGCGACATCACGCCTACGATGCGATAGGTCTGCGTGATATCCGGCGAGTCGAGGCCCGCGACGACGGAGCCCGGCGCGCGCACGCGCACGGTACGCCCGAGAGCCGTGTCCGCGCCGTTGTAGCGACTTCGCCAGTACCCATACGACAGAATGACGACGGGCTCGGCGCCGGCCACGTGATCGCGGGGCTCGAAGCTTCGTCCGATTTGAATCGCCGGTCGGAGCGTCGAGAAGTAGTCCGCCGTGACGAGCTCCGTCTCGACGCGCTGATCCTGCTCGCCGACGACAGCCTGCGCAAAGCTTTGCGTGCCGGCGATCGCTTCCAAGGAGTCGACCTCGTCGTTCATTCTCTCGATCAGGAGCAGAGACAACCGCCCGAGCGAGCGGCCGTCGTTTTGGCCGACCGTGACGAGCTCGCGGCTACGCGCGAAGCCCGCGCGCCCCGTAAGCGACATGGCGGACCAAAAGGACAGGAAGGTCGTCAGCACGGCCATGGCGACCGCAAGCAGCGCGATGCTGAGGCCGCTCGAAAGCGGCGTCGCCGCATTTTGCCGCACGGCATGTCGCAAATCGGCAATCAGCCCCTTCACTCGAAGCTCTGCTAAAAAATGCGCACAATGCTAAAAAAATAGCATGTTGGAGGCGCATGTCAACCTTCGAGGGGAGCGACGACCGCGGAAGCCGCCGCCTTAGACTCGATGAGGAACCGAAGAGGCCGCGCCGGCGGCCTCGAACCGAAGGCGAAGCCCGTAAGGTCGAGCCCGCTTCAGTCAAGTCGACCTGGCGGACAGCTCCATCGCGTCTCCGATCGGAATCTTGACCGAGACGTAGCCGTTCATGGGATCTCGCACGTAGCGCAAGTACGGCTCCAGCACGTCGGGAAAGAGATCGAGATCGTCGCCGATGACGAGCGCGCCGGGCCGAAGCGCGGGTTCGAGCTGCTTGAGCAGCGGCAGATAGAGATCCTTCCAGCCGTCGAGAAAGAGCAGCGAGACGTCGCGCTTCTGATCCTTCAGCGTCTCGAGGGCGTCGCCGACGCGGATATCGACGAGATCGAGCAGGCCCGCCTCGCGGATGTACTCACGCGCGCGCTCGGCCTTCGAGCCGAGCAGCTCGGTCGTGATGACTTTCCCCTCGCCGCGGTCGCGAAGCGCGGCGGCCATGTAGATCGTGGAGATCCCGAACGACGTGCCGAACTCGATCATGGCCCCCGGCGCGGCTCCGCGCACGAGCGTGTAGAGCAGACGTCCCGCGTCCGGCGAGACGGGGATGAACGCCTCGTCGAGCAGCGCGGCACGGGTCGTGTATTCCTTGCCCTTCGCCTTCGCGAGCAGCGGCGGATCGTTGCGGTCCGCTTCCGAATGCATCGCATCGAGCACGCGTTTGACGCGCGGGTCATAAAGAGAGGACGTCATCGCCATTTCTCCTTGTTGTTCAGGTCGTGTTCTCGTCCGTGTCACCGGCGGAAGTCGCCATAGCAGGCGGCTCACGTCGCTTGCGGCCCGGGGTCTTTTGTTGAACGGGCCGCATACGTCTTGGAGATGCCGATTCTCGCGTCCGGCGCTCCCCGGTGTCCACTTGGCGGAGGTCGTGAACTACTCGGCGCGTATCGTGTACTGCCGCCGCGGTGTTTGAGGTGATCACGGCGAGATGACGCAGCAGGCCCTCGCCGAGCGCATCGGCGTGACGCGTCAGACCGTCAACGCGATCGAGCTCGGCAAATACTCGCCCTCGCTCGAGATGGCCTTCCGCATCGCGCAAGTTTTCGGCGTGCCGCTCGAGCAGGTATTCAGCTACGAAGCGGGCGGCGGCGCGGATTCGGAGGCGCTGCAACGCGCGGAGTAGCGCGGCCGGCTCGCTGCCGGGCGCTTAGGACGGGTCGCGGGCCCGCGGCCCCGCAGTCTCGCGTACTCCGCGCACGAGCTCGCGGATCCGCTCGAGGCTCTCCTCGAGCTGCGCGAGGTCGCCGAATGCGAGTTGGAGCGTGTAGCCGCCGTCCTTGCTCGGCCTAATCGCGAGCTTCGTGCCGAGCTCCCGCGCGATCTGGATTGCGAGCCACTGCGTCTGGAGATCGACGTCGGGCTTTGCTGGCTCGGCCGCGGGCTCGGCGAGCAGCTGTCGAACCGCCTTCTCGACCTCGCGGACCGAGAGCCGCCGCGTCTCGGTTTTGCGGGCGAGCGCGATCTGCCGCTCGCCGTCGAGCGGCAGCAGCGCGCGCGCGTGCCCCATGTCGATGCGGCCGCTCGCGAGCAGGCCCTTGACCTCGTCCTCGAGCTCGAGTAGGCGGAGCGTGTTGCTGACGGCGGAGCGCGACCGGCCGATAGCCTTCGCGACCTCCTCGTGCGTCAAGCCGAACTCCCGCGCGAGCCGCGCGAGCGAGCGGGCCTGGTCGATGGGATTTAAGTCCTCGCGCTGCACGTTCTCGATGAGCGCGACGGCGAGCGCGGATTGATCGTCGAGCTCGCGAACGACGACGGGCACGGTCGAGAGGCCCGCGAGCTTCGCGGCGCGCCAGCGCCGCTCGCCGGCGACGATCTCGTACTCCGCCTCGCCGTGCACGGCAGCGCTCGCCGCCGCGTACGTTTCCCCGCGGACGCCGCGGACGACGAGCGGCTGCAGCACGCCTTGCTCGCGGATCGAAGCCGCGAGGTCGGCAAGATTTTCCTCCGAGAGCTGCTCGCGCGGCTGGTATCGGCCGGGCCGGAGCCGATCGATCGGCAGCTCGACGGCCACCGGCTGGGCCGCAGCCGCGGCCGCGAGCCCCGCGACGAGATCGCGGGCTCCGGTCGACACGCTTTCCGCTGTTCCGTTCGTCGTCATGGCGCTTACGTCTCGCTGGATCAGCGCCATGATGCCGATGAACGCCGCCGAACGCGAGCGCAGCGCTAGCCTTTCGGAAGGGCTTTCGGCAGGGCGTAGGCGATCACGTAGTCGCCGGCCTTCGTGCCGAGCGACCCGTGGCCCCCCGCGACGACGACGAGATACTGGCGGCCATCCGCTCCAAGGTAGGTCATCGGCGTCGCTTGCCCGCCGGCCGGCAGGCGGCTTCGCCAGAGCTGCTCGCCCGTCGTGACGTCGTACGCGCGCACGAAGTCGTCGAGCGTGCCCGAAAGAAACGCGACGCCGCCCCGCGTCATGATCGGCCCGCCCAAGTTCGGCACGCCGAGCTTGAAGGGCAGGGGAATCGGCGTGAGGTCGCGCACCGTGCCGTTCTTGTGCTGCCAGATCACCTTGCCCGTCGTGAGATCGACGGCCGCGACGTAGCCCCACGGCGGCTCGTGGCACGGAACGCGGATGGCCGACGTGAACGGCTCGAGCTCGACGGCGAACGGCGCGCCGAAGTTCTCGTTGAGCGCCGGCAAGAAGCTGTTGCCCGTGTGCTCGCTCGTGACGTAGAGCGTCGAGGGATCGTCGCGCGGCACGAGCTTCGAGACGAACGCGAGGTAGGTCGGCGTCACGAACGCGATCTCGCGCTCGGGATCGACGGCGATGCCGCCCCAGTTGAAGGTGCCGAAGTTGCCGGGGAAGATCAGCGAGCCTCGCGTCGAGGGCGGCGTAAAGCGGCCCTCGTAGCGCAGCCTCCGGAAGCCGATACGGCACGCGAGCTGATCGAACGGCGTGAGCCCCCATGCGTCGCTGCCGCGCAGCGGCTTCGGCGCGAACGAGAGGGCCGACTCGGGCTGCGTCGGCGCCGTGTGGTCGCCTTCGGCCGCGCCCTGCGGCGCAGCGGTCTCCTTGACGGGCAGGATCGGCTCGCCCGTGCGCCGGTCGAGCACGTAGATATCGCCTTGCTTCGTCGGCTGCACGAGGGCCGGCACCGTCTTGCCCGCGATCGTCAAGTCGACGAGGCTCGGCTGCGCCGGCACGTCGTAATCCCAGAGATCGTGATGCACGGTCTGAAACCGCCAGCGCACCCGGCCCGTCGCGAGGTCGAGCGCGACGACCGAGGACGAGAAGCGCTCGACGTTGTCGCTGCGCTTGCCGCCCCACTGGTCGGGCGGCTGATTGCCGAGCGGCACATAGACGAGGCCGAGGCGCTCGTCGGCGCTCATGACGGTCCAGCTGTTCGGTGAGTTCGGCGTGTAGGTCGCGCCGCGCGCGATCGGGCGGGTGTCGTACGGGTAGCCCGAATCGAAGTTCCAGACGAGCTCGCCGGTCTCGGCGTCGAACGCGCGCACGACCCCGGACGGCTCGTGCGTCGAGTAGTTGTCGAGCACGGCGCCGCCGACGACGATGCGGTTGCCGGCGATGAGGGGCGGCGACGTCGAGTAGTAAGCGCCCGGGATCACGTTCGGCATGTTGGCCCAGAGGTCGATCTGGCCGGTGCCGCCGCCGAAGGCCGCGCAGACGCCGCCGTCGTCCGGGTTGAGCGCGATGAGGCGGCCGTCCACGGTCGGCATCAGCAGCTTCGCGCGGCAGCGATCGATTTGCTTCGGCGCTTTCCCGCGCAGGCTCGCGGCCGCGAGCGGCAGACCGGGCGGCACGTCCGATGCGACGGGGCGCGCGTCGACGGGCGGCGGCGCTGCCGCCTCGCCCGAGTCCGCGGGCGGCCCCGGGTAGTACGAGAGTCCGCGGCACGTGCGGTGCTCGAGCGCGAGCCGCCCGAGCGTCTTCGGCTTGTAGCGCCAGATCTCCTTGCCCGTCGTGGCGTCGAGCGCGATGACGATCTGGTGCGGCGTGCAGAGAAAGAGGCGATTGCCGATCTCGAGCGGCGTGACCTCGTACGTCGTCTCCTTGGGGTCTCCCCGGCGACGCACGTCGCCGGTCTCGTACCGCCATGCGACCTCGAGGTGCGAAACGTTCTCGGGCGTGATTTGATCGAGCGGCGAGTAGCGGCGGCCGGCGAGCGTGCGCCCGTACGCGGTCCATTCGCCGGCAGCGGGCGCACCGCGCTCGGTCTCGGTGCCCGCGCCGCGCGGGCCGTCGGGGCTCGCCGCCGCGACGCGCGGCCCCGGCGCCCGGCCCTCGATCCGATGCGCGTCGACGAGCCACGACGCGACGGAGACCGCGGCCATGGCGGCCATCGCCGCGCCGAGCGCGAGCCGCGCCCGGCGCGTGGCGGTCCCCGGCGCCAGCGATCGTGCGATCCACGGCGTCAGCAGAACGAGCCCGAGCAGGAACACGACGTCCATGCGCGCCGCGAGCGGCCACCAGTCGAGCCCGGCTTCGTAGAGCGACCAGGCGAGCGTGCCGGCAACGACGGCGGCATAGATCCAAAGCGCCGCGGGCGAGCGCAGCAGCAGCAGGGCGGCGGCGATCACGAAGCCGGCGCCTGCGATCGCGTAGTACCAGCTGCCGCCGAGCTTCACGAGCCACGCGCCGCCGCCCGCGAGCGCGACGCCGAGTATCGCAAGCAGGATTCCGATCGTGAGCAGCGACTTCGGCAGCGATCTCGACATAGGTCCCTCCGTTCCGCGTCCCTCCGTTTCTGCCGCGCGACCGCGGAGTGCAGGATTCATGCCCGGACCTTCGTCGATCCTGCGCGAGCGCGCGAAGGGCCTTATTTTCCCCTATTTCGCGGCGATTTCCCGGCTGCGGCGGCACGCACCTTGCATCGCGCGGCTCGGTTATTTGAATCGCCATCGCCGGTCGGCCGATCGCCGATCGGCCCCATCCAGCGGGAGGGAGAGACATGGCCACGGTCGTACAAGGCAGGCCCGAGGGCGAGCGCCGCTATCACGAGCGGCGGCGCGGATGGAACGCTTCCGTGATCCCGGCCTACGGCGCCGGCACGCGCGTGTCCTGGGGCGGGATCTGGGGCGGCGTGCTCGTCGCGCTCGGCGTGCTCATTCTGTTGACGGCCCTCGGGCTCGCGGTCGGCGTCTCGGCCGCGAATCCCGGGCAGACGGAGGCCGAGACGATCGGCACGGCGGCCGGCATCTGGGGCGGCATCTCGCTGCTCATCGCCCTCTTTCTCGGCGGCTGGGTCGCGACGCGCATCGGCGCGATCACCGACCGCACGACCGGCTTCTTCGAGGGCTCGCTGGTCTGGGTGCTGAGCCTGCTGATCATGGCGTACGCCGCAACATCGGGCGTCAGCACGCTCGCGAGCGGCGCGTTCCGCATCGTCGGCGGCGCGACGCAAGCTGTCGGACAGGCCGTGCAGTCCCAGGGCGGCATCGACCTCGACGTCTCGGGCTCCGTGGATCAGATCGCGGCTCGGCTGCGGGATCCGCAGACCGCGCAACGCATCGCGTCCGTGACGGGCCTGCCCGTCGACAACGTTCGGCAGACCCTCGAGCAGACCGCGCAGCGCGTCGAGAGCAACCGCGACAATCCGACGGAAGCCGCGAACGCGGCCCGCCAGGGCGCCGCGCAGCTCATGCAGCAGGCGCGCTCGAGCGGCGCGCTCGAGCGGCAAGCGGAGCGCATTCAGCCGCAGGCGAGCCAGGCCGCGTGGATCACGTTCGGCGCGCTCGTCGTGTCGCTGCTCGCGGCCGTGATCGGCGCCATGGTCGGACGGCGCCGGACCGTTCCGGCCGCGGCGGCACCCGGGATGCCGGCCGGCACGACGGACTGAGACGAAAATGGGGTCAGACCCCGTTTTTCCCGGTTTCGGGAAAAATCGGGTCTGACCCCATTTTCACAAGCCCGGGAAAAGTCGGGTCTGACCCCATTTTCAGCCGGCGCCGGCCTTGCGCAGCATCGCGGCGATCTCGGCGTTCGGCTTGTTGTCGCGGCCGCCGATCTTGCCTTCGGCCGCGTCGAGCGGCGACTTGCCGAGCGCGTCGACGACGTCCGCCTTGGCGCCGTGGTCGATGAGGTATTGCGCGACGCGCGGCCAGCCGAAGCGGATCGTGCCGTAGAGCGCCGTCTGGCCTTCGCGCTCCGTCATCGTGCTGAGGCGCGCGATGCGCGCCGTGCGGCTGTACTGGTCGACGATCCGTGCGTTCACGTCGGCGCCCGCCGCGAGCAGCAGCTCGATCGTCGCGATCGCGCTCGCTTCCGGATCGTCGCCGAGGTCGAGCCGGCGGTCGCGCTGCGAGACGCCGATGCCGGCCGCGGCCATGAGCGGCGTCACGCCCATGACGTTCGGCAGATCGACGAGCGCCCCGTGCTGGAGCAGCGCGCGCACGGCCTCGACGTCGTGCCCGATCGCGGCGCGAATCAGCGGCGTCACGCCCGTCGTGAGCAGATCGTCGATGAACCGGCCGCTGTTGCCGCCGCGTCCCGGGCGATGCATGTCGAGCTGCGGATTCGGGTCGACGCCCTTGTCGAGCAGCAGGCGGATGACGTCGATCGCCGTCGTGCCTCGGGCGCCGCCTCCGCCCGCGCTCGCTTTCGCCGCCGGGCTCGGCCTGCCGAAGCGCGAGCGGTACGAGCTCATGTCGACGGCGACGTAGAGCGGCGTGCGCCCCCACCAGTCCCAATGATGCGGGTTCGCGCCGCGCTCGATGAGCAGCTTCGCGGTGTCGAAGCGGAGGTTGTCGATCGCGATGATGAGCGGCGTCACGCCGTCCGGATTCGGCTGGTCCTTGTTCGCGCCCGCGTCGAGCATGGCCGCGACGCAGCCCGTGCATCCCGAGCGCGCGGCGTAGAGGAGCGGCGTGAGGCCGCCGGTCGGGCGATACTGCGCACGCGGCTCGGACGTGATCTGCGCGGGCCAGTCGATCGCCATCGCGGGCGTCGCGACGTCGGCGCCGTGCTCGATGAGGAGCTTCGCGATCTCGGGGTGGTTCGCGTCCGCGGCCCACATGAGCGCGGTCTGGCCGCGCCACGACTCGCGCGCATTGACGTTCGCGCCTCGCGCGACGAGCAGCTTCGCGACGTCGAGCGCTCCGCCCCGCGCCGCGAGCATGAGCGCCGTCTGACCGTCCTCGTTCGGCGACTCGACCGACGCTCCCGCGTCGAGCAGCATCTCGACGAGCTCGAGGTCCGCGGCCTTGACGGCTTCGGCGAGCGGGCTCGCGCCGTAGCTGTTCACGGCGTTCGGCTTCGCGCCGCGCTTCAGGAGCTCGGCCGCGAGGCCGCGGTCGAGCTTGTAGACGGCCCAGTGGAGCGGCGTCGTCCCGTCGCCCTGCGCCGCGTTGACGTCCGCGCCCGAGCGGATGAGCTCGAGCGCGGCGTCGCGCTTGCCGGACTGGATCAGGCTCGCGAGCGCGTCTTCGCCCGCGGCCTGCCCGGCGGCCGCGAAGAGGGCCAACGCGGCGAGCATCGCGAGCGGTGCGGCCGTCCGGATCAAACGATGTCCGGAGACAAGGTGTTGTGATGCGCCCATAAGCCCTTGTGCACGGAGTAGATGAACGCGAGCGGATCGGCGAGCTTGCGGGAGAGGCCGTCGAGCGCGCCGGCCGCGAGGCAGTCCTCGGGGCTGTCGCCTTTCCTCACGAGCTCGACCATGCGATCGAAGACGGTCCGCATGAAGTCGCGCTCTGCCTCGACCGCCGCGCGGCCGACGACGGGGCCGTCGCTCGGCACGAAGCGCGTCTTCTCGTCGGTCATCGCGAGCAGCTGCTCGAGCGCGTCGACGCGCCCGCCGAGCCAGCCGCCGCCGAACCAGTCGAGCACGGGGTCGCGCTCGGGCGAGATCGCGCCGCCGACCGCGACGACGTTCGACCCGCGGAAGTAGACGTAAAGGTCGCCGTCCGTGTGCGCCTCGAGCAGATAGCCGTACTCGATGCGCTCGCCGCCGGCCGTCGTCTCGCCGTGCGTGTAAACGACCTCGGTCGGCAGCGCGGGCGCGGGCAGGGGATTGACGTACCGATCCTCGGCCGGCAGGTAGTAGCCCGCGGCGAGGTGCGCGCGCGTCTTCGCGTGCGCGATGATCTTGGCTCCGGCCTTGCCGAGCGCCTCGTTCGCGCCGACCTGCTCGGGATGCCAGTGCGTATTGAAGAGCCTTTGCACGCGGCCGCCGCCGGGCAAAGACCCGAGCGCCGCGAGCAGCGCCGTGCTCGAAGCCGCGGCGCCGCTGTCGACGACGACTTGGCCGTCGTCGGCGGCCAGCACGAGCACGTTGCCGCCCGCGCCCGTCACGAGCGCGAGCCGATCGGTCACGCGCTCGACGGCGGGCGCGTCGGCCGCGAGCGCGACGCGCGCGAGCGGGCCGACGGCGAGCGCGCCGAAGCCCGCCGCGGCGCCTTTGAGGACGTCCCTGCGGCGCATCGCGATGCGACCTCGGCCGCTCGTGCCGCTCATATCGCTCGGACCGCTCATACCCCGGCGATCTCGCCCGTGCTGTCGACGAAGCTCTTGAGCTCGAAGCCGGTCTTATTGAGCACGGTCAGATGCAGGTTCGTGAGCGTCGTGTGCTCGGGCAGCTCGATGTGCTGCGCGCCCTTGAGCGCGCCGCAGCCTCCGCCGACGAGGATGTTCGGCAGCGGATAGTTGTTGTGGCGGTCGCTGTTGCTCATGTTGGAGCCGTACAGGAACATCGAGTGATCGAGCAGCGAGCCGTCGCCGTCCGGGATGCCCGCGAGCTTCGCGACGAAGTCCGCGAACCGCTGCATGTGATACGTCTGGATCTTGACGAGCTTCATGAGCCGCTCGACGTCGTTCGCGTGATGCGAGAGCGGGTGGAACGCGTCCGAGATGCCGATGTGGTTGTAGGTCCGGTTCGTGCCCTCGGCGACCATGATGTAGGACGCGACCCGCGTCAAGTTGGCCTGATAGGCGAGCGCGATGAGGTCGAACATGAGCTTGACCTGCTCGTCGAACGAGTCGAGCTCGCCGATCGGCGCCTCGGGCACGGTGATCGCCGAAAGATCCCGCTGCTCGGCCTTCTCGACGCGCCGCTCGATCTCGCGGACCGTGTCGAGGTATTCGTCGAGCGTGACGCGGTCGGCGGGTCCGAGCGTGCGCTCGAGCGCGTGCGTGCGGTCGGAGATCAGGTCGAGCAGGCTCTTCGTCTGCGTCGCGATCGCGTCGCGCTCCTCGGGCGTGTCGCCCTCGCCGAAGAGCTGCGTGAAGACCTTGCGCGGATTGAACTCCATCGGCAGCGGCGAAGTCGGGTTCCGGAAAGACAGCGTCGAGCTGTAGTAGCAGCCGCCGCCCGACGGGCACGCCGCGGTCTGGATCGTCGTCTCCGAGGCGACCTCGAGCGAGGGCAGGGCGGTCTCCTGGCCTATGCGCTCGGCGATGACCTGATCGATCGTCGCGGCCATGTGCGCGCCCGTCGCCTGCGTGTCGGGACGCACGCCGCTGAGCCAGGTGGCCGGCACGAGCGAATGGACCGAGTTCTCGTTGGCCTTGTTCTCGAGATTCGAGAACGACGTGACGTAGCGCTTGTACTTCTCGAGCGGCGCCATGATCGGGCTCAGCTTGAAGTCCGCGCCCGAGCCGCTCGGCGTCCAGTGATCCATCGACGGGCCGTGCGAGGTGTTCCAGAGGATCGCGCCGTGCGGAATATAGAAGAATCCGACGCGGAGCTTCGGCGAGGCCGCCGTGCTGGCGAGCGCCGTCGCGGCCGGGATCATCGCGTCGAGCAGCGGCAGGCCCACGGAGACGCCGACGCCCTTGAGCACGGTGCGCCGAGACAGATGCTTCTTCGTAATGAACATCGAGGTCTCCTTCAATCGGCCTTCGCGGTCGCGGCCTGCTCAATCGCGGGCGCAGGAGCGTTCGGCGCCTCCGGCACCGCCTGCATCCGGAACGCATCGCTCCTCACGATCCCCGATACGAGCGACGAGAAGCGGTAGTCGTCCTTGGCCGCCGCGTGCACGATCTCGCGGATCTCGGGCATGTCGTAGTACTGCACCTGCCGGCCGAGCGCATACATCATGAGCTTGGTCGTTAGGGCTTGCACGAATTGATCGGAGCGGCGCAGCAGCGCCTTGCGAAGCTCGATCGGGCCTTTGATCGGAACGCCTCCGGGCAGCGCCGTGCGCGGGTCGATCGGCTCCCCGGCCGCGGCGTCGAAGTCGCGCCACTGTCCCGTGACGCTGAAGTTCTCGAGCGCGAGGCCGTAAGGGTCGATGACGCCGTGGCAGCCGTTGCAGGTCGGGCTCACTCGGTGCTGCTCGAGCCGCGCCCGCACGGTCTTCGGCTTCTCGCCCGGGGGCGTCGAGAGGTCCATGACGACGTTCGGCGGCGGGGGCGTGGGCGGCGTGCCCATGAGCTTGTCGAGCACCCACGCGCCGCGCAGCACGGGCGAGGTGCGGTCGCCGTACGACGTCCTCAGCAGCACGGCCCCCTTGCCGAGCAGCCCGAAGCGCCGCTCGTCGTCGAGCGCGATGCGCCGGAACTGCGGGCCGTGCACGCCGTCGATGCCGTAGTGCTTCGCGAGCCGCTCGTTCAAGAAGGTGTAGTCGGCCGTCAGCAGCTCCTGCACGTTCCTGTCGCCGAGCAGGACGCTGCGCAGGAACAGGTCGATCTCGGTCGCGAAGTCCTGGCGCAGCTCCTCGCTGAACTCGGGGAAGAGCCGCCCGTCGGGGTCGACCGCGCCGAGGTCGTCGACGTTGAGCCACTTGAGCGCGAAGTTCGTCACGAGCGTGCCCGCCCGCGGATCCTGGAGCATGCGAATGGCTTGGGCCTCGAGGACCTCGGGGTCGTGGAGCTTGCCGGACTCGGCGAGGTCGAGCAGCGCGTCGTCCGGCCCCTCGCTCCATAAGAAAAAGGAGAGGCGAGAGGCGAGCGCGAGGTCGTCGAGCGCGAACGCGTCTCCGGGCTTCGCGCCCTCGGGCGGCGCGATGGCGCGATAGAGGAAGTCCGGGCTCGCGAGCACGGCCGTCACGACTTGCTCGATGCCGGCGTCGAACCCGTCCGCGGACCGGCCCGCTTCGTAGAACGGCATGAGCCGGTCGACGTCGTCCTGCGTCACGGGGCGCCGGAACGCGCGCCGCGCGAGGTTCGCCGTGATGCGCTGCGCGCAGCCGCGCTCCTCGCCGGCCGACTCGGGCTGGCAGATGAAGATCTTCTTGCGACTCGCCGTCGTCGAGACGCCCGTCGACTCGAACGGACCCTTGATCTCGACGCCGCCGATAAGGCGCGGCCCGCGCACCTCGCCCTCGTAGCTGAAGCCGCCGTACGGCGTGAAGCCGTAGACGAGCTCGTCGGTCGCCGCCCGCGAGCGCTCGATGAAGGTCACGACGATCTCGTGCATGCCGGCCGTCAGCTGCACGGGGATGTCCGCGAAGCGCTTCATGATCTCGGCCCGCCCGGGCGCGCCCTCGTGATCGGCGAGCGCGAGATCCTTGGGTCCCCCGAGCTTGCCGCGGAAGACTTCCTTGCGGTCGACGAGCAGGACGACGGTCTGCTCGGTCTCGAGCGAGCGCGGGTAGAGGCCGACGTCGAGGTCCGTGATCGTGAAGCGGTACTCGCCGTCGGCGAGGAAGCTCTGCATGTAGCGCGTGCCGCCCCGGGTGCCGGGCGGCAGGCCGTCGACGTAATCGTCCTGATCGCCGTTCGGCGGCGGCGGCAGGAAGACGCTCGCGAGCTTCGGTTTCGGCTCCCCGACCGCGAGGTGCGCGACGGTGCGCGCGACCGAGATGTACTGCTCGAGGAACGCGGGCGAGACGCTGAGCGCGGCCGAGATGTTGTCGAAGCCGTCGACCTCGATCTCCGTCGGGAGGTACTTCGCGCCGTCGATCTCGACGCCGAGCAGGTCCTTGACCGCTGCGGCGTACTGCGTCCGATTCAGGCGCTGCGGCGGGACGTAGCCGACCTTTCGAGTCTTCGCGGCTCCGTCGATCGAGGACTCGAGGTAGCTCACGAAGGCGTCGATGCGCGCCTGATCGGGCTGCGGATTGCCGGGCGGCGGCATGAGCCGGCCGCGGAGCTTGCGGATCGCTGTCTCGAAGAGCTTCGCCTTCGCGGGCACCGACTCGGGCTTGAGCCCCTCGAAGACGACGCCGCCCGTGGCCTCGGCCTCGTTATGGCAATCGAGGCAATAGGTCTTCAGCATGCCCCACTGGCGGTCGCCGTGCCGCCCGGGCAGGCCCGCGTGGTTGACGACGAGGACGGCGGCCGCCACGACGGCCACGCTCGCGGCCGCGACGGCCGCGAGGCGAAAACGTTTCGGATTTGGCATCGCGGAGCAGAATAGATCCGGCCGGGGAGCCGGTCCAGTACGCTTTCGCTAAGGAGGAGGCGTCCCGATGAGCAACGATCTCGCACGGGCGCGATCGAGCTACGCACGCCGGGCTTGGCAAGAGGCATTCGACGGCTTCTCCCGCGCCGACGAGCGCCGGCGCCTCGGGCCGGACGACCTCGAGCGCCTCGCCTGGTCGGCCGCGCTCGTCGGCCGCGACGCGGATTTCCTGCGTGCGCTCGAGCGATTGCATCATGCGTGCGCGGAGGCGAACGAATCCTCTCGGGCGGCGCGGGCGGCGTTCTGGATCGGGTTCCATCTCTCCTCGCTCGGGTCGGCGGCACAGGCGACGGGCTGGCTCGCGCGCGCCGAGCGGCTCGTCGAGCGAGAGCCTGCGTGCGCCGAGCGCGGCTACCTCCTGCTGCCCGCG
>DASTSM010000378.1:0-4836 GCA_035760685.1 Gammaproteobacteria bacterium | reverse complement strand
CACGTCGAGCTCCACGCGTCTTCCCTCCGCTTCTGGCATGCTCGGCTCTAGGCTAGCACTATTGCGGCCGGTGATGGCACGGATAGCGGACGAGTTATAGGCCGCGCCGTGGCTTGGCAGTAGGCTAGCCGAGCCGGCGCGTAATCGGCGCGCCTGCCGGCGGCGAATCGGCGCCCCCGAGTGGAGGAGGCTTCCAACATGGCTGCAAGTCGGTGGCAAACGTTCGCGCTCGGCGCGGCGGCCGCTTTAGTGGCGCTCTCGGCATCGGCTCATCATTCGTTTGCGATCTTCGATCACAGCAAATCGTCCACGCTGAACGGCAAGGTCGTGTCGTTCCAGTGGACGAATCCGCACGGCTACCTCGCCATGGACGTGCCCGACGGGGACAAGGGCGCGACTCGATACACCATCGAGCTCACGAGCATCAACATGCTGAAGCGGGCAGGCTGGCGCTCGACGGACGTCAAGCCCGGCGACGAGGTCACGGCCGTCATTGCCCCGCTGCTGAGCGGAGAGCCCGGCGGACTCCTGCTCGAGCTCAACGTGCCGGACGGCCGCACGCTCGTGCCGCCGGTTCCGGGCATCAACACGTTCAAGCGTACGCCCTGAGGGAGGCCGCGGATGCACGTCGATACACATCGCTCGCGCCGCGAGCTTCTGCTGCGCGGCGCCGCCGCCGCCGTCGCAATCGGGGCGGTCGCCGCGCCCGGCGCGCTTTGGGCCCAGTCCGGACAGGGCGCGGCGCAGGTCCACGAGGCCGCGGCGGAGTTCCCGCAGGGCGGGGTCTCGATTCCTCAAGGCATTCCGAACATCAGCGGCGCCTGGGAGCGCTATCGCGCGCGCCCGGGCGAGGCCGGCGCGCCGCCGCCCGAGCCGCCGCCGCCTTTGAAGCCCGACGACCTCAAGGCCTGGCAAGACCGCGCGGCGGCGAGGCGTGCCGCGGATGCGGCCGGACAGCCGCTCATCAACGGCAACGCGTACTGTCTCCCCGACGGCATGCCCGGAATGATGTCGGGGCCTTTCCCGTTCGAGTTCCTGCAGAGCCCGGGCGAGGTCGCCGTCGTTCAAGAGGCCTATAACCAGATCCGCAGGATCTACCTCGACAAGCCGCAGATGGACTTGGCCGAGTACGATCCGGGCTTCTACGGCCGCTCCGTCGGCCACTGGGAGAACGGCGTGTTGACCGTCGATACGATCGGCGTCAAGGACACCGTGCGATTCAGAGACGTCCCGCACTCGCCGAAGATGCGGATCTCGGAGCGCATTCACCTCGCGACGCCCGACATCCTTTGGGACGAGATCACGATCGACGATCCCGACGTGTTGACGAAGCCGTGGCAGCTCACCTTCGCCTACAAGCGCATGCCGGGGTACGAGATTCTCGAGTACGTCTGCGAGGACAACCGCGAAGGGGCGGACGAGAACGGGGTCCTGCGCTTGAACGGCGCGGCCACGAATTCTCAGTGAGGCGTCTCTAACGGGCGCAGGACGCCGGCTCGGGCGCGGCCGCTGCGGCGGCCGCGTCGCGCTCGAGGCTCCCGACCGTATCTTCGATCGCCGAGCGCAGCGGGCTCTCGTTCGCGACGTCGGCCAGCGCCGCGCGCGCTTGGTGCAGCGCTTCCGTGCGGCAGCCTTGCTCGGCCAGCGCATTCGCGAGGTTGTTGCGCGCCGCGGCATGGTGCGGCTCGAGCGCGAGCAAGGTCTCGTAGAGCCCGGCCGCGTTCTCATAGCGCGCGGCCGCGAGCTCGTGACCCGCGCCGGCGAAGAGCACGAGCGGGTCGCGCGGCCAGCGCGTCAGCGCGCTCGAGTAGGCCGCGTCGGCCGCCGCGCCGAGCAGGGGCTCCGCGCCCGCGAGCGCGCGCACGTAGCGCTCCGGCGTCGCCGTCGCGGGCGGCGGCTCGTCGGGCCCGAGCGCGACGAACGCCCAGTCCCCGCCGAGCCGAAGGTGCCTCAAGAACCGTCCGAGCCGCTCCGTGTGCCGCCGCCGCTTGCCCGAGCGCAGCACGACGTCGCCGCGCTCCGCGTCGAAGCCGACGACGACGGCGTAGTGCCAGACGGGCACGCGCGGCAGCGCGAGGTTCTCGAGCACGAGCACGGGCTTGCCGCTCCGGACCTCGGCGAAGAGATCGTCGGCCGTCGGCTCGAGCACGTACGGGATCAGACCGTGCCGGCGCGTAGCCGCGAGCAGCTCGGCCTGCAGGCTTCCCTTGAGTCCCTTCACGTAGACGGCCGGGGCGAGCGCGTCCGGATCGACGTCGAGACCTTCGTACGCGAGGATCGTCGCGAGCGCGGCCGGGCCGCATTGGAACTGCTTCTGCGGAAAGAACGGCACGTCGGCGAGCTCGACGGACGGCAGCGAGCTCGCGTCGAAGCGGGCTGCGGTTGCGTCGAAGCGGGATGCGGTCGCGCACCCGGCCGCCGCGGCGGCCGCCGTGACGACGGCCGCGCGCGCGAGCCGAAGGACGGCGTTAGATCTTCTTGAAAATATCAATCGCGCCGACGAGCTCGAGGATCAGGAGCACGATGAAGACGATGCCGACGATCCCGAGGAGGCTGCCGCCGGCGGGCAGCTCGTCGAGACGGTCCGCGAGCGTCTGAAGCTCCTGGTCGGTCAGCGCATCGACTCGCGCGGCCGCTTCGCTCGGATCGACGCCGAGCTGCTCGAGCTGCCGCTGCACGTCCTCGCGCGCGAGCACCGCGTCGATGCGCTCGAGGGTCTGCTGCCGGTCCACGCTGCTGAGGTACTGCTGCGTGCCGATCACGGACGCGTACGCCGCCTGCTCTATCGACGAGACCGCGAACGCGACGACGGTCGCCACGACGAGAAAGAACGAAGATCCCTTGCGCGGCATGATTCCCTCCCTAGCAACTGCACGCGTGGCGCCGAACATAGCGGAGATCCGCCCGCTTGGCCAGCACGGGCCTTCCAATTTCGAACAGCGGGGCAAGGCCGGTGAGCGGCCTCATCGTCGCCGGTCGTTTCCAAATGAGAATCGTTCCGCGAATCCCTCCGCGGGCGCTCATGGATGTGCGCCGGGCGAGTAGAAGTAGCGGTTACTCGCCCGCGCCGCGGCCGGAGCTTGGTTCGCGCAGTTCGCTCGCTTGACGGCTCGGGGCGCCGATGAGCCGCTCGGCGCGCCCGGCGGGGCGCTCGTCCGCGGCGGGCGGCGTGCGTCCGATGAATTCGTAGAGGAGCCCGAGCATCGCGTTGAAGCCCGTCACACGGAGCACGAGCGCGGGCGCCGAGATCGCGCGGCGCGGCTTGCGCAGCTCGCGCACGCGCCGGACGACGAGCGCGGCCAGGATGCCCCGCACGACGCCCGACAGCGCGAAGAGATACAGCAGATTGCTCGCGTGCGCGATCCCGCCGAAGAAGGGCTCTCGCGCCGGCAGCACGGTCGCGAGCAAGGCGCCGACCATGGCGCCGAGGAACACGCAGCCCGCGTTGCCGACGTTGTGGATCGCGACGTACTCCGCGCGCCGGCTCCGCGGCACGAGATCGTAGAGCAGGTTTCCCGAGCTCAGCGTGAACCCGGCCCAGGCGAGGCCCGAGACGGCCTGCGCGGCGAGCAGGTAGAAGAAGCTCGACGAGGCGAGCCACAGCACCGGCACGACGGGCAGCGCCATGCTCGTCACGATGAGAATCGCGCGGTTGCCGTAGACGTCCGCGATGCGCCCCCAGGTGTTCAACGTGAGGAACTGCACGAGAACGCTCGCCGCCGTCGTCGCCGTGAATTCGAGGTAGCTGAACTCGAGGTCGCGCAGCATGTAGACCGCGAAGAACGGCGAGGCGATGCCGACCGCGAGGTTCATGAGGATGAAATAGATCGTGAAGCCGACGGCGCCGCTCTTCTTGACGCCGTCCCACCAGTGGCGGAGATGAATCTCGACGGGCGAAGTCCCGGGCTCGGCTCGCTCGTAGAGGAAGCCGAGGTGATAGAAGGAGACGACGCGCGCGAGAAACGCGATCGCGAAGACCGAAACGAAGCCGAGGGCCGTCTCACCCGAGGAGCTCAGCTCGTGCAGGATCGCGCCGCAGGCGACGAGCGCCGCGAACGAGGCCATCGTCGTGAGCCGCGTCCGCTGGCCGAAGTAGCGTCCCCGGCGGCGATCGGGGACGAGGTCGCGCATGAGGCTCGTCCACTGCGGCGCGGCGAAGTTGCTCGCGCCTTGATAGAGGACGAAGAGAACGAGCAGCGCCGTGACGGCGTCCGTCGGCACGAGATACGGCAGCGCGAGGATCGGCAGCCAGGTCAGCGCCTGGATCGCGACGCCGAGCAGGACGATCGTCTTGCGCGAGAGGTATCGGCCGGCCCACGCCGAGAGCGGCTGCGCCAAGGCGCCCGCGAACGGCGGCAGCGTCGTCAGGAGTGCGACCTCCGGCGCGGTCGCCCCGATGAACAGCGCAAACGCCGAGAAGTAGGTCTCGCCGCCGCCGGCCGAGATCGAGTACGCCATGCCGTCGCGGATCGAATGCACGAGCGCGCGATCGACGGCCGGGTCTTTGGCGAACTTGCCCGCCGGAGCCGCCGCGGCGGTCGGATTCGTGGTGGACATGCGGCTCCGGGCCGCGCCTCGGCGGCCGCCGCGCCGTCAGCGGCCGGCGGCGTCGATGAGCCGCTCGGCGCGCGCCGTCACCGTGCGGTCGCCGCCCGCGAGCGAGACGGCCTTGCGGGCCATGAGCTGGGCCTGCTGCGCGTCACCCGTCGCGAGCTTGATCTCCCCGAGCTCGAGCCAGAGCGAAGGATCGTCCGGCGAGATCCGGAGCGCGCGCTCGATGGACGCGGCCGCGGCGTCGTAGCTGCCCGCTTGCATCGCGGCCCGGCTTTGCTCGAG
>DASTSM010000377.1:0-8418 GCA_035760685.1 Gammaproteobacteria bacterium | reverse complement strand
TTCGGCGGATGCGTCTTGAGCTCGAGCCCGAATTCCTCGCGCACGCGCTCGAGCACGAGCCGGAGGTGCAGCTCGCCCATGCCGCGCAGCACGGTCTCGTTGACCTGTGCGTTGTGCTCGACCCTGAGGCTCGGGTCTTCGGCAGCGAGCTTGTGCAGCGCGTCGGAGAGCTTCTTCTCCTGGCCGTGCTGCTCGAGCTCGAGCGCGAGCCCGTACATCGGCGGCGGCAGCTCGACCGAGCGCAGCCGAAGCTCGTCCTCGTCGTGGCTCGAGTGCAGCACGTCGTCGAAGGCGATGCCGTCGATCTTCGCGACGGCGCAGAAGTCTCCCGCGATCGCCCGCGGAATCTCCTCGAGCGCCTTGCCCTGGACGCGGTAGAGGTGCGCGAGCTTGACGGCCTTGCGCTTGTCGCCGATGTAGACCTGGTCGCCCGCGCGGACCTGGCCCTGGTGCACGCGAAAGGCGGCGAGCCGGCCGACGTACGGGTCGACGGTGACCTTGAACACGTGGCCGATGAAGTGCGCGTTCGCGTCGCTCGGATCGATCGGCACGCGCTTGCCCTCGCCCGGGCCCGCGACGAACTCCGGCGGATTGCCCTCGAGCGGGCTCGGCATGAGCTGCGTGAACACGCGGAGCAGCTGCCGGAGGCCGGCGCCCGTCTCGGCCGAGACGAAGCACACGGGCACGAGGTGGCCTCTGCGCAGCGCACGCTCGAACGGGTCGTGCAGCTGCTCGAGCGAGATCTCTTCGCCTTGCTCGAGATAGAGCTCCATGAGCTCGTCGTCGATCTCGATGATGCGGTCCTTGATCTCGGTGTGCGCCGCCCGGCAGCTCGAGAAGTCGGGCGCGGAATCCGACGGCTCGAAGAAGCAATCCGCGACGGCCTGCCCGCCGCGCGCCGGCAGATTGATCGGCAGGCATTGCTCGCCGAAGGCCGACCGAATCTGCGCGAGCACGTCCGCGAGATCCGCGCCCTCGGCGTCGATCTTGTTCACGATGACGAGGCGGCAGAGGCGGCGGCGGGCCGCGAAATCCATGGCGCGCTGCGCGACGAGCTCGACGCCGGTCTGCGCGTTGATGACGACGGCGGCGGTATCGACGGCGGGCAGGACGGCAAGCGTGCGGCCGAGGAAGTCGGGATAGCCGGGCGTGTCGAGCAGATAGATGAGCTTGCCGTCGTGCTCGAAGTGGCAGGCCGCGACGTCGAGCGAGTGCTGAAGGCGCTTCTCCTGCTCGCCGAAGTCGCAGACCGTCGTGCCTTTCGCGACGCTGCCTGCGGCCTGAATCGCCCCCGCTCTCTGCAGCAGGACCTCGATCAGCGTCGTCTTGCCGGCACCGGCGTGACCGACGAACGCAATGTCGCGAATGTTACGGGTCTCGTGAGCCCCGTGCTCCGCCATGAGGCACCCCCGGTCTTTGGTTTCGTTGTTACGAAAGGTGAGGGCCGTTCGCCCTATCGTAACGGGAATGCGGGCGCCGCGCACAACCCGGTACGGACCCGACAGTGCCCGTGAGTCCCGCCGCTCGGGAGGGCGGAAGCTCTGGATTTCTCGCTGCAAATTCCCAGTAGCACATTCGCCGGTGTATTCTCGGCCGATGTCCAACCGAAACCCTTTCGTCCGCGCGGCCACCTGGCTGGCCCCGGTCGAGCCGCGCGAGACGCGCGTCGTCGCCGCGGCATTCTGCCTGTTTTTCTGCGTCATGGCCGGATACTTCGCCGTGCGCCCGCTGCGCGAGACGGTCGGCACCGTTCTCGGGCGCGATCAGGTCGCGAATCTCTGGGTCGTGAACGCGTTTCTCTCGGTGCTGATCATTCCGGCCTACGGCGCCGTCGTCGCGCGCTTTCGCAGGAGCGTCTTCCTGCCGGCGGCCTACGCCTGCGTCGCCGCCGTGCTCGCCGCGATCGGTTTCACGATGGAGGGCGGCCAGTTCCCTCCTTTCGCCGCGAAGGTCTTCTACGTCTTTATCAGCCTGCTCAACCTGTTCCTGATCTCGATGTTCTGGAGCTTTCTGCTCGAGATATTCGACAAGCGGCAAACGAAGCGGCTCTTCAGCGTCATCGCGGCAGGCGGCAGCGCCGGGGCGCTGGCAGGCCCGGCTATCTCCGATCTCACGGTCGCCTCGATCGGCAGCAGCGGGCTGCTGTATCTCGGCGCCGGTCTTTTCGCGGCGGCCATCGTATGTCAGCGGATCTTGTTGCAGCTGCCGCGCGAATGGAACGTCGAGGCCGCGAGCGCGCGCGACGATCGGCCGATCGGCGGCAATGTGTTCGCCGGCGCAACGCTGATCCTGCGTTCGCCGTATCTGATCGGCATCGCCCTGTTCATCGTCGGCGTGTCCACGGTCAGCACGTTCCTCTATTTCGAGCAGCTGAGGCTCGCCCAGATTACCTACCCCGACCTCACGGACCGGACGCGCGTGTTCGCCCGTCTCGATTGGATCGTGCAGGCTCTGACCTTCGGGTCGCAGATCCTGCTGACCGGACGCATTGCGGCGCGCTTCGGATTGACGACGCTGCTGACGATGGTGCCGGCCGCAATGGTCGTCGGGTTCTTGGCGCTCGCGGGTAACGGCACGTTCCTGGCGCTTGCCGTCGTATACGTGATCCGGCGATGGGGCGAGTACGCGTTCTTGCGCCCGGCTCGGGAGATGCTGTGGAGCCCGCTCGACAAAGAGCGCAAGTACAAGGCCAAGACCACGGTCGACGTTCCGGTCTACCGCGGCGCCGACGCCGTAATCGCGAAGCTCAACAGCGCGCTGGCGAACGCGGGCCTCGCGGCTTCGGGCGTCATGCTGCTCGGCGCCGCAGTCGCGGCGGCTTGGGGCGCCGTCGGCTGGTGGCTCGGCCGGCGCTTCGAATCGGGCGCGACCGTCGTCCCGAAGGCAGCGCCCATCGCAAGTCAATCGGTCGTGGGGGGGCCCGGAACATGAGGATCGCCGTTCTGATTCTCGCCGCCGTCGGCGGCGCGCTCGTGGTCGGCTGCTCGAAGCAGCCGGCGCCTTCGGCTCAGAGCGAAGACGCTGCGCCGAGCGAAAGCACGGCCCCGGACTCCGGGAGCACTTCGGGGCGCTCGGCTGAGGCGCGTGCCGCGCAGGGCACGGTGTTCGCGCCGCTCGTCAACGACCTCGACCGCGCGCGAGGCGTGCAGAACACGGTCGACGAGCAGGCCGAGCGGCTCAAGAAAGAGATCGAGAAGGGCGAGGGCGGAGGCGACGGCGACCGCTGACCGGCCGCCGGCTCGGCTCGCCGCACGCGGGCGCACACCTCGGCGCCGAGCGCGGGGCGCAGGCCTCTCCGAGACTCAGCCGTATCCGAGCAGCGCGCGCAGCCCGAGAAACGCGGGCAGCGGGTCCGTGATCACGTAGGTCGGAATGCGCTCCATATACCAGCGGTAGCGGCCCTTCGCCTCGAACCGGTCGCGGAAGCGCGAGGCGAGAAACGCGTCGAGCACCTTCGGGACGATGCCGCCCGCGACGTATACGCCGCCGAGCGCGCCGACCGTGAGCGCGAGATTGCCCGCCACGGTCCCGAGCAGCGCGAAGAACATTTCTCTGGCCTCGAGTGCCAACGGCTCGCCGCGCTGCGCGCCGGCCGTCACGTCGGCCGGCGTCATGGCCCCTGCGCGGGGGCGGCCCGCGAGGCGCCCCAGCGTATCGTATAGATTCACGAGGCCCGGGCCGGACAGCACTCTCTCGGCCGAGCAATGGCCGTGCTCCATGCGCAGCAGATCGATGACCGACGCTTCCTCGTCCGTGGACGCGGCGATCGTTACGTGGCCGCCCTCGCCGTGGGCCACGGCCCAGCCGTCGGCAGAAGGCACGATGCTCGAGACGCCGAGTCCCGAGCCCGGACCCAGCACGGCGATCGGCGTTCGCGGCACGGCGGTTCCGCCGCCGACCTTCGTCGCCTCCGCCTCCGTGAGCCTCGGCAGCGCCCACGCGACGGCCGCGAAGTCGTTGATGACGAGCAAGCGCGAAAGATTGAAGTGCTTCGCAAGCTCCTTTTGGCTGAAGCTCCAGCCGCGATTGATGAACTCCACCTTGTCGCCGAGGATCGGCGCGGCGATGGCGAGCGCGGCCCGGCGCGGGCGATCCGCGGCGCGCCGGCGGCCGAGATACGCGAGCAGGACCTCTTCCACGCCCGAGAAGTCGTCGTTCTTGAAGTGCTCGACCGCGAGAATCCGGCCCGAGGCGTCGAGTAGCGCGCAGCGGGCGTTCGTCGCGCCGATGTCGGCGATGAGGTCCATGGGCGGCTCATGCTGTAGAGGGTGTTGAGCAATGGTAGCCGCAGCCCCCGGAGGAGCAAGCCGAGGCCGACGCGCCGGTTGCCGGTATACTAGCCCGACCCAAAGGACGAAATATCCGAGATGCAGGGCCTCGCGGCCTCATTGCGAGCGGCCGGCGCCTGGTGCCGGGAGATCACCCGGCGCCTTGCGCTGCTCGCCGTTCGGTACGAGCTGCGCGGAGAGGCGGCGATGCCGGCCGCGCATCGCGTCTGCTACGTCCTCGAGACGGAGCGGCTTCTCGACCAGATGATCCTCGAGGATCTCTGCCGCACGCACGGCTTCAGGGTTCCCGTGAGACGTTTCCCGTCGCGCGGAGAGACGGCCGGCATCTGGAGCGTGCGCACGGTACGGGGATGGCTCTTGCCGCGCGCCGTGCCGGGCGATCTCCGCGAGCTCGGCCGGCTTTTCGCGGAAGAGACGGCCATCGAGAACGACGTCTGCTTCATCCCCGTCACGATCCTCTGGGGCCGCGCGCCTTCGCGCGAGCACTCGTGGCTCGAGCTGCTGTTCTCCGAGAGCTGGAATCCGGCGGGCCGCGTGCGCGCGCTGCTTCGTGTCGCCGTGCACGGCCGCAACGTTTTCGTCAAAGTCGGCGAGCCGATTCCGCTCTCTTCCGTCGCGGGCGCCGATCTCGATTGCCGCACCGCGGCGCGGCGCATGAGCCGCGTGCTTCGAAGCTTCTTCCACCAGCAGCGCGCGGCGAGCATCGGGCCGGACCTCTCGCATCGGCGGCTGCTGCTCGACGCCGTGCTCGGCAGTCCCTCAGTCGAGGCCGAGGTCGCCCGCACGGCCGCGGTCGAGGGCCGCGGCATCGAGCGCGTGCGCGCGCGGGCTCGGCGCTACGCCAACGAGATCGCGGCGGACTACTCCTACCCGACCGTCAGAGTGCTCGAGCGGCTGCTGACCTGGCTCTGGAATCGCCTCTACGACGGCGTCGACGTCCGCCACATCGACGACGTCGTTCGCGCCGCGGTCGGCGGCGAAATCGTGTACGTGCCCTCGCACCGCAGCCACATCGATTACCTGCTTCTCGCCTACGTCGTGTACCGGCAAGGCCTGGCCGTGCCGCACACCGCCGCCGGGGCGAACCTGAACCTGCCCGTCATCGGAGCGACGCTGCGCCGCGCCGGCGCCTTCTTCCTGCGGCGCAGCTTCAAAGGCGATGCGCTCTACGGCGCCGTGTTCCGCTCCTACTTCCGCTTGATCCTCGCGCGCGGCTTCCCGGTCGAGTATTTCGTCGAAGGGACGCGGAGCCGAACCGGGCGGCTCCTGAAGCCGAAGCTCGGGCTCCTGACGATGACCGTGCAGAGCTTTCTCGCGGATCACGACCGTCCGCTCGTTCTCGTGCCCGTCTACTTCGGCTACGAGAAGCTCATCGAGGGCCAGACGTTCATCGGCGAGCTTCGGGGCGCGCACAAGAAGCAGGAATCTCTCGGCGGCTTCTTCCGCTCGCTCGGCGCCCTTCGGCAAAAGTTCGGCCGCGTGCAGGTCAGCTTCGGCGAGCCGATTCAGCTCGCGGCCTTTCTCGACAACGCCTCCCCCGGTTGGGCGAGCGAGGGCGCCGACGAGGCGCGGCGGCCGGAATGGCTATCGGGTGCGACGCGGCGGCTCGCGCGCGAAGTCATGGTGGCGATCAACGAGGCCGCCGTCCTGAACCCGGTCAATCTCGTCGCGCTGGTCATGCTGTCGACGCCGCGGCAGGCCATCGTCGACAGCGAGCTCGAGGCCCAGCTCCGTCTCTATCTCGAGCTCGTGCGGCGAGCGCCCTACTCGAGCCGGACGGGGCAGTGCTCTCTCGGTCCACGCGAGATCATCGAGCACTGCGAGCAAATGAGCTGGATCACGCGGCGCAGCCACGCCCTCGGCGACGTCCTGCAAATGGACGAGCGCGCCGCGACTCTCGCGAGCTATTACCGGAACAACGTCGTGCATCTTTTCGCATTGCCGTCGCTGATCGCGTCCGCGTACAACGCTCGCTCCGAGCTCGCGGCCGAGGAGCTCGAGCGCTTCGTCGCCGAGCTCTATTCGTGCCTGCGCGGCGAGCTTTATCTGCGCCTCGATGCGAGCGAGGTCGAGCCGGAGGCTCGACGCGCCGTCGAGGCCATGGTCGAGCTCGGGCTGCTCCGGCGGCGCGGCTCGCTGATCACGCGGCCGGCGACGACGACGCCGCGGCACAACGAGCTCGACCGCTGCGCGCGCATCGTCGAGCCGTTTCTCGAGCGCTACTACTTGAGCCTGCTGCTCTTGCTGGGCCGGCCGGCCGGCACGCTGACGCGAGCCGCGCTCGTGCGTGAGTGCAGCGAGGTTTCCGAGCAGCTCGCGATGATCTACTCGCTGGATTCCCCGGACCTGTTCCACGCGAGCCTCTTCGACAATCTCGTCGCGTTTCTAATCGAGGAGGGCATCGTGCGGCCCGACGCTGGCGGCCTCGCGTTCGAGCGCGCGTCGGTCGAGAAGCTCGCGGGTGCGCTCGGAATGGCGCTTCGTCCCGCGGTACGGCAGACCCTTTCGAACCTGGTCGGCGTCGAGTTGACCCGCCCGCCCGTCCGGGTAGCGCTCCCGGAGCGTGCGGCGAGCGAGCCCCGCGCCTAGGCGTTCAAATCCCGCGTCTGGACGTGCTCAAGCTGGGCAATCATGTCCTTCAGCAGCAGCTTCCGCTTCTTCAAGCGGCGGATCATGATTTCATCGACCTCGGGGTCGGACGATAGCCTGGCTATGACGTCGTCCAGATCGCGGTGTTCCAAACGCAACTGCCGTAGTCGCTCTGCGCTTTGCACTGCTTCAGTAATGTCGCTCTTACCTACTGGCGGTTTGAAACGGTGCCAACCAGTCGCGCGTGCGGTCACCGACGGCCAAGAAGTGTGGGTTCAGCAAGTCGGCTTTGCAGTTGTACCGAAGCGGCTGGCCGGCAACATCGATCATAACCCCTCCGGCGCCCTCGAGAACAGCCTGCGCGGCGGCAGTGTCCCACTCCGAGGTCGGGCCGAAGCGAGGATAGACGTCGGCCTCGCCTTCGGCGACGAGGCAAATCTTGAGCGAGCTGCCCATGGACTTCAGTGCGTGCTCGCCGAGCGCGGCGACGTACCGGGCGAGATCCGGGCTCGGGTGGCTGCGGCTGCCGACGACGCGCACCGGCACGGCCGGGGGCGTGCGCACGGCGATCGGGACGGCCTCGCCCGCGCCGTCGCGTCGCCATGCGCCGATGCCGGGGCCGCCGAAATACTCGCGATCGAGAGCCGGCGCGTTCACGACCCCGAGCACGGGCGCGTGCGCGTCGATGAGGGCGATGTTGACGGTGAACTCGCCATTGCGCTTGATGAACTCCTTCGTGCCGTCGAGGGGATCGACGAGCCAGTAGCGCCGCCATTCGCGCCGCTTCGCCGTCTGCTCGGGAGGCGCTTCTTCGGAGAGCACGGGAAGCTGCGTCGCGAGCGAGGAAAGACGCCGGGTGATGAGCGCGTGCGAGACGCGGTCGGCTTCCGTTAGGGGCGAACGGTCTTCCTTGAGATCGACGCCGAATTCGCGGCCGTAAACGCCCATGATGGCGTCGCCCGCCTCGCGGGCGATCGAGCGAATCTCCTCGAGCAGCTTTAATTCGGTGCGGTCGGTCATCGGCACGCCTCCTGTATCATCGCGCTAGCATGCCTCAGACGACGCCCATTTGTTGGAACGAGATCGACACCGTGCTCGTCGACATGGACGGCACGCTGCTCGACCTCGCCTTCGACAACTACTTTTGGCTCGAGCTCGTGCCTCGCGAGTACGCGCGTGCGCGAGGGCTCGACGCGGCCGAGGCCGAAAGGCAGGTGCTGGCCCGATATGCGAGCGTCGCGGGAAGCCTCGCTTGGTACTGCGTCGAGCACTGGACGCGCGAGCTCGATCTCGACATCGCCGAGCTCAAGTGGCGCCACCGGCACCGCATCGCGTATCTGCCGGGCGCTCGGCATTTCTTGGCGGCGATGCGCTCGCTCGGCAAGCACGTGCGCCTCGTGACGAACGCTCACCCGCGCGCCCTGGCTATCAAGCTCGAGCAAACGCAGCTCGAGCGCGAGGTGGACAGCCTCGTTTCGTCACACGACGTCGGGGCGCCGAAGGAGAAACCGGAGTTTTGGACGCGCTTCGCCGCGCAGCG
>DASTSM010000376.1:0-6647 GCA_035760685.1 Gammaproteobacteria bacterium | reverse complement strand
GTCCTCGGTCGGGAACAGCACGTGCACCGACGAGGCCTCGAGCTCGTCCTCGAGCGCGCTCGCCGCGCGAAGAAGGCTCGCCGCGACCGCCGCCTCGTCGGCGCCCTGCCGCACGAGCAGGCGTCTGCCGGTCGCGGGCGTGAACGGAATCGCGGCCACGAGCTTCGGATAGTAGCGGCCTCCCGCGCGCTCGTAGGCGTCGGCCCAGCTCCAATCGAAGACGAACTCGCCGCGGGAGTCGTACTTGACGTACAGCGGGAGCGCTCCGGCCAGCGCGCCCGCGGCATCTTTCGCGAGCAAATACTGCGGCCGCCAGGCCGTGCGCCGTCCGACGGAGCCGCTGTGCTCGAGCGCGACGAGGAACTCGTGCCGCAGGAACGGATCGCCCGCGGAGAGCGCGTTCCATGCGGAGGGATCGACGCGTTCGAGGCTCGTGACGCGGGCTAGCTCGAGATCCATGCGTTCGAGGCGGGCGGCTTCTTCGAGATTTCAGTGTAGCGGCGGGCCGCGATTCATGCTAACGCCGGCCGTCTCGTGCGTCGCCGATCACTCGGGCTTTGCTGAAACAGCCTCGTCCGTATAATCAGGGCTTTAAGGCACGAATTTCCGGTAAAGCTTGACAAGAGCGAAGTCGAATACTGCGGCGGAGGCGTTTTTTGTGCCTCGGATCAAAGGGTTGAGGGAGTCCGCATTCTGGGTGCTGGCTGGGCTCAGCCTGATCCTGCTCTGGGCGCTTCTGAGCTACGATCCGAGCGATCCCGCATTCACGGTGACGGGCGACGATGCATCCGTCTCGAACCGCATGGGCCCGGCCGGCGCGTGGTTCGCGGACGTCGCATTCGTATCGTTCGGCCTGACCGCGTACCTGATTCCGCTGCTCGTGCTGCTCGGCGGCCTTCATCTCTTTCGCGCGGCCGGCGCCTCGAGCGGCAAGCTGTCCGCCCTCTACAAGACGGCGGGCGTGCTGCTCACGATCGCGACGAGCTCGGGGCTCGCGACGCTGCACTTCCTGGCGCCCGAGCTGCACGAGACCGCGGGCGGCGTGCTGGGGCAGCTCGTGGGCGGGGCCTTGAGCGAGGTGCTCGGCGTGCTCGGCGCGACGGTGCTGCTGCTCGTGCTCTGGCTCGGCTCCGTCTCGCTCGCGACGGGCGTCTCGTGGCTCGCGATCATGGACGGCACGGGGCGCGCGATCTGCACGGGCTTTACCGAGGTCGCAATCCTCGTCGGACGCGTGCGGATCTGGCTCGAGGGCCGGCGCGCGAAGCAGCAGCGCCACGAGGAGGTCGTGACGAAAACGCGGGCCAAGGCCAAGCGGGAGCTGCCGCGCATCGAGCCCACGATCGAGAAGGTCGAGCCGAGCGCGCGCGTCGAGCGCGAACGCCAAGTCCCGCTGTTCGAGCCCGTCGCCGCCAACGAGCTGCCGCCGCTCTCGCTGCTCGACGACGCGCCGCCGCGCGAGGGCGGCTATTCGACGGAGGCGCTCGAGGCGATGTCGCGGCTCGTCGAGATCAAGCTCGCGGACTTCGGCGTCGAGGCCGAGGTCGTGTCCGTGCATCCGGGGCCGGTCGTCACCCGGTTCGAGCTCAAGCCCGCGGCGGGCGTCAAGAGCAGCCAGATCAGCAACCTCGCGAAGGACCTCGCGCGCTCGCTCGCGACGGTCAGCGTGCGGGTCGTCGAGATCATTCCCGGCAAGCCCTACGTCGGCCTCGAGATTCCGAACGAGGTCCGCGAGGTCGTCGCGCTGGGCGAGATCATCAAGTCCGAGGTCTACGAGGAAACGAAGTCGCCCCTGACACTCGCGCTCGGCAAGGACATCGGCGGCCAGCCGATCGTCGCCGACCTCGCGCGCATGCCGCACTTGCTCATCGCGGGCACGACGGGCTCGGGCAAGTCCGTCGCGATCAACGCGATGGTGCTCTCCCTGCTCTACAAGGCGACGGCCGAGCACGTGCGCCTCATCATGATCGATCCGAAGATGCTCGAGCTCTCGGTCTACGAGGGCATTCCGCATCTGCTCGCGCCGGTCGTGACCGACATGAAGCAGGCGGCGAACGCCTTGCGCTGGTGCGTCGCCGAGATGGAGCGCCGCTACGCGCTCATGGCGGGGCTCGGAGTGAGGCATCTTTCGAGCTATAACAAAAAGGTGTCGGAGGCCGCGGAAAGCGGCGAGCCGCTGAAGGACCCGACCTTCAAGCCGGACATCGAGACCGACGTCGCGCCCGATCTCGAGCCGCTGCCGTACATCGTCGTCATCATCGACGAGCTGGCCGACATGATGATGATGGTCGGCAAGAAGGTGGAGGAGTTCATCGCGCGTCTCGCGCAGAAAGCGCGCGCCTCGGGCATCCACATGATCATCGCGACGCAGCGGCCGTCGGTCGACGTCATCACGGGCCTCATCAAGGCGAACATTCCCGTCCGCATCGCGTTCCAGGTCTCGGCCAAGGTCGACTCGCGCACGATCCTCGATCAGATCGGCGCCGAGCATCTGCTCGGCCACGGCGACATGCTCTACCTGCCGGGCGGCACGTCGATCCCGATGCGCGTGCACGGCGCCTTCGTGTCGGATAACGAGGTGCATGCCGTTGTCAAAGCATTGCGGGCGGGCGGCGGCCCCGCTTACCTCGACGAGGTGCTCGAAGGCCCGGGTCTCGACGCCGCGCCCGGCGGGGATCCGCTCCTGGCCGGCGCCGGCGGCGACGAATTGGACGGCGAGCAGGATCCCCTTTACGATCAAGCCGTGAGGATCGTGACGGAAACGCGCAAGGCGTCGATCTCCGGTATACAGAGGCGGCTCAAGATCGGCTACAACCGCGCCGCGCGGATGGTCGAGACCATGGAGGAGGCCGGCATCGTTGGAAATCTTCAGTCGAATGGATTCAGGGAGGTCCTTGCGCCGCCTCCGCCGGAGGATTGAGGGCGCCTTCGCGCTCGCCTTCCTGAACCTGCTCGCCGTCCACGCAACCGCCCAGCCGCGCGCCCCGAAGTCGCCGCCGAAGGAATCGCCTTCCAGTGAAGCGCGGCCGACGGAATCGCAACCGACGGAATCGCGGTCCACGGAATCGCCGTCGAAGGACGCGGCCGCCGGCGGCGCCGGGCGTTCGGCGCGCGCTCCGCTGCTCGACGCCTTCCTCGCGCAGGTTCAAACGTTGACAGCCGATTTCACGCAGGAGATTCGCTCCGCCGACGGGCAGCTCGTCGAGACGGCGTCGGGCTCCGTCGCCCTCGCGCGGCCGAACCATTTCCGCTGGATCTACGAGAAGCCGTACCGGCAGGAGATCGTCGCCGACGGGGAGAATCTCTGGATCTACGACGTCGAGCTCCAGCAGGTCACTCGTGCGCCGCTCGACGACACCGTGGCGTCGTCGCCCGCGATGCTGCTCTCGGGGGACAAGGCCGTGCGCGAGGGGTTCGACGTCGTCGAGACGTTCGAGCGCGACGGCTTGTCGTGGGTCCGGCTCGAGCCGCACTTGCCCGGAACCGATTTCAGCTCGGTGCTCATCGCCTTCGACGGCAAATCGCCCCGCCGCCTCGAGCTCGAGGACACGTTGAATCAAGTCACCCGCATCGACCTCTCGAACGTCGCGCTGAATCCGAAGCTCAAGGACCGTCTCTTCGAGTTCAAGCCGCCCCGGGGCGCCGACGTCATCGGCGGAAACTGAGACTCATGCTGCCGTTACGCTTCCCATGGCTTTGGGCGCTCCTCGGCTGGGCGCTGCTCATCGGCGTCTGCGTCGCGAGCTTGATGCCCGCGTACGATTTGCCGGAGCTCGGCATCAGCGACAAGATCGAGCACGCCGGATCCTACTTCCTGCTCATGCTCTGGTTCGCCGGGCTCTATCCTGCGTCGCGCCACGTGCGCATCGCGCTCGGTCTCTTCGCGCTCAGCGCCGCGCTCGACGTGCTTCAGCTCGCCACCCCGACGCGGCAGTTCGACCTTCACGACATCGCGGCGAACGGCATCGGCATCGTCGCGGCGCTCGCGCTGTCGTACTCGCTGCTCGGCGGGTGGTGCCAGCGCGTCGAGCATTGGCTGATTCCATCGAACGGCTGAACGCCGACCGCCCGACCGCCCGACCGCGGGAACGCGCGTCACACGAACATCCCACAGGCTACCCGGTCCCTCGCAATGCTCGATCCGAAGCTTCTCAGGCAAGATCTCGACGGCGTCGTCCGCGCGCTCGCGCGGCGCGGATTCCAGCTCGATCGTGAGCGCTACGCGGCCCTCGAGGCGGATCGCAAGCGACTTCAAGTCCGTGCGGAGACGCTGCGGCAGGAGCGCAACGAGAAGTCGAAGGCCATCGGGCGGGCGAAAGCGGAAGGGCGCGACGTCGAGCCGCTCAAGGCCGAGGTGGGCCGGCTCGGCGAGGAGCTGGCCTCCGCCGAGGGCTCGCTGGACGAGGTCGGCCGCGCGCTCGACGATGTTCTCGCGGGCTTGCCGAACCTGCTGCACGAGAGCGTGCCGGACGGGCCGGACGCCTCGGCGAACGTCGAGCTCCGGCGCGTCGGCGAGCCGCCCGCGTTCGACTTCGAGCCGAAGGACCACGTCGCGCTCGGCGAAGCGTCGGGGCTCATGGATTTCGAGGCCGCGTCGAGGCTCGCCGGCAGCCGCTTCGTCGTGCTGCGCGCCTCGCTCGCGCGCCTGCACCGCGCGCTCGGCCAATTCATGCTCGACCTGCACACTCGCGAGCACGGCTACACGGAAGCGTATGTGCCCTACCTCGCGGACGAGCGCGCGCTGTTCGGCACCGGTCAGCTGCCGAAATTCGATGCGGACCTGTTCGCCGTCGCGGGCGAGACCCGGCGCTTGTTGATTCCTACCGCCGAGGTGCCGCTCACGAATCTCGCGCGCGAGCGGATTCTCGATGCGGACGCCTTGCCGCTCAAGCTGACCGCGCATACGCCGTGCTTCCGCTTTGAGGCCGGCTCGTACGGCCAGGACACGCGCGGCATGATCCGTCAGCATCAATTCGACAAAGTCGAGCTCGTGCAGATCGTGCGTCCGCAAGATTCCTATGCGGCGCTCGAGGCGCTGACGGCCCATGCGGAGACCGTGCTCCGGCGGCTCGGGCTCGCCTATCGCGTCGTCGCGCTTTGCGCCGGCGACACGGGCTTCGCATCGGCGAAAACCTACGACATCGAGGTCTGGCTGCCGGGGCAAGGCCGCTATCGCGAGATCTCCTCGTGCAGCAACTGCGAGGACTTTCAGGCGCGCCGCATGCAGGCGCGCTGGCGCAATCCCGAGACGGGGAAGCCCGAGCTCGTGCACACGTTGAACGGCTCCGGCGTCGCGATCGGCCGCGCGCTGATCGCCGTGCTCGAGAACTATCAGCAGGCGGACGGCAGCGTGCGTGTGCCGGACGCGCTCGTCGGCTATATGGGCGGGGAGAGCGTCATCCCGGCGCGGCGTTGATCGCCGCGGCCGCGGCGGAGGCCCCGGCGCCCGCGGGCCCCGGCAGCTGACGCGCCGTGCGCTCGGCCGCTTCCATGACCGCCCACGCGTAGAGCGTGCCGACGAGATTGCGCCGCCCCCACCACGAATATCCTTCGTGGTACCTCCAGAACTGATCGATGAGCGCGTCGTGCAGCCGGCGAGAGCGGAGCTTCCGTTTCGCGAAACGGGCCGCTTTGTTGAGGAAGCGATGCGTGCATCGATCCGCCCCGGCGCGGGCGTAGAGCAGCGGCAGCGGGAGGACGTTGCCGCGCAGGTATTCGAAGTAGCGGGCGCGAAGGTCGCGATTTGCGGGCCGCATGCCCGCGTTGAAAATGCCGCCCTTCAAAAAGCCGAACGCGTCGCGCGGCACGCCCGCCTCCTCGGCGATGCGGCGGCTGATGGGGCGGTCGTAGCCCGTGCCGACGCGCCAGGGTGCCATTTCCGGCGAGCGCGAGATCGCGGCCACGCTCTCGATGCTCGCGGCAAACAGGAACGGAACCGCGACGTTGAAGAAGCCGCTCTTGAGCCTGAGCTCGCTCAAGTCGAGGCCCGAGACGTCGTGCCGGATGATGCCTTCGGAGACGAACTGCTCGGGCACGTTCACGTCCCAGATGATGTCTCCGTGAAAGCCCGTGAAGACGGCCGCGCCTTCGGCGGTGGCCTCGACGTGGCGGGCCATCGAGATCAGCGGTATCTGGTGACCGAGCGGGCTCCCGGCGCGGAGCAATAGCTCGTCGTCCGCGGGCGGCGGGCTCGGCGCTTCGAGCAGCACGGTCTCGACGTCCAGGGCCGCCGCGATCGGCGCGGTCTCGTACTCGGGCCGGCCCTTCGTGTCGTCGCTCCATGAGCCCACATACGTGAAGTAGCCGCCGACGCCGAGATCCTTCACGAGCGCGGTCACGGCCGTCGAGTCGTAGCCGCTCGACAGCGTGCCGAACAGCGCAAGCGGCGTGCGCCGCGCGGCATCGGCCGCGTTCGCGCAAACGGCGGCGAGGCGCTCTCGAAGCATCGCGCGGTACTCGGCGAAGCTCGCGAACTCGCGCACGCCGATCGTGCGCTCGAGCACGATGTCGCGCCCGCGCACTACGAGCGCCTTGTGATACACCTGATGAAAGTGCGGGATCGACGGGTGCCGCACGGGAAGGCGCGGATCGTAAGCGTCGACGCCCGCCAACAGCGCCTTGGCCTCGCGCAGGTAGTCGTGCTCGGGGTC
>DASTSM010000375.1:0-16058 GCA_035760685.1 Gammaproteobacteria bacterium | reverse complement strand
CGGCCGACTGAGCCGATGCGCTAGTGCTCGTCACGAGGGAGCCGGCGAGCAGCGCAGCAGCCGAGAAGCGGAGGATCGAGGAGGGGCCGAGAGCGGCCATAGGCGTCTCCTTGGCAGGATGCGGTTTGACCCGTGGGAATGATAGCGGCCGACCCGTGCGGAGTCATAGGGGCTCGGCGACGCAAGTCTTAGAGCCCGACGAGCGCGCCGAGTTTCAGAGGCGTCCGCGGCGCTTCGAGAGCAGCGAGAGCAGAAAGAGCGCGGCGCCGACGAGGATGATGGCCGGGCCCGGAGGAAAGCCGGCCAGCCGGGCGACCACGACGCCGACGACGCTGGTCGAGATGCCGATGGCGGCGCTCACGCGCGCGTATTGAGTCATGTTCGTGCTCAGCATGCGCGCCGTCGCCGGCGGCACGATGACGAGGGAGCCGACGAGCAGCGATCCCGTGACCTTGACGCCGACGGCGACGATCAAGGCCACGGCGCCGAGATAGATAAGGTTGTAGCGGCGCGCGTCGATCGCGTCGACGGCGGCGAGCTCCTGCGAGATGCCGAGCAGCATCATGCCGGGGTAGATGCGCTTCACGACCGCGAACGCGGCCGCCGAGAGCACGACGGCGACGGCGGCGCCCGAGATCGAGACCGATGCGATGTCGCCGAGCAGCGTCCCCTCGAGGTCCCCCTCGGGGACGATGAGAAAGCCGACCGCGAGGCTCGAGACGAAAACGATGCCGACGAGCGTCTCGAGCGAGAGCACGGTTTTCTCGCCGAGCTGCCAGATCGCCAAGATGCCGAGCGCGAGCGAGGCGAACGCGCCGTAGCCGGCGTCGACTCCGAGCACGAGGGCGATTCCCATGCCCGGCAGCGCGACGTGGCCGAGCGCGTCGCCGACGAGGGCCATGCGGCGCGTGATCATGAGCGAGCCGAGGAAGGCGGCGGCGCCGCCCACGAAAGCGGCGACGACGAGGCTCAGGAGCAGCGATTCATCCATGCGAATGCCGATAGAACTTCGCGTCCGAGCCGTAGACGCTGCGCAGAACGTCGGGATCGAGTATCTCGCTCGGCGCCCCATAGCACGTAGCGCCGTGGCCGATGCAGAGCACGTGCGTCGCTTCGCTGTATACGGTGCTGAGATCGTGCGTCACGAGGATCATCGAGAAGCCGCTCTCGCTTCGGGCGCGCTGCAGGAGCTTGTGGATCGTATCTTCGCCGGCGACGTCGATGCCGGCGGTCGGCTCGTCGAAGAGCAGCACGTTCGGATCGTTCATGAGGGCCCAGGCGATGAGGACGCGCTGAAATTGGCCGGACGAGAGCAGCCCGAGGGGCTTGCGCGGGAAGTCGGGATCCGTGATGCCGACGCGGGACAGCAGCGCGGGCACGTCGGACCGTCTCGCCTTCCTGAGCTCGAAGAAGTCGCCGACGGTGACGGGCAGCTCGCGGTTCAACGGAATCCGCTGGGGGACATAGCCGATCCGAGTCCCCGCCCGCCACTCGACCCGGCCGCGAAAAGGCAAGAGGCCGAGCAGAGAGCGCAGCAGCACCGTCTTGCCTGCGCCGTTCGGCCCCAAAATCACGAGCGTCTCATGAGCATGGAGATCGAAGCTCACGTTTTCGAGAATGAGCTTGTCGTCGAGCTCGACGGTCAGGTTCGAGACGCGGAGGATGACGTCGTTCTTGTCCAAGGCCGTTCATCTGGACGCGCGGGAACGGGAAGTATACGCGCCGGCAGACGCACGGGCGCGGGTCGCGGCCGCTCTCGCGAAGGATGCCCCGCTCAGGCGTAGAGCCGCGCGGGGATGCCCCGCTCAGGAGTAGAGCCGCGCGTTCAGGCGTACAGCTGGTTCAACAGCCAGAAAGCGCCGAGGCCCGCGAGGGTCGCCGACGAGACGTCGGCCAGAAGCGCGGGCGACGGAACGAGAGCCCGCCTCCGAAGGAAGTGCGCGCCGGCCGTCACCGCGGCGTAGAGCAGGGCGAGCGTCGCAATCGCGCCGACGTAGAACCCGACCTGCATCGGCAACAGATCCGCGGCGCCGAAAGGCAGCCGGGCCAACTCCGCCGGCAGGACGAACCCGTCGATGAACCCGGGCAACGCCCCCGCGGCGAGCCAAAACGCTCTGCGCGGCGTCGCGTCCTCGGACGCCGTCAAGAAGCTCGCGGCGAGCAGCGCCGCGCCGATCGCGACGGCGCCGGGCGCTATCCGGCCGAGCGCGATGGCGAGGAGCCCGATCGCCGCGAGGCCCGCGCCGACGACCGCCGCGACTCTCGTCCGGTACGCCTCGCGCGCGCAGATTTCGGCCGCGACGAGCACGACGAGGAAGGCGCCGAACGCGTCGAGCAGCGCCGTCCGCGGCTCGATCCAGCCGGCGAGCGACACGCCGAGCGCCGCCGCGTAACCGATGGGGAGCCCGCCGAGCAGACAGAGAAGCTCGACGCGCCGCCGCGCGATCAGCATGAGACCCAAAACCAGAGCGAGCATCCACGCGTTGTGCGCCGCGTGACGCATGCCGAGCCCGAAATACCGCCCGGCGCCGGCGCGCGCAGGAGCCCCGGCGCTCGCAACGCGCAGCTCTTGACGGCCGCTCGTGAAAAGCTGCGGTGCGAATCGGTCGCCGACCTGGATGCGGGCGAAATTGACGTGTGCGGGAAATTCTTCGAAGAGCACGTTGTCGCGCAGCACCCACGCCTTGGGCGCGCCGGCCGCGCAACGGAAGAACATTTCGAACCCGTAGAAGCCTGCGCCGACGGCGAGCGGATCGACGCGGCCGAGGTCGTAGCCCTGGTCGACGGCCGGACACGTTTGACCGTCGCCCAAAACCTCGAGATTTTCGACCAGGTAGTCCTGGAGCTTCCGCACGGTGACGAGCGGCATCGCGGGACCCGTGAGGCGCGCGGCTTCCGTCGCGGGCAGAATGAACTTGAGCGTGGCGGTGTCGCCCGAGAGCGTCCAGTCCGAATAGCTCACGCTGTGCGTATCGGCGAAGGCGGGTCGAAGCGCCGCGGCGAGACACGCGGCTAGACAGAGGACGAGCGGCGCGGCACGCCTCATCGCACGCCTCATTCGGAGAATCCCGGCGCGATCAGTATCTGCGCCTGGCTGCGCAGGATTTTCAACGTGTCCGCGGTGGCTTGGTCGCCCTGCGCTCGCTGGTAGGCCATGTAAACCTTGTCGCGCACGCTGTCGAAGCTCGCGATGGTCGGCGGGCGCCGCATGTCCATGACCAGCACGTGGATGCCGTCGGGCTGGAGAATCGGATCCGAGACCTGGCCGCTGCCGAGCTTCGCGGCCTCCTCGTACAGCGCGTCCTTGAGCTTGATCTTCGCCGAGAAGTCGAACTCTTCGGTGCCGTCGAGCGCGCCCACCTCGAAGCCGAAGTGCTCTTTGACGTAGTCCATCGAGGCGCCGGAGCGCAGTTGATAGACGGCCTCGGCGGCGTCGGCCATGGCTTGCGGCGTGCTCTGGTTCGCGTTCTCGAAGCCGCCGATGTGCATGACGAGATCGTGCATGATCATCGTGCCGTCCGTCGTGTAATCGGCGCGCGTCTTCTCGTAGAACGCCCGCAGCTGCTCGTCGGTCGGCGGATTGATCCAGAACTGCTGCGCGGCCTGAGCCTCGACGCCCTGTGCCATCGTTTCGCGAACTTCGATCGTCGTCTCCGGGAAGTCGAGCAGCACGGCGCGCTGCACGAGGAGCTCCTCGTTGATCATGTCGTGCAGCACGGCGGCGCGCTCCGCGGGGGTCGCCTGGTCGAAGCTCTTCGTGTAACGGCTCTCGACCTCGCTGATGAAATCGCTCATGAGAACGCCCTTCTGGTTCACGAGGGCGGCGTAGCCCGAAGGCACCTCGGTGACCGCTCGCGGCGCGGGACGAAACAGTCCCACGGCGGCCACGAGCAGACCGGCGACGGCGCCGACGAGGGGCAGGGCGGAGCGGCGGCTCGGCCGGCGCAGCAACGCGGCGGCGGCACGCCGCGCCCAAGACGGACGCCGCGCGCTCCGGGCCGTTCGTATCGCCGTCGCGCTCATCGGCTCGACTCCGCGGCGAGCGTCTCGGGAGCGCTCTTCGCCGACCCCGCGGCGACCGTCTCGGATGAGCCGTTCGCTTGCGACATTGCGTAGACGTAGGCCGAGACGGCGCGAATTTGGACGAGGCTCAAGGTACCGATCCACGCTTGCATGATGTGATGCACGCCGAAATAAAGGGATTTGTAAAGCTGGTCCGGGGAGCCGCCGCTGTTCCACACGTTCACGGTGAGGTCCGGAGCGCCGTAGTAGGAATCGCCGCGTCCGTCGCCGCCGTGGCAGTCGCCGCAGTTGCCCTTGTCCGTGAAGACCTCGCGTCCGACGTTCGCCGCCTCGACCTGATACGGGCGGCCGTTGAGCTTCAGCAGGTACTCGATGACGCTGCGGATCTCGGCTTCGCTGAGCACGCCGCGAAGCCCGAAGGCCGGCATGTCGGTGACGTTATGGCTCTTGCTGTGAGTCGACCGAATGCCGTACAGCACGGTGCGCTCGATCTCGAAGAGGCTGCCGTCTCCATACAGCCAGACGCCGTCGACGAGATTCGGCGCGCCGATTGCCGTGTTGCCCTTGAGGTCCGCGCCGTGGCAGCCGGCGCAGTTACGCTGAAAGACCTGCTCGCCGATACGAACTGCGTACTTCATCACGGCGGGATCGCCCGGGACGCTGTTCGGCAACTCGGCGGTCAAGCGGTATTCGAGTCGACGCTGATGCACCACGTGCATCACGGCAACGATCGCGGCGACGGCGACGAGAAGCGAGGCCGCGCCCCACTTTAGAATTCTCGACATTCGCGTGCGGGGCGTCATTCCGGTCCTCTTTACCGTCAGCGCCGGCGTGTACCAGAATTGAGCACCCTCTTCGATGCCCGCCGGCGCGAGCTATTACGGTACTATAGAGAGCCGTGTCGAGAGGTGCTACTCCCTGGACGACGCGGCGGCTCCGCTTGCCGCCGCTTAATTATAGGCGCTATGGACCAGCCGCAGAGTCATTCGGTTCAGTCCGCCGAGCCCGTGGTTCCGCGGTCGCATCGGCTCGTCAAGCGTTTCGCAGTTCTGTACGGCGTCATGCTGCTGGCATGCGCGGCACTGCCCGCCGCGGTGCTGCTGCCGGCGAGTAAATTTCCGCGAACGGTTGCTCTCGCATCCGAGGTCGTGACCGGCGGCACGGCGGCGATCGTGCTCGCCGCGCTGCTGCTCGCGTTCGCGGCGCTGCTCGCGACGTTCGCATTGACCTTGACGAGGTTCAATCACGCGTCCGCCGCAACCGAGGCGTCCGAGGGAGAGCCGGCGCGAGGCGACTTCGCCCGCTTGCTCGCCGATCCGGGTTTCGCCGGCCGGCAGGGTCAGGCGGCCGTCTTCCCCATCTGCGCCGTCCTGATTTGGCTCGTCGCCCGGCTGCTCTGGCCGGCCGCCGCAGCCTCCACATCGAGCACCGCGGCGAACGTCGCTGCCGGCCTGATCTGCATCGTCGCGTTCGTGGTGTTGGTGACCGAGCGCGTCATGAACGAGTTTCCCGCCCCGCAGCTGCCCGAGGCGCCGCAGCTGAGGCGGCTGCTGCTGCTCTGCACGCTCGTGCTGGTCGGCGCGGTATGCGCCGAGGTCGGGCGCGCCGCGGGGATCTCGTGGATACAGTGGCCCGCGCGCGTGCTCGTGTGCCTGCCCGCCGTCGTCGCGACCGAGCTCGCATTGCGTGCGCTCGCGCGGTTGTTCTTGCCGCCGCGGCCGGCCGCCCAGGCGAACGCGGCCACCGATAGCCTCGTCGCCGGCTTGCTGACGGGCGGGCCTCGCGCGCCCGCCACGCTCCTGCGCACGCACTTCGGCCTGGATTTCGCGCGCAGCTGGGCGTTGTCGTTTCTCGCGGCGGCGATCCTGCCCGCCGTCTTCGGCACCGCGCTGCTCTGCTGGGTGCTGAGCGGACTCAAGCTCATCGACCTCGGTCAGCGGGGCATCTACGAGCGTCTCGGCGCGCCCGTGGCCGTCCTCGGGCCGGGGCTGCACCTGCTCCTGCCGTGGCCGTTCGGCCGGCTGCGGCCCGTGGAGTTCGGCGCGATCCACGCGCTCGCCGTGGGCGTCGATCAAAACGAGCCCGCGGCCGAGGATGCGAGCGTCACGGCCGAGCAAGTGGCGCCGGTCAGCATGAACCGTCTGTGGGAAACCGCACATCCCGGGCAGGCGGACTATCTGATTCCGAGCCCCGGCACGGGTCAGCAGGGATTTCAGATCGTCAGCACCGAGATCAGCGTGCTCTATCGAGTCGGCCTGACGGACGAAGCCGCGATGGAGTCGGTTTACGCCGTCAGCGATCCGGCCGCGCTCGTGAAGAGCTTGGCCAATCGGCTCGTGCTGCAATACTTCAGCTCGCGCACGCTCGAGGACGTGCTCGGCGCGCGCCGGGAAAACGTGGCGGACATGCTGCGGGACGAGCTGCGGAAGGAGCTCGAGGCGCGGAAGACCGGCATCGACGTCGTCTCGGTCTTGATCGAGGAGATTCATCCTCCGGCCGGAGCCGCGCAGGCGTATCACGCCGTCCAAGCGGCGGAGATCAATGCGAACGCGAGCATCTTCGACGAGCAGGGCAAGGCCAAGCGCACCGCCGGCATCGCGGAGCAGGAAGCTCATCAGCTGACGACCGCGGCGACGGCCACGGCGACGGAGGTCCTGCACACGGCGAGCGCCGACGCGTACCGCTTCGATGCGGACGAGCGCGCTTATGCCGCCGGCGGCCAGGCCTTTCTGCTCGAGCGCTCCTACCGGAACCTGCAAACGGCGCTTTCGAAGGCGCCGTTGACGATCATCGATCATCGCCTGAGCCCGGAGCAGGGCCCCGTGATCGACCTCAGGAGCGGCGAGAGTGCCGCGGCGCCGAGCGGTGCCTCGGCGGCCCCGGGCACGTCGGCCACGCCCAGCCCGTCGTTTACCCCGGGCATCGAGCTCAACAATCGCTGAGCCCCTCAAACTTCTTTCGGCAACTCGAAGCGGACTATGTTTGCACAGCACGACAATACCGAGACACCCGGCGGCGCGCGTAGGAACGACGAGCGCCTGCGGTTCTTCCTGCGCCTCGGCGTTGCCGGGCTCGTGTTGCTCGGCGCCGTGGCGGTCGCCTGCGTCGTCATGGTGCCGGCGGGCGAGGCGCGAGTCATCACTCGATTCGGCAATCCCAACCGCGTCGTGACGGAGCCGGGGCTCGCGTGGAAGCTGCCGGCCCCGATCGAAAGCACGATTCCGATCGACTTGCGGCTGCGAACGACGTCGACGGGTCTTCAGGACGTCGGCACGCGCGACGGGCTGCGCGTTCTGGTGCAGTCTTACGTGGCATGGCAGGTGCCGTCCGACCCGCAGCGGGTGAGGCAGTTCTTGCGCTCCGTCCGCAATCAGCCCGACGAGGCCGCTCGTCAGCTGCGCAGCTTCGTGAGCGCGGCGATGCACATCATCTCCAGCAACTTCGACTTGGCGCAGCTCGTCAACATGAAGTCCGACCAGGTCCAGCTCGACGCATTCGAGCAGCAGCTGCGTGATCAGGTCGCGCAGCGCATGCTCGACGTCTACGGCATCGAGATCCGTCAAGTCGGCGTCGAGCGCATGACTTTGCCGGACGAGACGCTGGCCGCGACCGTGGCGCGCATGCGCGCGGAGCGGGAGACCGTCGCCGCGGAGCGGACCGCCGAAGGCTTGAAGAAAGCGGCCGCGATCCGGGCGGATGCCGATCGAGAGGCTCGGGAGACGGTCGCGGAGGCGCGCGAGCAAGCGGCGCGCACGGAGGCCGATGCCCAGCAGCAGGCGGCGAAGATCTACGGCAAAGCGTACATGCGCGATCCCGAGCTCTACAGCACCCTGCGCTCTCTCGACACCATCAACCAGGTCGTGAACCGCAACACGAGCCTCGTGCTGCGCACCGACGCGGCGCCGTTCCGATCGCTCGTCGAGGGACCGGTCGTCGCTCCCGCGCGCGCGGCCGCTCCGCAGCACGGCCCCGCGGGGCCCGCGCCCGCGCACGGCCCGGCCGTCCCCGAGCGCCGCTCGAGCGTAGCCTCCGCGCCGGAGGCGCCGGCCGCGGACGCGGCCGAAGGGGACTCCAGCGTGCCTCCCGCACAGCCGCCGCCGGCAGCGTCCGCCCCTCGAAGCGGCTCGAGCGTCGCCTCGGCGCCGCACCCGACCGACAACGTCGCCGCGGAAGCTTCCGATGACTGAGTCGATTGCCGATCCGGTGCCGGCCCGCAGGCTGGAGGACATCGGGCCGCCGCCCGTGCCGCCGCCGGGTCCGATCGCGCAATCGGTCGCGATCGGTTTTCGCGCCGCCTACGTCGTGGTGCTCGTGCTCGTCGTCGTCTGGCTCACGAGCAACGTGCGCGAGATCGCGTCGGATAGCCAGGCCGTCGTGCGGCGCTTCGGACGCATCGTGCGCTCGCAGGAGGCCGGGCTCTTGCTGGCTTGGCCGAGGCCGATCGAGACCGTGCAGCTCCTGCCCGGCCCCGAGCGGCAGCTGACCCAGGAGATCGGCGCTTTGCCCGCGCCGAGCGGGCGCGCCGAGGCGCTGATCACACCCGCGGGGCCGACGGGCGGCGGCGCCCAGGCTCCGGCCGTTTCGGCCTATTTGACGGGCGACGGCAACGTCGTGGTCTTGAGCGCCGGCTTGATCTACCACATCAGCGATCCGGTCGCCTACGCATTGTCGCAAGACCACGTCGTGGCCGCGCTGAACCGCCTGTTCCACGCCGCGACCGTACGAATCACCGCCGAGCGCGGCCTCAACCAATTCCTCGTCGTCGAGGCGGCCAACGACGCAAACGGCGACGCGGGCGGCGACGGTACGCAAGCCGTGACGACGTTGCGCGCGGAGGTCCGCGACTCTCTGCTCCGAGCGGTCAACGGTCGACTTCAGGAGCTCGCGGCGGCCGGCAGCCCGCTCGGCATCGAGGTCGAGCGGATCGACATGACGGCCTATTTGCCGCCGGAGGCTAAGACGGCGTTCGACGGCGTGCTGCTGGCCTCACAGGCCGCCGACCGCGCGATCGCGATGGCGCGCACCGACGCCGAACGCCGCCGGCAGGAAGCGGCGGCCGAAAGCGAGCGCTTGTTGAGCTCGGCCGAGGCGACGGCCAAGGAACTGATCAGCAAGGCCTCTGTCGATACTTCGAGGATCAGTGCGCTCGAGGAAGAGGCGACGCGCGAGACGCGCGGCAGCATTTTGCTGCGGGAGTACCGCAAGGGCATCGCCGACATCGTCGGACGCACGAGCTCGGTGACTTTGGTCGATCCCGACAGCGGCGCACGGTTCGTACTACGGGGAAACCAGAAATGAGCACTTCCAGTTCGGCCACCCCTGGACCCTTTTTCGATACGACCGCGGGGGCGGTGCAGGCGGAGATCGACAGCAGCGGCCAACCGACGCAGCTCCTGAGTCGGGCCGAGCGCCTGATCCTCGGCCTGCGGCTCACGCTCGCGCTCGCGGCGCTCTGCCTCTTGGTCGTAGCCGGGAGCATTCACTTCTTTCTGCCGGCCGAGCGCGGAATCGCCGACCTCGTGGCGGGTCTCGGCGCGGCGCTCGTCGCGATTCCCGTGTTCGTCGAAGCGTGGGCGAGCCTGCGCCATCCGAGCTTGCACGGCATCACGGATCGGCTGGTTGCGCTCGCGCTCGTGGCCGCCTGGGCCACGGGCGATCTCATGACCGCGGCGTTTCTGCCGATCATCATGACGATCGGCCACGTGCTCGAAGAGCGCAGCATGCTCGGCTCGCACGAGGCGGTGAAGGCGCTGCGGGGGCTCACGAACGTCAAGACCCGGCGCCTTCGTTCGGACGGCGGCACCGAGCTCGTCCCGACCGAGGAGCTCAAGGTCGGCGATCTCATCGAGCTGCGCGCGGGCGATCGGGTGCCGGCCGACGGAGTCGTAAAGCGCGGTACCTCGAGCCTCGACCTCGCGTCGCTCACGGGCGAATCCGTCCCGGTCGAAGTCGCTCCGGGCGGGCAGGCGCTCGCGGGGGCGATGAATCTCGACGGTCTGCTGCAAGTCGAGCTCACGCGCGTCGGCGACGAGAGCACGATCGGCCGCATCATCGCGCTCATGCGGGAGGCGGAGAATGCAAAGCCTCCGGTTACTCGGCTGCTGGACAAATACGCCGGTCAGTACATGGCGATCGTGCTGCTGATCGCGGGCGGAACGTGGCTCATCAGCGGCAACGTGCCCGCGATGCTCGCCGTGCTCGTCGCGTCGTGCCCCTGCGCCCTCGTGCTCGCGGCGCCGGCGACGGCCGTCGCCGCCATTGCGGTCGCGGCACGGCACGGCATCTTGATCAAGGGCTCGGCGTTCCTCGAGCACCTCGCCGACGTCTCCTCCGTCATCTTCGACAAGACCGGCACGATCACGGCCGGCGATCTGAGTCTCGCCGATACGCGGCCCAGCGACGGCGTCGACGACGGCTTCTTGCGGCGGCTCGCCGCGAGTCTCGGCGCGTCGAGCAATCATCCGTTGAGCCGCGCGGCGGCCGCGGCGGTTCCGAAAGCCGAGCACTTGGCTCTCGATGAGGCGCGCGAGCTCGGCGGCTTCGGCGTGACGGCCGAATACGAGGGGGAATCCGTGGCTCTCGGCCGCGCCGACTTGTTCGAGCGCATCGGCGTCACGGTGCCGCCGCCTCCTGCTTACAACGGACCCATCGCGGGCGTGAGCCGCGGCGGCCAATTCCTCGGTTGGCTGCTGTTCCTCGATCGCCTGCGCCCGAGCGCAATGCCGGCCGTACACGATCTCAAAGATCTCGGCATCGAGCACATGGTGCTGCTGACGGGCGATCGAACGGCCGTCGCGAAGCAGGTCGCGTCCGAAGTCGGCATCGAAGAGGTTTGGGCCGAGATGCTGCCCGAGCAGAAGATGGACCGCGTGCTCGACGAGATCAACGCCGGCCATCGCCCCATGGTCGTCGGCGACGGCATCAACGACTCGCTCGCGCTGCGCGCGGGGGCCGTCGGCGTCGCGATGGGGACTCAGGGAGCCAACGTGGCGTTGGCCTCGGCGGACCTCGCGCTCATGACGAACGACTTGCGCCGCCTCGGCACCTGCATTCGCCTGAGCCGGCAGTGCCGCCGGACCATCTATGTGAACGTCGGGATCGGGCTCGGGTTCGCCGTCGTGCTGACCGTGCTCGCGGGCGCAGGCATGCTCGGCGTCGAAGCGCCGATCATCGCGGCGCTGCTGCACAACCTCAGCACGTTCTTAGGCCTCGGCAACGCGGGCCGGCTGCTGTTGTTCGACGAGACGGGGGCGCAGAACGCGGCCGCGGCCTAAAGCGCGTTCACGGCTCGGCAGACGCGATATCGATCAAGGTCCGCTTAGCAGCGGGCATGGGGCCGCCCAGCAGCGCGAGCGCCGCTTCGGGTGTGCGCGGCAGCGGGTCGTCCGCGCTCAGGAGTCCGGCGACTCGGGCCTGGAGTCCGAGCTTCAGAAGAAACGGCATGGAGAGCCGGGCCCGCTGCACGAGTTCCTCGTTCGCGAGAACCTCGAGGATCGGGCCTTGCGCGAGCGTCGTGCCCGCGTCGAACAACGCGACGTCGTCGGCGAACCGATAAGCCATCTCGACGTCGTGAGTCGTGAAGACGAGCGTCGTGTCGCGGCGCTCGAGCCCTTCGAGCACGGCGAGCAGATCCTCGGTGCCTTGATAATCCAAGCCCGCCGTCGGCTCGTCGAGCAGAAGAACCTGTGGTTGCATCGCGACGAGACCCGCGATGGCCACGCGCTTCTTCTGGCCGAACGAGAGCATGTGGGTCGATCGATCGGCCAGGTGGAGGATGTGCAGGGCGGCGAGCGCGCTCTCTACGCGATCGCGGGTTTCCGCTTCGCTCAGGCCGAGATTCAGCGGTCCGAAGGAGACGTCCTCGGCGACCGTCGGGGCGAACAGCTGGTCGTCCGCGTTCTGCAGCACGAGGCCGACTCGCTTGCGCCACTCGATCAGTGACGCGCGGTCGTAGCGGGCGGGCTCGCCGTCGAGCAGCACCTCGCCCATGCGCGGTTTGAGCGTGCCGTTCAAGTGCAGGAGCAGCGTCGTCTTGCCGGAGCCGTTGGCGCCGAGAATGGCGAGGCGACGGCCGCGCTCGATCCGCAGCGTGAGGCTGTTCAGCGCCCGGACGCTGCCGGGATAGGTGTGACTGATGTTGCGCGCTTCGAGGAGGGTCATATCGTCGCGAGCCCGATGGCCAGCACCAACAATTCGAGGCCGAGAACGCCCGCGATCACTTTGGGCGAAGCCGGCGAAACGGCGCTCAAAACGGCCAGCTCACCGCGCCATCCGCGCGCGGCAAGACCGACCTCGAGAGCGCGCGCCCGCGACAGCGCGCGCGGCATGAGGTTCGCGATGAGCAGGCTCAGCGCTTTCATGTGCCGGCCGTAGGTAGCGTGGCCGAGCCGAGCGATTTGCGCCGCGTTCATCGTCTCCGCAGTATCCGTCAGCAGGAAAAGGAACGTGTACATCAGCAGAGTCATCTCGGCGATTTCCGCGGGTATGCCGATGCGCCGGAGGCCGGCGATGAGATCCGCGGCCGGCGTCGTCAGGGCGATGAAGAGCAGGCACGTGATGCCCGCGAACGCACGCGCCGCGAGCCGCGCCGCGAGCTCGATGCCGCCGGGCGCGAGGCTGATGCGCCAGTGATGCACTTGAAACGCGATCGTCAGAACGCCGATCAGCAGGAAGCCGAGCGGCGCCGTGAACGCCTTCCACCAAACGCTCGGAACCACGCGGGCGCCGAGCAGCGTGGCCGCGGTCATGATCGCGGCGATCAGCAGCGTGGCTTGCCACGACGGCACGCTGACGGCGATCGCCAGCATCCCGAAGGAGAGCAGCGATTTTTCCGCGAGAGACTTCTTGCGCCAGCGGTTGAGATTGGCGCTGGTATCAATGTGGGACATCGTGAGGGGGTGCTTTGCCTTCTTGCGCCTCACGTTGCTTGTTCGAGCCGTGAATGCGACCGAGAACGTAGCCTATGACGCCGGCGCCGATCGCGGCCTGCACGGCGAACAGCAGGCTCTCGATTTCGGGGCTCGGCGGCTTCCAGATCGGCTCGAACCAAGGCTTGAAACCCGGCTGGCTCGCCGAGACGGCTGCAGAGGCTTGGTCGTCCGAGCCGCCGAAGTCGCCTTTCGCGAAAACGAGAGGCAGGACCACGAGCGCGAGCACCGCGAGCAGCAGGAGATAGCTCGTCCGCCGCGAAATGAGTTTGCGCTGACCGGTCATGTGGGCTGGCTATGAACGAGACCGAGCTCGTCGAGCACGTTGGTCTTTTCCGATAGCGCGTTCATGACGACGACCGTGAGCAGCCCTTCGGCGATCGCGAGCGGCACCTGCGTGATCGAGAAGATGCCCGCAAACTTCAAAAACGCGCCGACATAGCCGCTCGCGGCGTCGGGCCAGGCGAGCGCGAGCTGGATCGACGTCGTGACATAAGTCGCGAGATCGCCGAGGGCGGCGCCGACGAAGACGCCGACCGCCATGGATAAGCCGAGCGACCGGAACAGACGCCAAAGCCCATAGCTCACCCAGGGGCCGACGATCGCCATGGAGAAAATGTTTGCGCCTAAGGTCGTGATCCCGCCGTGTGCGAGCAGCAAAGCCTGGAACAACAGCACGATTGCGCCGATGACGCTCATGACTTGAGGGCCGAACAGGACTGCGCCGAGACCCGTGCCCGTGGGGTGCGAGCAGGACCCCGTGACGCTCGGCATCTTAAGAGCCGACAGCACGAACGTGAAAGCGCCGGAGGCCGCGAGAGTGAGCCGGGCCTGGGGATGGTCGCGCATGACGTTGCGCAACTTGATACCGCCATGGATCACGAAAGGTGCTGATGCGCCTGCCCACGCGATGCAGTGCCGGGCAGGCAGGAACCCTTCCATAATGTGCATAGACAGCTCCTGGATAGAGCAGGCGGTCCCGGCGGACACGTCATCGACTACGATTCGGAACCCGCGCTGCCACTAGGGCAATAAAGATATCATCGCTCCGCGCGGAAGTCCGCGTCACGTCAATAACGGTTCTTGGACGTTAGCAGACGTTAATCGATCTCGGTTAACGTCATCAGCGCCACAGGTAAATTAGATCCGTTCCGCGGGCCGGAGTTCGGGAGTGGCCGCAGGCGCGGCTCGCGCTCGAGGTCCCGTCGCGACATAAGCGTTCGGCGCCTGGCGCGGCATGGCGGACCATACCGATCGGTCTGTTAGAAGCAGACGCCCAGCCCCTTCAGCCGCCTCCGGCCGCGAGAGCGCTGAATCCTTGGTAGCCGACCACGCAGCCGATGACAAGAATCAGTGCCGCCGAGAGGTACGGCGCCCGTCGCGCTACCGTGTCGAACCACGGCAGCCGGCGCGCGGCGTGCTGAACACCGGCGGCCGTCGCGACGCCGACGGCGACGAGCGTGAGCGCGAGGCCGACGGAGAAGCAGAAGACCAGCACGGCGCCGAGCAAGAGCTTCTTCAGCTGGAGGCATAGCAGCAGCACCGTGACGGCCGCACCGCACGGGATCAGGCCGCCCGTCAGGCCGAATAGGACGATCTGGCCGGTCGTCACGTCGCGACTCGCAAAACGCCGGCGGATGTCGTTCGCGTGGGCGAGCGCGTGGGCGTCCTGAACCGTTTCGTCACCGAGTTCGAGGCCGTGCGCGTGGTCGTCGCCGTGGTCGTGGCCGTGGCCGTGGTCCTCCGTGCGGCCGAGGGCTAGCGAGCGCTCGTGGCTCGAGGCGTGAGCCAAAGCCGGCGAATCGTCGTCGTTCTCGCCGTGACCGACGAAAGCCGGCGCGTGTTCGTGCTCGTGCGCGTGCGCGTGCGCGTGCGCGTGCTCGTGCTCCTCCGTGTAGGCGAGGGCATAGTCGTGCGTGTGCCCGGCATGCTGAAGGCTCAAGTTGGCCGTGAACTGGTGCGGCTCCGGAATCGTCTCTACCGATTCGAGGTAGCCGCCGCGATTCACGAAGCCGTACGTCTCGCGCGCTCCGCCGGGGCGGACGATTTCGACGCTGACCTCGTGGTCCTGCCATGCGCGGCCGCGTTCCGTGCGAAGCCGCCATCGCGGCGGGACGCCCGCCTCGTAGATCTCGAGCGCCACGACGCCATGGCCGGTATCGATGCGGCGGAGCGCGGCGTGACCGTGCGCGTGAGGATCGTGTGCGTGCCTATGGACGTGGTCATGGTCATGGACGTGGTCATGGCTATGGCCGTGTGCGTGGTCGTGGGCATGGTCGTGGTCGTGAGCATGGGTGTGCCCGTGCCCGTGTCCGTGCCCGTGATCGTGGTCGTGAGCATGGGTGTGATCGTGATCGTGATCGTGCGCGTGAGAATGCCCGTTGCGGCCTTGCGCACGCATGCGAAGCACCATCCAGGCGGCGATCGCGACGATCAACACGGCCGATCCGATTTGAAGATACGGCTCGATCGATTCCACATCGGCGCCTTGCCACAAATACATGCCGCCGAGCGCAACGATCCAGACGACGAGCGTGTGCGACACGGTCGCGGACACGCCGAGCAACGCGGCTTGCAGGACGGTGCCGCGCACCGCGATGATGAACGCCGCCATCATCGTCTTCGAGTGGCCGGGCTCGAGCCCGTGCAGCGCGCCGAGGATCAGGGCGCTCGGAAACAGCAGTGCCGCGTTGCCGGTGCCTGTTTGCAAGAAGTCGATCAAAGAGGTCATTAGTCTCCTCCGAGATAGCGTCGTCAGTACGTTGAGCTCCATACATCGGCGCCGCTGACTAGGGCCCTCGGCGCGAAGCGTTCTCGAATACGGGCGCGTGGTTCTCGGCGCGGCGCCAGCTTCATCCTATCCTACCGGTAGGGATATGAGGGATAGTGTACCTCGAAGGGTAGGGCGGATGCGCGATGGAAACGCGCTAAGCAGTCGGCGAGCATGCGTACGCCGGGCTGCAGCGATTGCGCGCTGGGATCGGGCGCGGCGATGCGTCCTCATGCTTTTCGAGGCGACTCGAGATTGCTAACCTCGGCCTTCATCATGTCCTTCCGAGGATTGGCAGTGGCTGCAAAACAAATTCCGCACGTGACCCATGCCGACAT
>DASTSM010000374.1:0-2311 GCA_035760685.1 Gammaproteobacteria bacterium | reverse complement strand
GATGGCGCAGGCGGGCGCGGCGGCTCTTGTGAACGCCGCGGCGGCCGATTCGAGCGTGGCCGCGGGTCACGCGGCGGAGGCGAACCCGGTGCCGGCCCTTGGTGGGGTCTCCAAGTCCCCCGCGGTGCCAAGCGACGTCCGCAGGGCTTAGCGGGGCCGACGGACGGCGGGCGCGGCGGCCTTCGCCGGCGCGCCGGCGCGCCCCCGCGCCGCCGCGGCGCCGGCGCGCGCCTCGCTGCTTGACGGCAGCGCGTGAGCCGCTCGGTGCCGCAGCGGCCCGCCTCTTGAGCCTGACCCAACGTCATACCTTAAAGTCCGCTCCGGCAATGGCGGATCACGACGAAAAATGGATCGCGGCGGGCGAATGCGCGAAGCGCACGGGTCTCACGGTCCGCGCGCTTCGCGTGTACGAGCGCGAGGGTCTTCTGAATCCGGCGCGCTCGGGGAACGGATGGCGGCGATACGGTCCCGGCGATCTCGCCCGCCTCAACATCATCGTGATCCTCAAGTCCCTCGGCCTCACGCTCGCGCAGATTCGGCAAGTGCTGGCCGCGCATCCGCCGTCGCTGCTGCGCATCCTCGATGTCCAAGCGGAGGCGTGGAAGACCAAGCTCGCGGCGGCCGAGCGCGCGTTCGCTCTGATCGAGGCCGCCCGGAGCCGACTGCAGCTGAACGAGGAGCTGTCGCTCGACGAGCTCTGCGATTTGATCAAGTCCGCCGAAACGGCAAGGAGCACGGACATGCGAAAGAATCCGGCCTTCGTGCTGCGCGACCTCATCAACGAGCTCATCACGCCCGAGGAAGAGCGTGCATGGAGCACGTGGTGGGCGAAGCATCCGGAGGAGGTCGAGAAAACCAAAGCTTTCGCGGAGGGGCAGCGGGATCTCTTTCGGAAGCTCCAAAGGCTGGCCGACCGCGGAGCCGATCCCGCGTCGCCGGAGGTTCAGGCCCTCGTCGACATGCACAACGCGCTGCTTCTTCAATGCGGCGTCTACGAGCGCACCGCGCGCTTGCTCGAATGGAATGCGACGGTCACGGCTAAGTGGATGGGGCTGCGCGCGGAGGCGGAGGCGCGCTCTTTCCCGGGCATCGCGGGCGAGGGTCCGCACGACGGCGTCTCTCCGCGCACGGTCGACTTCTTTCACGCCGCGGCTCGGGCGTCCCGGTGGGCGCAGGCGCTCCGCGAGGTCATCGGCAGCGTGAAGCCTCTCGTCGATTCGGGCGCCGATCCCGCGACGCCGGAGGCCGACGAGGCCGTCCTGCGCCTGGACGAAATTTGCCGCGAGCACTCGCTCGGCGACGCATACGTCTATGCGCGCTGGGCGCCCTTCATCCTGCAGGTGAATCGGCTCGAGACGCCGGAGGGATACGAGGCCGGCTGGGATTTTCTCGCGCGCGCGTTGCAAGCGCGAAAGGAGACGGTCTTTGCCTAGCAGGCCGATGAGAAAGCCTGCGGCTAGCCGCGGGCAGCGCGTCGCGCCGGCCGCCGCACGGCTCTGATCTTTCGGCTGCGGCCGCCGCCGCAGAAGAACCGGTCGCCGCCGTCGGACTCGAGCCCCGACACGCCCACTCCGGCCGGCAGCGCGAGCGTTTCGAGGACGTCTCCCGTTCGGTGATCCACGTGCCGAATCTCGCTCTCGTCGCCTTCGAGCGTCGCGTGCCAAAGCTCGCCGTCGACCCAGGTCACGCCGGTCACGAAGCGGTTGGACGAGAGCGTGCGCAGGATTTGTCCGGAGTCCGGATCGATCTCGTAGATCTTTCGAGCGTGATAGTGCCCCACCCAGAGCGAGCCCTCGGCCCAGGCGAGGCCCGAGAGGGCGCCGCCGCCCGGGGCCGGAATCGTGCCGAGCACGGTGCCGGTCTCCGGATCGATCTTCTGAATGCGATCCGCGTGGATCTGATAAAGGTGCTTGCCGTCGAAGGCCGTGCCGGCGTGCGCCGGGACGTCGAGCGCGCGCACGGTCTTGCCGCTCTCGGGATCGAGCGCGTGGAGCTTGTCGCCCGCGGCGAACCAGACTTGCCGGCCGTCGTACGTCAGGCCGTGCACGGCGTCGACGCCCGCGAAGGGCCCGTACTCGCGGACGATTTCGGCGTCTGATCGCATCGGGTCGGATGGGCCGGCGCCCGATCGCTGGGCGTCGGCTCGGTCGGCCTCGGATCGCTCGTCTGCGGATCGGTTCATGGGCGCCATGCTACGCGGTCGGGAGCGCCGCGGGGAGCAGCAACGCCGTCGTGAATCCCGGCACGGGCGGCGTCATCCAACGCCGGGCGCGGCCGCGGCCGAAGGACTGCGCCTTGCCCTCGGCCGCGA
>DASTSM010000373.1:0-3170 GCA_035760685.1 Gammaproteobacteria bacterium | reverse complement strand
GTGCCGATCCGAATACACGGCGAGCACGGCTGGGACGTCTTCGATCCGGACGGCACGAGCCGCAAGTACAGACTGCTGCGCCGCACGTTCGGTCGGTTCGTCAAGGCGTTCGTGACGGTCTCCGAGGACCTGCGCCGCTGGCTCGTCGATACCGTGCGCATTCGGCCCGACAAGGTCACGAGGATTTGGAACGGCGTGGATACGGAGCGATTCAGGCCCCGCCGGGACACCGATCCGGATCCTCTTCCCGACGGCTTCCGTGCGCCGGGCTCGATCGTCGTCGGCAGCGTCACGCGGTTTTCCGAGATCAAGGACCCGTTGAACCTCGTCGAAGCCTTCATTCGCGCGCGCGCGGCGGCCGGTCTCGACGACTCGTTGCGCCTCGTCATGGTCGGCGACGGCGCGCTGCATGCGAAAGCTCTCGCCCGGCTGGCGGAGGCGGGAGCCGCGAGCGCCGCCTGGCTGCCCGGCAGCCGCGACGACATTCCCGAGATTCTGCGCAGCTTCGATATCTTCGTGCTCGGCTCGCTGCGCGAGGGGATCTCCAACACGATACTCGAAGCGATGGCCTCGGGCCTGCCGGTCATCGCGACTGCGACGGGCGGCAATCTCGAGCTCGTCCAGCCCGGATGCACGGGCCGACTCGTGCCGCCGGCGGATCCCGCGTCCCTCGCGGCCGCGATCGTCGCCTACGCGCGGGAACCGAGCGCGCGCTCTCAGCACGGCCGGGAAGCGCGGGCGCGCGTGCTCGAGCATTTTTCGCTCGGGAAGATGCTCGAGCACTATCGGCGTCTCTACGAAGAAAGCCTGGCGGAGGCCTGAGCCATGTGCGGCGTTTCTGGAATCGTGGACCTCGAGCATCGGCGCCCCATCGACGAAACGCTGCTGCGCGCGATGAACGACTCGATGGTGCACCGCGGACCCGACGGAGAAGGCTTTCACCTCGAGCCGGGCGTCGGCTTCGGCCATCGGCGCCTCTCGATCATCGACCTCGAGGGGGGCAAGCAGCCGCTCTATAACGAGGACTGCAGCGTCGTCGTCACGTACAACGGGGAGATCTACAATTTCCTCGAGATCGAGCGAGAGCTCGTGAATCGCGGGCATCGCTTCCGAACGCGCTGCGACACCGAAGTGATCGTGCACGCGTGGGAGGAGTGGGGCGAAGAGTGCCTCGGCCGGTTCAACGGCATGTTCGCCTTCGCGATCTGGGACGGCAACCGGCAGACGCTGTTTCTCGCCCGCGATCGTCTCGGAGTCAAACCGCTCTATTACGCCGAGCTTCCCGACGGACAGGTCATCTTCGCATCCGAGCTCAAGGCGCTCTTGCTGCATCCGCAGCTCCCGCGGGACGTCGACCCGACCGCCGTGGAAGACTACTTCTGCTTCGGCTACGTGCCCGACCCGAAAACGATCTTCAAGCAGGTCAAGAAGCTCGCGCCGGGCCACTGCCTGACGTTCAGGCGCGGACGCGCCCGGCCCGTCCCGCGCCGCTACTGGGACGTCCCGCTCGAGGTTTCGGGATCGGCCGCGCTCGAAGCCGAGCGCATGGAGGCCGAGCTCCGAGAACGCCTCGAGGAGGCCGTGAGGCTGCGGCTCGTGTCCGATGTCCCCTTGGGCTCCTTCCTTTCCGGAGGCATCGACTCGAGCGCGGTCGTCGCGATGATGCGCGAGATCGGCACGCCGCATCTTCTGACGTGCTCGATCGGTTTCCGCGAGCCGCGCTACGACGAATCGGCGTACGCCCGGCTCGTGGCCGAGGCCAAGCAAACCGACCATCGGACGGAAGTCGTCGAAGCATCCGACTACGGCTTGCTGGCGAAGCTCGTCGGTCTTTACGACGAGCCGTTCGCCGACAGCTCCGCGATCCCGACCTACCGCGTCTGCGAGCTCGCGCGGCGCCATGTCACCGTCGCGTTGTCGGGGGACGGAGGCGACGAGGATTTCCTCGGCTATCGCCGTTATCGATTGTTCGCGATGGAGCAGGCGATCCGAGAGAGGATTCCCGAGGCGATCCGCAGGCCGGTGTTCGGCGCCTTGGGGCGCTGGTATCCGAAGCTCGACTGGGCGCCGCGCGTCCTGCGCGGCAAGACGACGTTCGAGGCGCTCGCGCGAGACCCGGCCGAAGCGTATCTCCACGGCGTCTCGATCTTCACGGCCGAGAACCGGAGGAAGCTCTTCTCGGGCGACATGCATCGCGCGCTCGAGGGGTACGAGGCCGCGGAGGTCTTCCGCGGTCACCTCGCGGGACGATCGTTCCCCGACGCCCTCTCGATGGTGCAATACCTCGACTACAAGACCTATCTTCCCGGCGACATCTTGACCAAAGTCGATCGCGCCAGCATGGCTCACAGCCTCGAGGTGCGCGTTCCGTTCCTCGACTATCGGTTCGTCGAATGGGCGGCCGCGCTGCCCGCGAGCGTCAAGCTCGGCGGCGGCGAGGGCAAGCGCGTTCTCAAGAGGGCCTTGGAGCCTGTGTTGCCCAGGGAGGTCCTCTACCGCGAGAAGATGGGCTTCGCGGTCCCGCTCGACATTTGGTTCCGCGGCTCGCTCGTCGAGAGGATGACAGCCGCGCTCGAAGGCAGCGTGCTCGCGGGCTGCGGCATGTTCGACGTCGGCCGGCTGCGCCGAATCGGAGCCGATCACCGTTCGGGCAGGCGCGACTACAGCGCGATCCTGTGGGCGCTGCTCATGTTCGAAGGTTTCCTCGAGGGCTCGAGCGCGCCGCCCGTGCTGCGCGAGGCGTCCTTCCGCGAGGCCGCGACGGCCTCCGCGTGAGATGCGGCTCCTGACCTTCACGAACCTCTATCCGAGCGACGACTCGCCGCGGCACGGCATATTCGTCGAGGAGCGCTTGGTGCAGCTCGTCGCCGGCGGCCAGTTGACGGCGGAGGTCGTCGCGCTCCGGCCGGGCGCCTCAGCGTTCGCCGAGCGGAGCAGCCGCACGACGGAGCGCCGCGGCATTCCCGTCACCTACGCTCCGGTCCCGACGCTGCCGCGAATCACGAATTGGATCGATCCGTGGCTGTGGGCGCGCGCGGCGCGCGGCCTCGTGGCGCGGCTCGCCGAGCCGCGCCGGGACGACGTGATTCTCGACGCGCATTTCCTGTATCCGGACGCCGTCGCGGCCGTGCTGATCGGCAAAGCGCTCGGCCTGCCCGTCGTCATGACCG
>DASTSM010000372.1:0-2603 GCA_035760685.1 Gammaproteobacteria bacterium | reverse complement strand
ACGCTGGGCGCACACCCGACGGCGGGCACGATCTCGGGCGGGTCGGAGTACACGCCGGTCGTCGTCGGCGGCGTCGTCTATCTGACGACCCCGACGGCGGTCGTCGCGGTCGAGGGCGATTCGGGGCGCGAGGTCTGGCGCCGCGAGATCGAGCGCGGCACGCCGTCGCGCCGCGGCGCCGCGTACTGGCCCGGCGACGCCCGCCTCGGCGCGCGCATCTTCTTGACCTCGAACAAGCGGCTCATCGCTCTCGATTCGAAGAGCGGCGAGCCCGCGCGCGAGTTCGGCGACGCCGGCGTCGTCGAGATGCCCGTGAGCTACGAGGGCGCGCCGACGGTGTTCGAGAGCCTCGTCATCGTCGGCTCGAACACGCCGCCCGGCGGCGTCCGCGCCTACGACGCGCGCACGGGACGCGAGGTCTGGGAATTTCTGTCGGTTCCGCAGCAAGGCCAGCCGGGCCACGAGAGCTGGAAGGACGAGGCCTGGCGCAACAACTCGGGCGCGCTGCACTGGCCGTTCTCGATGACGATCGACGCGGAGCGCCGCACGCTCTACGGCGTCTTCGATGCACCCGGTCCCTTCGACTACTACGGCGGCGACCGCCCCGGCGACAACCTCTTCGGCAACTCGATCGTCGCGATCGACGTCGATACGGGCAAGCGCCTATGGCACTACCAAGTCGTGCATCACGACCTTTGGGACTACGACGTGCCGTCGCCGCCGGGACTCCTCGACGCGACGATCGGCGGCGAGCGCGTGCCGCTGCTCGCCGTCGCCGCGAAGACGGGCTACCTATACATTCTGAATCGCGTCACGGGCGAGCCCGTCTTCGGCATCGAGGAGCGGCGCGTTCCCGCGAGCGACGTGCCGGGCGAAGCCGCGTCGCCGACGCAGCCGATCCCGGTCAAGCCGCCGCCGCTCTCGCGCGTCTCGTTCGCGGCGAGCGACATCGTGACGGCCGAGGACACGACACCAGCGCACGCGGCCTTCTGCCGAAACCTCGCGGAGCGCAGCGGCCGTCTCGTCAACGCGGGGTCGTTCACGCCGTATCCTTTCCGAGCGCCGGGCGCGCCGCCCGTTTCCCTCGTGCTGTTCCCGGGCTCGATCGGCGGGGCGAACTGGGGCGGGACGGCGTCCGATCCCTCGCTCGGTCTCTACTTCGTGAATACGCAGGACGAGGCGAGCCTCGGCTGGATCGAGCGCTCGCCCGCGGGCTCGCCGCTGCCCTATCGGCGCAACAGCGCGGTCGGTCCGACGTCCCGCTTTCAGGCCTCCGAGGGCGATCCCGAGAGCGGCAACATCGCCGGGTCGGGCGAGGACGCGTGGCCGTGTCAGAAGCCGCCCTGGGGCCGCCTCTTCGCGATCGACGCGACGACGGGCGACGTCGCATGGCAAGTGCCGCTCGGCATCACGGACTCGCTGCCCGAAGGCAAGCAGCGCACGGGCCGGCTCAACATGGGCGGGCCGATCACGACGGCGAGCGGGCTCGTCTTCATCGGCGCCTCGAACGATCGGCGCTTCCGCGCGTTCGGTTCGCGAAGCGGACAGGAGCTCTGGTCCGCGAAGCTCGCCATGAGCGCGCACGCGGTCCCCGTCACGTATCTAGGCCGGGACGGAAAGCAGTACGTCGGCGTCACGGCGTCGGGCGCCGCCGCGATCGACAATCCGAGCCCGCCCGAGGCGGACGCCTTCGTCGTGTTCGCGCTCCCGTAACCAGGGGTTCGGCCGCTTGCGCTCGGGTGCGGCCGAAGCGGTCAAATGGTACATTGACCCGTGTCGGCGAAAGGCAACGAATGGCATTTTTCGAGTCGCGCTCGAGGCGAACGCCGGCCCCGCGCGCGGCGCACATCGAGAAGGAAGATCGAAGGACCATGACGGGAAGACTTCGAATCGTTTTCGGAACGGGCGCGGCCTTCGGCGCCGCGGCCGTGCTCTGCGCCTGCCAGCCGTCCGAGCAAGCCCTCGTCGCGCAGCAGACGAAGACGGTTCACACCTATTGCACGGATTGCCACAACGACACCGAGCGCGTCGGCGACATGTCGCTCGACCACCCGGATTTCGCGCACGTGACCGAGAATCCCGCGCAGTGGGAAAAGGTCATCATGAAGCTTCAGGGGCACCTCATGCCCCCGCCGGGCGGCAACGCGCGCCGGCCCGATGCGAAGACCGTGGACGCGCTCGTCGCGTTCCTCGAGGAGCGGCTAGACGCGGCCGCCGCGCAGCATCCGAATCCCGGTCCCTCGAGCATTCACCGCCTGAATCGCACCGAGTACGGCAACGCCATCCGCGACCTGCTCGCGCTCGACATCGACCCCGCCGACTACCTGCCGGCCGACGATGAAGGCTACGGTTTCGACAACATCGCCGACATCCTGCGCGTGTCGCCGTCGCTGCTCGAGCAGTATCTCGGCGCCTCGACGAAGATCGCGGCTCTCGCGGTCGGGGATCCGAATACGCCGGCTGTGACCACGGTGTACCGCGCGCCGCCCGATCTCGCGCAGAGCGAGAACATCCCGGGGCTCCCGCTCGGCACGCGCGGCGGCGGCCTGTTCCATCACAACTTCCCGCTCGACGGCGAGTACGACTTCAGCATCTTTCTGCTG
>DASTSM010000371.1:0-20070 GCA_035760685.1 Gammaproteobacteria bacterium | reverse complement strand
GATCGGCAACGAGATTCTCGCGCGCGATGCCGGCACCACGAACGTCGGGCTCGTAAGCATCGAGCGAAACACGGGACTGCGGCTGTCGACGATCGCGATGGGCAGCATCGCGGGGAATCTGGCGATCACGGGGAACACCGGTTTCAGCGACGACGACGCCCGGGCATTCGCCGCGGCGCGGAACGTCGCGGGCACAGTGACCATCTCCGGCAACCAGCCGTGACGAGGCCAAGGGAGCACGGGACTTCGCGCGGCAGGCCCTTCGTCACCGTGGTGCCGGGCACCTTAGGCGGCACAGCGACGCGCCGAAGCCGCCCGCGGCCCAAGCGACATTGGCGGAGACCGGCTCGACGTCGAGCTCCGGGAGCGAGCGCAACGCCGAGAACCACTGTTCCGGATCGATGCCGAGCTCGAGCCTCCCGCGGTCGATCAGGCGGCGAATCTCGAAAAGGCTCACCGCAGAAATCGAGACACCTCGCCTCTTGGCCGCGACATTGATCGCTTTCTTCGCCGCGGCCGACAGCTTCCTCGGCTCGGCCAGCCACCAGATCAACGCATGCGTATCGAGCAGGATCACCGCTCGACTTCCCACTCCTCCGCGTCGAACGCCGGCTCGAATAGCGCACGCGGCGCAGCGACAAGCGCCGTTTGTGGCGCGTACACTCGTATTTCGCCGGGCGCCTCGCCGACGTGCGGCCGGCCGTCACGAACGCTGTTCGTTTTGGGGGGGAGGATTCGTCATGCTGCACACACCGCGTACGGCCCAGGTCTTTGCGCTCGGCGCTGGGCTGCTGCAACTCGCGCTCGCCGCGCCCGCTCGCTCGGCCCCGCCGTCCGGCGACTGGCCCATGTATGGGCACGACTATGCCGGCACGCGGTACTCGCCGTTGACCGACATCAACGCCGATAACGTCTCGCGTCTCGCGCAAGCGTGGACCGCAAAGGTCGCTCGGCCCGGCGACGATACAGGCGCCGCCGCCGACGCGAGACCCGGCCCCCGCGGCAACCCTCAGGCGACGCCCATCGTCGTCGACGGCGTCATGTACCTGCCCGCCGGCGGCGACGCCGTCCTCGCGCTCGAGGCCGATACCGGCCGCGAGGTCTGGCGCAGCACGCTGCCCGCGCCGCTCACGACGACGGCACGCGGCGTCGCGTACTGGCCCGGCGACGGCGCGCGCGGCCCGCGCATCCTGCTGACGGCGGGGCCGACGCTCGTCGCGCTCGACGCGCGCACGGGGCGGCCCGCGGCCGGCTTCGGCCGCGACGGCGTCGTGCACATCGCGGTGCCGTGGAACGGCGTCCCTCTGATCTACGAGAACATCGTGATGCTCGGCGCGACGACCGGCGAGGTGCAGCTCGCCGAGCCCGGCGACACGCGTGCGTTCGACGCGCGCACGGGCAAGCGCCTCTGGGACTTCCACACGGTGCCGCTGCCCGGCGAGACCGGGCACGACACGTGGCTCGACAACGGCTGGCGCAACCGCTCGGGCGTCAACGTCTGGGCCTGGTCGATGACGCTCGACGAGGCGCGCGGCATTCTCTACATGCCGGTCGCCGGCCCGGCCGCGAACTACTGGGGCGGCGACCGCCCGGGCGACGATCTCTTCGGCAACTCGATCGTCGCCGTCGACGCGAAGACCGGCCGGTATCTCTGGCATTTCCAGACCGTGCATCACGACCTCTGGGACTCGGACATGCCGAGCCCGCCCGTGCTCGTCGATATCGAGCAAGACGGCCGGCGCGTTCCGGCGCTCGCCTCGGTCGGCAAGACCGGCTGGATGTTCATTCTCGATCGCACGACCGGCAAGCCGGTCTTCGGCGTCGAGGAGCGGCCCGTGCCGAAAGGCGACGTGCCGGGCGAGTGGTATTCGCCGACGCAGCCGTTCCCGACCAAGCCCGCGCCGCTCGCGCGCGTCTCCTTCGACAAGGAGCGCGACTTCGTGCGCGCCGAGGACACCTCGGCGCAGCACGTCGCGGCCTGCGAGGCGCTCTGGGAAAGGAGCGGCGGCTTCGAGAACGCAGGCCCGTTCACGCCGTTCGCGTACAAGGACTGGGACGCGCCGCCCAAAAGCACGATCCAGCTGCCGGGCGGCACGGGCGGCGTCAACTGGGGCGGCGCCGCAGCCGATCCGACGACGGGCTACGTTTTCGTGAACGCGCACGACACGTCGCTCGTCGGCTGGATCGAGCGCAAGCGCCCCGGCGAGAACTACGGCCGCGGCACACAGGGCGCGACGACGCCCTACGACCGCGCGAGCGTGAGCGGCGCGGGTCCCTACGCGTCGTTCAGCGCGCCGCTCAAGGACGAGAACGGCAAGAACGTCGCCGTGCTGCCCTGCTACCGGCCGCCGTGGTCTCGCCTCGTCGCCGTCGATGCGAACACGGGCGAGATCGCCTGGCAGAGCACGCTCGGCATCACCGAAGCGCTGCCCGAAGACAAGCGCCTCACGGGCGGCAGCGGCAGCGCGGGACCCAGCGTGACGGCGGGCGGTCTCGTCTTCGTCGGTGCCACGAACGACCGGCGCTTCCGCGCGTTCGACTCGAAGACCGGCAAAGAGCTCTGGTCCGTCAAGCTCGACGCGCAGGTCAACGCGAACCCGATGACCTATCGCGGCAAGGACGGCAAGCAGTACGTCGCGGTCGTCGCGGACGACACGCTCGTCGCGTTCGCGCTGCCCTGAGCGCGGCTCAAGTCCGCCTCGACACGCGCGTCGTGCGCGCCGCAATCGCGAACGGCGGTTGAGCCGGTGCAACGCCCGCCGCCGGCGCACGCGTGCTCTCGATGAACGAAACGACGGCCTCTTGAACGGCCGGGTCGTCGTCCACGCCGCCGTGCGTCGTCGCGCGCGTCGCCGCCGATCTCGGATCCCAATGACCGCCGGGACACGGCAATTGCCGCGTGTCCGCGTTCCAAAGGCTCGTCGCGAGCGCGGGAATCAAGTGCCGCTCCATGCCGAGGAGCGGCGTCTCCTCCTCTTCCTCGAAGGAGCGTGAGACGAGATACAGCAGCGAATGACCGTACGGCTTGCACGTATCGTCGCTCCGCTCGGCCGCGTCCGTCAGGTGCGCGATCAGCGTCGGCACTTTTCCGGCGGCGACGCCGAGGGGGCGGAGTAGCTTCAGGAAGTCGTCCAAGCGCACGGCGGGCGCCAGCAGCGACAGCGACGCGACATTGAGCTTGTGATCGTGCGCACGCCGGGCGAGATACGTGTGCACGATGGAGCCGGCCGAGTGACCGATCAGATGCAGGCGCACCGGCCCGGCGACCCGCCGAATCTCGGGCTTCTTGAAGAGCTTGAAGAGCTTGACGACGCCGGCATCGCCGTGACCGGACAAGGCCTGCGCGTTCTGCTTCATCTCCGTCCACATCTTGCCGCCCGGAAAACGCGCGAGACCTTCGAGGCGCTGATCCTTCCATTCCTCGAAGCGCTCCTTGAAGCGCTCGAATCGCCCGCCGGCGGCCGCGAGCTCGGCTTCGCCCTTCACGAGGTCCTGGAACAGATCGCGCAGCGTGTCGACCGCGCCGGTCTCCCACATGAGATAGATCGGAAAGATGCGATTCGTGTAGAGATGCGGCACCCACGTGCGTGCGGATTTCGCCGCCGCCTCCTCGCCGACGAGACCGCCGTGAGCATAGATCGCGACGTCGACGGGCTCGCCATCACGAAGCTCCCAACGATCGCGCGCGAGCTTCAAATGAGTCGTGAGCAAGGCGGCGAGATCCTCGTCCTTGGTCCGAAAGAGGCCTCGCTGGCTCAGCTTGCCTTCGTTCTCCATGTCGATCACGAACGGCGAGATCTCGTGGTTGCCGAGCGTCTCGTTCGCGGAAATCACCGCGCGCGCCGCCCTGCCCTTGCCGGCTACGCGTATCGTCTCCGCCTTCGCCACGACCTCGTGCTCCACGGTCACGACGCCGAGCTGGACGACCCAGCAGTCCATTGCGTTGCGCAGCCAGTCGGAATAAGGCAGGACGGCAAAGCCCCCTCGCCCCCAGCCAGGTCCCCATGAGTTTTGGACGATGAACCCCGCCGGCGTATAGCCGACGATCGCGAACGCGTGGCCTTGATCGTCCGCGCCTTTGCCTTCCGCGATCTCGGGCAGCTCGCCGCTCGACTTGGGAGGCCGCGACGCGGTGTCGCGCAGCAGGTCGTCCCATCCTTTGTGCGTCAGCGCGCTCGCGTAGACCACGCCGACCTCGTTCAAGGCGACATGGATGTCGCGAACGTTCTGCGGCGCGATGCGATAGTACGCACCCATGGGACGCCTCACGGCGTCGAGCCACCAGTCCTCGCCCTTCTCGCCGGGCTTCTTCGGCCGCGGCATCTCCTTACCGTCTTCCCAGAGCTTCTCCCTGCACGCGCCATGCTTCGACCAGCCCTTGAGGGCCCCGCGCAGCGACGATCCGGTATCTTTCTTCTCGTCGTCGTTCGACCATTCGTCGTAGCGGCGCGCCATGCTGTACAGCATGGCGCCCGAGATGGATTTGTCTCCGGGCCGCTTGGCGGCGCGGAGCAGGTACTCGATGACGGCTGCAAGGGCGAACCCCGTACAGGCGTTCGTCTCGCCCTGGTCCTTCACGGGACAGAAGTGCTCCGGCACGAGCTCCGGCTTCGGAGCCTGCGAGATGGCGGGCCGATATTCCCAATCCCGGAGGTCCACGGGGTCCGGGCGAACGTTGCGCCGGCGGGAAGGCGTCTTCCGCTTCGGACTCGTGACGGCCACGAACCGCTCCCTACCCGGCGGCAGCGGCAAAGGCGCTTCGGCTCGGCGCTTTTGCTGCGCCCTGCGCGCGAGCTGACCCGCCTTGGCCGCCTCGTAGGCGGCCTCGAGCTTGCCGGCATAGTCGTTCTTCGCATAGCTCGGGCCGTTGTATGCCGCCGCAAACTCGTCCCAGTGCCTCGAGCGCAGCGCGGACAAGAACGGCGGCCGCGCCACGAAGCGCGCGAAGCACTGGACCTGCTCGTCGATTCCGTCGTACTGAAGCGCGACGAATTCCTCGACGTCCGCGCAGCGGCAGTAGACGTAATTGAAGCCCATGATCTGGAACATGCCCCAGCTCGCGGACTGAAGGGCCGCCGACCGGTCGAGCTGGCAGGCGGCGGTTAGCCTCTCCCATTCGCCGGCGAGACTTCCCGAGTACTTCTTTCTATCCCATTTGGGATAGCTGAGATTCGGATACTCCGCGTCGAACGTTCCGCCCGTCAGCCGGTGAAAGACGTGACCCTCGAACAGGACCTTCGGCTTGATCGAGTCCGGCAGGAAGCCCGCGCCCGACGACTCGACTTCCGCTACGGCTTGAAGCGCGGCCGCTTCGACATCGAGCGAGTCCGCCAGTGTCTTCCACTGCTCCTTCGAGATTTCGCCGAACGACATGTGCCCCTCCCGATTTCGGATCCGAGCATCGCGTAGAGAAGAATGCTGCGCCGCAGTGCGCCGCTCGACTGTCGAGCGCTTGACACAAACGAGAACATCCCGGGCGAGCGCTCGTTCGGCGCGCGGCCCTAGAGGAGGGCCGAGCGTTAGGAAGAAGGAAGTCGCCGAGCGCTGACGTGAAGCCCCGCGCCCGCAGGCCGCTAGTCGCCCGCGCGGAACCGTGCGAGCGTCCCCGTGCTCGCGCCGCTCAACGACAGCACGTCGTCGCTCAGCGCGTAGTGCTCGGCGCGCTGCAGCACGTCGAATAGCTCGCGTTCCTGCTCGAGATCGTCGCAGGCCATTCTCGTCGAGATGAGATTCGGGCCGAAGCGCAGGCGGCCGCCGGCCGTGAGCTCGTACGGGCCGGAGAATCGATTGCACGACGCGTTGCCGGTCGCGCGCGCTTGCGCGGCGTCGAGCTCGAAGTACGCGCCCTCGCGATCGGCCGGAGGCGCGACGGCCCGCCCGTCGAGCTCGATGAGCCACCAGCGGATATTCTCGACGCTCGGGTCGTTGACGATCTTGTCGAGCCGATACAAGGCGGCGCGCTCGCCGGTGATGCGCTGCCCGTTGCGGTCGAGGAGGAACAGGACGTTCTCGCCGACCTGATACTGCTGCGGCTCGCTTCCGGCGGCGGCGAGCGTGATTTTCGCGCCGGCGCTATCCCACTCGAACGACCCCGTGTCGGCGACCGGCGCGACGTTCCTTTCGAGGTACGTCAGGGCGCGCTCGAACGTGCCGTCGCCGCGCAGCTCGATTCGCATGCGGATGCCCGGACAGTCGGCGCACGGAATCGTGCCCGCGTACGCGCCCTCCCAGTCGAGCGAGTTGCGGCTGTTGTGCGCACTCGGCTGCGCCGTCGTGTCGGGCGCCGCTTCTTGCGGGGCGGCCGCTTGCGGCGGCGTCGACTGCGGCGGCGTCGACTGCGGCGCCGCTTCCGGCGCCATGCGGCACCCGGCGAGCACGGCGACGGTCACGACGGCGAGCCGCATGCGTCGCATGTCAGGCTACTCGCCCCAACCGCTCTTCGTCCCGTAGGGCAGCGACGCGCCCATCGCCTCGACGCCCACGATTTGGCCGTGATCGATCTTGAAGATCTCGGCGGCCTGAAGGTTCGACGACGTGCTCGATCGCCTCGAAGTAGCTGTCGGCGATGTCGACCATCTGCTGGCGCGGCAGGCGATCGGCCGGCGGCACGGGCGTCACGAACTCGGGCCGAGGCGTCGCGAGGTTCTTCACGGCGTCAGGGCGGAGGTTGCGGGCGAGCACGTGCTCGATCTCGGTGATCTGGCCGTTCACGAGCTTGAGGCGCAGCGCAATGATAAGCGGCCGCCCGCGCTCCTTCATGACGCCGTAGAAACCGGCCTGGCCGGCGCCGACATCGACGGCGTAGATGCGAGGTCCCGTGGGCGCCTCGGACGCGCCGACCCAGAGCCCTTCGCTGCCGACCTTGAGCCGCGCCGTGTTCTCGGTGAACTTGACGTCGCGGTTCAGCGGCAGGCCCGACGCGTCGTGGCGAACGAGCGCCGCGAGATAGCGATCCACGATGCCGACCATGCAGGCGCGATCGCAGGGCGGCGCGACGCCGCCGCCGATCGGGGCGGCGGATGCGGAAGCGGCCGCGCAGGTGCCGAGCACGAGCGCCGCCGCGGCGACGAGCCATCGACGATGTGGCATTTTTCTTCCCCCTCTTCCCCTCTGCGCCGCGCACGGCAATTGGCCGGGCGGGTCGTTCGAGCTCTAGAGTGCGGCAAGAAGAGCCGCACTGCCAATGCCCGCGGGGGCAAGTGAACCGTTCCGAATCCGGGACGAGCCGCTTCGAATCCGGGACGAGCCGCGTCGAATCCAGGGGCTCGCATCCCGGAACCACCGCCGCAAAGGCGGGCGCTTTTCGAGCGCCGACCGGCATTGAGACGGCTCTTTGAGTTTGGCATGCTCGTTGCTCCAAGAGCGGCGGCGCCCGCGCCTCCGTGGCGAGCGAAGAAGAGCCGCGACCCAAGCTCAGGCGGGCAAAAGCGAGAGCCACCGATGCAGACCCTCCTCCAAGACCTCAAGCACGCCTTCCGCATGTTCCGCGAGAGCCCGGGATTCACGGCGACCGTCGTCGCGGCGCTCATGCTCGGCATCGGCGTCAACGCGGCGATCTTCTCCGTCGTGAACGCGGTGCTTCTGAAGCCGATCCCGTTCCGCGATCCCGACACGCTCGTCCAGATCAACAACACGCTGAACGGAGTCGCGGCCGGCCCCGCCGCGTCGCCCACCAAGTTCATGTACTGGCGCGCCGAGACCGACATCTTCGAGGACGTCGCGGCCGTCAGGAATTACGCGCTGAACTACACGGGCGGCGACACGCCGGAGCAGCTGTCGGCGAGCCAGGTCTCCGAAGCCTTCTTTCGGGTCTACGACGCACCGATCATCCGCGGCCGGCCCTTCACGGCCGAGGAGGATCTGCCCGGCGGACCGAAGGTCGCGGTGATCAGCTACGGGTTCTGGCAGCGCCGGCTCGGCGGCGCGGCCGACGTGATCGGCCGGACGCTGCCCTTGAGCGGCGACACGTACACGATCGTCGGTGTCACGGGCCCCGACTACGACCTTTCCGATTTCGGCGGCAACCCGGATCTCTGGGTGCCTTTCCAGCTCGATCCCAACACCGCCGACCACGGTAATTTCTTCTTGGTCGGCGCGCGCCTCAAGCCGCGCATCACGCTCGCCGAGGCGAAGGCGCGGCTCGAAGCCTCGGCCGCGGGGTTCAGGGAGCGCTATCCGGGCGCGCTCGGCCCGAACGGCGGGTTCACGGTGCTGACGGCGCAAGAGGCGATCATCCGCGGGCCGGCCCGCACGGGCCTCTGGGTCATGCTCGGGGCCGTCGGCTTCGTGCTGCTCATTGCTTGTGCGAACGTCGCGAACCTGCTGCTCGTGCGCGCCACCGCACGCCGCCGCGAGATCGCGATCCGCTCGGCGCTCGGCGCGGGCCGCGGGCGCATCGCGCGGCAGCTGCTGACCGAAAGCGTCGTGCTCGCGCTGATCGGCGGCGTGCTCGGCCTCTTCGCGGGCTACATCGGCATGCGCGCGCTGCTCGCCGTGAACACGGCGGGACTCCCGCGCCTCGGCCCCGGGGGCTCGCTGCTCGGCCTCGATTGGCGCGTCGTCGCGTTCACGCTCGGGCTGTCGCTCCTGACGGGTATCCTTTTCGGGCTCGCACCCGCGCTCGTCGGCTCGCGCACCGATCTCAACACGGTCATCAAGGACTCGGGCAGCCGCTCGGGCAGCGGCTTCCGGCAGAACAAGACGCGCTCCGTGCTCGTCGCCGTCGAGGTCGGTCTCGCCGTCGTGCTGCTGATCGGCGCGGCGCTGCTGATCCGCACGTCCGTCGCTCTCGGCAACGTCGATCCTGGCTTCGATCCGGCGAATACGCTCGTCATGCACACGTCGCTCTCGGGCTCCCGCTTCCAATCCTCGGCGAGCGTCGCGGAGACCGTGCGCAACGGCCTCGAGCGCGTGCGCGCCATACCCGGCGTCGCGAGCGCGGCGGCCACGTGCTGCGTGCCGCTCCAAGGAGGCCTCGGCCTGCCCTTCAACGTCGTCGGGCGCCCCAACACGCAGGGGCCCTTTACCGGCGGCGCGGGCTTCACGACGAGCACCTCGGGCTACTTCGATGCGTTCGGGATTCGCGTGCTGCGCGGCCGCGTCTTCAACGAGAGCGACGAGTCCGCGGCGGCGCCGCCCGTCGTCGTCATCAACGAGGCCTTAGCGAAGCAGTACTGGAGCCAGGGTCTCGACCCGCTCGCGGACCGACTTCTGATCGGCGGCGGCGTCATGAGGGAGATGCAAGGGGAGCCCGCGCGCCAGATCATCGGCGTCGTCGCGAGCGTGCACGCGGGCGGGCTCGGCAACGACGCGACCCCGATGATGTACGTGCCGATCGCGCAGTTGCCTGACGCGCAGAACGCGCTCATCTCAGGTATCGCCCCCCTCGCCTGGGTCGTGCGCCTGCGGACGGACTCGGCGGCGCTCGCCGGCGCCGTGCAGAACGAGATCCGCGCCGCCACGGGCCTGCCCGTCGTCAACGTCCAGCGCATGGAGGACGTGATCTCGGTCTCGACCTCGCGGCAACGGCTCAACATGCTGCTCATGACGATCTTCGGCGGCGCTGCGCTGCTGCTCGCGGCCATCGGCATCTACGGGCTCATGGCGTATTCGGTGCAGCAGCGCCAGCAGGAAATCGGCATCCGCATGGCGCTCGGAGCCGAGGCGCGCCGGGTCAGGCGAATGGTCGTGCGGCAAGGCATGCTGCTCGTCGTCGTCGGGCTCGCCGCGGGCCTCGTCGGCGCGTTCTTTGCGGCGAACGTGCTGTCCGCCTTCCTGTTCGAGGTCAAGCCCCGCGACCCGGCGGTCTTCGTCGCGGTGCCGGTCGTGCTCGTGCTGATCGCGCTCGCTGCCGTCTGGCTGCCGGCCGGCCGCGCGAGCCGCGTGGACCCGCTCGCCGCACTGCGGTACGAGTGACGCACCGCGCTTGCTTTCCCGCGCGCTTGCGCGCACGATGCGTTCGCGATCTACGTTTTGGCCTGCCTTAGCTAGCTACCTGCCCGGTCCCGGGCGTGCGAATCAAGACACCACAGCGATCAGGTTGTTCGCTTTCGCGCCCGATTTGCGCGCGAGTTCTACACTATTGGAGGCCAAAACATGGCTGTCGGAACCGTAAAATTTTTCAATTCCAGTAAGGGGTTCGGATTCATCGCGCCCGAAAGCGGCGAGAAGGATGTGTTCGTGCACATCAGCGCCGTCGAGCGCGCGGGTCTCGGCACCCTGAGGGAAGGTCAGCGCGTCAGCTACGACGTCGTGACCGAGCGCGGCAAGCTGGCCGCGGATAACCTCAAAGCAGATTGACCCGCGGCGCTCACGAGCGCTGACGGATCCGAGCGAGAAGGCGGCCCCTGGGCCGCCTTCTCTTTTGTACGCGCGGCGAGCGCGGCGGCTACCGCGATCATCGTGAGCGATCAGCGTCATACCGCTTCGGAACATCAAGCGTTGAAGGCTGCCGGCGCTCGCGCCGATCGCTAGCGCAACCGTGACGATGGCGACCGCCGCGTAGCCCGGGCTGCGCGCAGGTTGCGGATCGCGTAGCGCAGGTCGCGAAGGAGCGCCGACGTACGCTATTCCCCGTGCCGGCGCGCGCCGGAAAGCGAGTCGTTGCAGACGCAGGCGCGGGCGCCCCCGCTCGTCCTCGAGCGGCGTTGTTATTGCTTCGCGCCGCCGCTCTTGCCGAGCGCTTCGAGCAGGACAGCCTCGGCGGCAGGGAACTCGCGCGAGGCGTTCGCGAGGAACACGCCGCGCGCCATCATGAGGGGCGTCCAGCCGAGCGCGTTCTTCGCGTTCGGGTCGGCGCCCTGCTCGATCAGGTATTTCGTGATCGACGCCTGGTTCGAGATGATCGAGCCGTGCAGCGCCGTCGAATCGTCCCAGCGCGGATCGCCGACGCCGAGATCCTCGAGCGCCTCGAGATTGTGCGGGTAGTAGAGCAGCGTGTACTCGGGCGTGCCGTCCATGCGGTAGTCGCCGAAGTCGGCGTGCGCGTTGACGTCGTTGCCGAGCTCGACGGCGAGCTTCACGGCCTCGAGCCGCTCGGCCTCGGAGACGCCCGTGTGCGGGCCCGGCGTCTCGCCTTCCCACGTGTCCAATCCCGCCGCGACCATGAGCGGCGTGATGCCGAAGCGATTCGGCAAGGTCGGATCGGCGCCGCCCTCGGCGAGCACGCGCATGAGCGGGGCGTCGCCGTTCTTCGCTGCGATGTAGAAGGCCGTCGCGCCGTTGTAGGTCAGCAGATGCCGGCCGAGCACGAGGCCCGGCGGATTTCGGGCCGTGCCGCCGAGCTTGTTGAAGCGCGACTCCTTCCAGTCGATGCGCGTGTTCGGGTTCTCGCCGGCGTCGAGCAGCTGCTTCGCGAGCTCGAGGCTCGTGACGCGGCCCGTGGGCCGAACGGGCGCGTCGGCCTCGTCGCCCACGCCCGCCTGCCCCGTCGCGCCGGGCTTGCGCAGCCACGCGATCGTGTGCAGCGGCGAGCCGCGCGGATCGGGCAGGTTCGGATCGGCGCCGTGCGCGAGCAGCACGGAGCCGACCTCGAAGTAGCCGTTGACGACGGCGAGGTTCAACGCGCTCGTGCCGTCGGGCGCGACCGCGTTGACGTTCGCGCCCGCGTCGATGAGCGTCTTGACGGCGTCGAGCTGCCCCTCGCGGACGGCGAAGAGCAGCGCCGTGAAGCCGGCCTTCGATTTCGTCTCGAGCTGCGCGCCGTGCGCGGCGAGGATGCCCGCGGCCTCGGCGTTGCCCTCGCCGGCCGCCCACATGACCGCGGTCTGGCCTTTGAACGACTCGACGAGATTCGGATCGGCCCCGCGCTCGAGCAAGAGGCGCACGGCCTCGGGGCGGCCGTTGCGGGCCGCGAGCATGAGCGGCGTCTGGCCCTCGCCCGAGCGCTCGTTCGCGTCCGCGCCGTGAGCGAGCAGGAGATCGATGAGCGCGGCGTCGCCGTCGAGCGCGGCGAGCGCGAGCGGCGTCACGCCTTCGCGCGTCGCCGTCTTGGGCGAGGCGCCCGCGTCGAGCAGCTTCTTCGCGAGCTCGAGGTCTTCCCGCTCGACGGCGTAGTGGAGCGCCGTCGCGCCCTCGGCGTTCGGGGCATCGACCGCCGCGCCCTCGGCGAGCAGCGCCGCTGCCGTCGAAACCGAGCCGCTCTTCGCGGCCTCGACGAGGGGCGGATCGGCCGCGAGAGCATTTCGTGATTGACCGATTCCCGCGCACGCGAAGAAAGCCGCGAGCACGACGAGGACTGCGTCAGGGCCGCCGCGACGAGTCGCCCGGCTCCGCGCCGCTGGCACGACGCCAATCGGCGCCCGACCGGCCGCCGGCCGAGACGGCCCAGTTCGCTTCGCTGCGTGCCCTCTGCGTGGTCCAGCCAATGGAGTCCTCCCGAGACCCCATAATACAATGCTTGGGTTCTCGAACGGATGCGCGTGGTGCTTGAGAAGAAGAGACACAAGGCCTCAGCGATCGCACTCGGCTCGTTGCTCGCGATCGCGGTCGTCGCCCCCGCCGCGGTCCATTACGGGCGCCTCTTGACGGCGCGCGCGGCCGATCGCAAGGTCGCCGCGGCGACCGTCCGCACCTACTGCGTCGACTGCCACGACTCCGTCACGAGAAGCGGGGACGTCGTGCTCGACCCGCGCCAGGTCGCGGACGTCGGTCCGCACGCCGAGACCTGGGAGAAGGTCGTCCGCAAGCTCCGCGCGCACGCGATGCCGCCGGCCGGCGAGTCGCGCCCCGAGCCCGCGGTCTACACGCGCGTCTCGAACTACCTCGAGCGCGAGCTCGACTCCGCCGCCGCGGCCGCCCCGAATCCCGGCACGCTGCCGCTGCTCCATCGCCTCACGCGCACGGAGTACGAGAACGCGGTGCGCGATCTGCTCGGGCTCGATCACCTGCCGGCGGAGCTCAGCTACGACGTGCTGCTGCCGGCGGACAACTCGAGCAGCGGCTTCGACAACATCGCGGATCTGCTCTTCGTCTCGCCCGTGATCCTCGAGCGCTACGTCGAGGCGGCGCGCAAGATCGCGCGGCTCGCGGTCGGCGACGTCGACATGCCGACCATGGTCAACATGCACCCGCTCTCGCTCGAGCGGCCGCAGGACGAGCACGTCGAGGGCTTGCCGTTCGGGACGCGCGGCGGCCTCGAGGCCCAAAGCTACTTCCCGCTCGACGCCGACTACACGTTCCACGTCGAGCTCGCGGGCTTCCCGCGCGAGCGTCACGAGCTCGAGATCACGATCGACGGCGCGCGCGTCGCGTCGACGGAGATCGGCGGCGGCCAGGGCCGCGGGCGCGGCGGCCCGCGGGGCGGCGGCGGTCAGCGCGCCCTCGAGTTCAAGGTGCCGGTCGCGGCGGGCCCGCACGTCGTCGGCGCGACGTTCGTCACTCGCACGCTCGCGCTCGACGAGTCGACCGTGCGCGTGCAGCGCCGGAGCCGCGGCACGCTGCCGGCGATCGAGCTCGTCACGATCAGCGGACCCTACGACGCGACGGGTCCCGGCGACACGCCGAGCCGGAGGCGCATCTTCGTCTGCACGCCGCACGGCCCGGCCGAGGAGACGCCGTGCGCGCACGAGATACTGGCCACGCTTGCGCGGCACGCATATCGGCGCCCCGTCACGGACGACGACGTCGGCGTGCTCATGTCGTTCTACAAGGACGCGCGCGCCGAGGAGCTCGGGTTCGATGCAGGCGTCGAGCGCGCGATCGAGCGCCTGCTCGTGAGCCCGCAGTTCCTCTACCGCGTCGAGCGCGTGCCGGCCGGCGCGACGCCCGGCAAGCCGTTCGAGATCACGCCGCTCGAGCTCGCGTCGCGGCTCTCGTTCTTCCTCTGGAGCAGCCTGCCCGACGACGAGCTGCTCGAGCGCGCCGTCTCCGGCGAGCTCGCGGACGACCGCGTGCTCGCGGCCGAGGTCGACCGCATGCTCAAGGACCCGCGCGCCGAGTCCCTCGTCGACAATTTCGCGTCGCAGTGGCTGTTCCTCGACGACGTGCGAACGAAGGACCCCGACCTCTTCGTCTTCCGCGATTACGACGACGGGCTGCGCGAGGACCTCATCGAGGAGACGAAGCTGTTCGTCGCGAGCATCTTCGGCGAGAACCGCAGCGTGCTCGACCTGATCCGCGCCGACTACACGTTCCTCGACGAGCGCCTCGCGAAGCACTACGGCATTCCTTATATAGGGGGCAGCCGGTTCCGCCGCGTGACGCTGCCGCCCGAGAGCCACCGCGGCGGGCTGCTCGGGCAAGGCAGCATCCTGACGCTGACCTCGTATCCGACGCGCACGTCGCCCGTGCTGCGCGGCAAGTACGTGCTCGGCAACCTACTCGCGTCGCCCCCGCCCCCGCCGCCGCCGAACGTGCCCGCACTGAACGCCGAGACGACCGGCGAGCGCGCGACCGTCACGCTTCGCGAGGCCATGGCCGCGCACCGCGCGAATCCGCAATGCGCGAGCTGCCACGCGCAGATGGATCCGATCGGCTTCGCGCTCGAGCACTACGACGCCGTCGGCCGATGGCGCGAGACCGACGGCGGCCTGCCGATCGAGGACGCGAGCGTGCTGCCGGACGGCAAGAAGGTCGACGGTCTCGACGGCGTCAAGCGCTTGCTGCTCGACGATCCCGAGCGCTTCGTCTCCGCGCTGACGGAGAAGCTCCTCATGTACGCGCTCGGGCGAAACGTCCAGTATTACGACAGGCCCGCGATTCGGGAGATCGTGCGCGGCGCCGCGGACGAGAATTACACGTTCGCGGCGTTGATTCGAGGGATCGCCGAGAGCGTGCCGTTTCGCATGCGCATGGCGCCGGCCGCCCGCGTGACGAAGACCGACGGCGGCGGCGGTGCCGAGGCCGACGCGGCGACGGCCGCGCGCGGCGGCGCGCCCGCGAAGGCGGAGCCGATCAAGAACGAGGGATAGCGGAATGTACGTCACGAAGAAGGTCCTGCCTCGGCGCACGTTTCTCCGCGGCATCGGCGCGTCGCTCGCGCTGCCGCTGCTCGATTCCATGGTCCCGGCGTTCGGCGCGGCTGCGCCCGCCTCACCCCCGCGCCTCGGCTTCCTCTACGTCGGCAACGGCATCGTGCACGCGAACTGGGTGCCGAAGACGACGGGCGCCAAGTTCGAGCTGAGCCGGAACCTCGCGCCGCTCGCGAAGGTGCGCGACTACGTGACCGTCGTCACCGGGCTCGCCCACATGCAGGCCGACACCTTCGGCGACGGCACGGGCGATCATCCGCGCTCGTCGGCCGCCTGGCTCACGGGCGTGCACGCGTACGACCGCACGCGTCCGGGCGTCGAGGTCAAGCTCGCGACCTCGGCAGATCAGATCGCCGCGCAAGTGATCGGCCGCGACACGCGCGTATCCTCGATCGAGCTCAGCGTCGACGCGCCGATGCAGGGTTCGTGCGACGCGGGCGACTGCTTCTACGTGAACACGGTCTCGTGGCGCAACGCGACGACGCCGAATCTCGCCGAGCTCCATCCGCGCGTCGTCTTCGAGCGGCTGTTCGGCGACGGCGGCTCGAGCGAGGAGCGCCGCGCCCGGGCACGCGTAACGGGCAGCATCCTCGACTCCGTGCTCGACGAGGCGAATCGGCTCGCGGGCACGCTCGGCCCCGCCGACAACAGGAAGCTCGACGAGTATCTCGACTCCGTACGCGAGATCGAGCGCCGGATCCGCGCGGCGGAGACGCAGGGCAATCAAGACATCGCGCTGCCCGAGCGCCCGACGAGCATCCCGGACACGTACGAGGAGCACGCGCGCATCATGTTCGACCTGCAAGTGCTCGCGTTCCAGGCGGACGTGACGCGCGTCGCGAGCATGATCATGGCGCGCGAGCTCAGCGGGCTCAGCTATCCGAACATCGGGGTGCCGGAGGCGCATCACTCGGTCTCGCACCACCGCGGCGACCCCGTGCTCATCGACAAGAAGTCGCGCATCGACACCTATCACGTGCAGCTCGTCTCGGAGTTCGCCGAGAAGCTCGCCGCGACGCCGGACGGCGACGGCAGCCTGCTCGACCACAGCCTGATCCTGTTCGGCGGCGGCATGGGCGACGGCAACCTGCATCGGCACGTGAACTTGCCTTGCCTCCTGATCGGCAAGCTCGGCGGCAAGATCCGCTCGGGACAGCACGCCGCCTATCCCGACAAGACGCCGATGACGAACCTGCTGCTGACGCTGCTCGACAAGGTCGGCGTCGAGCAGGAATCGCTCGGAGACAGCACGGGACGGCTCGCGCCCGATCTGATCTCGGCTTGAGCCTACGGCCGCTTAGGCTCCGCGGCCGCTTCAATATCGTTCCGGCTGTCGTCGCGGCCGCGGCCCGGCGCCCCGATCGCAACGCTCGAAATCAGGCATCCGGGCGCCGGCTTCGCCGCGCATCGCGCTTACCGAATCGGACGATCGCTCGCAACACGGTGCGCAGCCGGTTCGTATCGATGGGCTTGCGCATGTAGCCCGCGGCTTTGAGCGCCCTGGCGGTCGGCTCCATCTCCGCCGTCGCCGACATGATCACGACCGGGATCGCGGCGAGGTCGGGGTCCTTGAGCAGCTCGCGGCGCAGCTCCGGCCCGTCCATGCCGGGCATGACGACGTCGAGAAGCACGACCGCGAAGTCGGAATCGTCCCGAAGCTTGTGGAGCGCTTCCTCGCCGTCCTGCGCGGTCGCGACCGAGTAACCCTCGGAGCGCAGCAGGAGCTCGAGGCCGTCGCGCAGGTCGTCGTTGTCCTCGACGACGAGCACTTTGGGTCGGCCACTCTCCATAGTCGGCACTCCCGTCCGTCTGGGACCGCCCAACGACCGCCCCGCGAAGATGAGCTGAGCAAGAAGCGTGCCTTGCGGCCAGGAACCCGCGAAAATGGGGTCAGACCCCATTTTTTCCGCAGCCGAACGTTTCACGGCCGGCGATGCGCGAAAAATCGGGTCTGACCCCATTTTTCCGGGGTAGGCAAGGCTACCGTGACGCGAACGACGACTGGCATGGAAGGTGCAAACAGACTGGTCACGGGAATGTCTCCCAGTCGACGGTATTCGCATGCGTTGACGGACGGTACTCGCGTGCGTTCACGCCGGCATTGTCACAGCAGGCCGGGCATCACAGGAGGGGGTGACGGGCGCCGGGCAGGGAGGCCGAATGCAGCACAGCATACGCCTGAACGATTTCGGCGCGTTCCTCGAGAAGAACGCCGATCGAATTCGCGACGAGTGGGAGAAGGAGGCGGCACGCGGCGGCGCATTGCCGCTGTCGCGGCAACGCTTCTCGACCTGCATACCTTCGCTGCTCGACGGCTTGGCGCAAACACTGCGGATTGTCGGCGGGGGCGAAGAGCCGAAGCCGGCGACGAGGTTCACGCCGGCCTCCTATTTAGCCGACGCGGGCGACGGCAATAGCTTCGGCGACGTCGTCTCCGACCTGACGCTCTTCCGCGAGTGCATTCTGACGTCCTGGGCAGCCGCCGAGGGCCGCGCCGACGGGGCGGACGTCGAGAGAGCCGTCAATCGCGCCGTCGATGCGGCGATCGTCGACGCGGCGCAAGAGCTGACGCGGCATGCATCGACGGCGAAGGAGAGTGCGCGTCTACACGAGGAGTCGAAGAATGCGATTCGGCTCCGCGAGCGAATACTCGCGATCGTCTCGCACGACCTCCGCAACCCGCTCGCCGCGATCGACATCGCGAGCACGCTGCTCCTCAAGAGCCCTCCGATCTCCGAGGACGTGGCGCTGCGCAGGCAGGCCGACGTCATTCACCGCAACGTCGTCAAGGCGACGCGGCTCATCAACGACCTGCTCGACATGTCGAGCATTCAGGCCGGGCAGCTATCCATGGACTTCGAGCGATGCGAGCTCGGCTCGCTGCTCAGGGAGTCGATCGCTGACCAGGAGGCCGTCGCGACGGAGAACGGGATAGCGTTTCGCTCGGAGCTTCGCCTGGAAGATCGATACCTTCGCTGCGATCACGGCCGGATCTGGCAGGTGCTCGCAAATCTCGTCGACAATTCGATCAAGTTCTGCAAGAAGGGCGACGAGATCGCGATCCGTGCCGAAGCGAAGGACCACCATGCCCTGATCTCGATCGCCGACACGGGCCCCGGTATCCCGCCCGAGCACGTCGAGCACCTGTTCGACGTCTACTGGAAAGGTCGGCGGTCGGGACGCGGCAGGGGCCTCGGCCTCTTCATCGCAAAAGGGATCGTCGAAGCGCACGGCGGCCGCCTGTGGGTCGAGAGCCGGCCCGGCGAGGGCAGCACGTTCTGGTTTACGCTGCCGCTCGAGGAGCCTTCGGACGGCGCGCCCTCACGATGAGTGAACTCGGCCGAGCGGAATACGGCGCTACGAGAAAACGCCCGACAGATCGACTTCGATGCCGGGCAACGACGCGACGAGCTTTATCGACGGGCGCTCGAGGACGCTCAGACCTCCGTCCCCGTCAGCTTCGCGCTGAGCTCCCACAGCCGGCGGCGCGCGTCGGCATCGTAGGCTTGCGCGTTCGCGCGGCCCTCTTTGAGGCCGTTGAAAAAGAGCCCCGTGCGACCCTCGAGCGCGGGCGAGACCGCGAGCTGCATGACGGCGTCGGCGCCCTCGGCGACGGTACTCATCGGGTTGCCGCCGATGCCGCGCACCATGTGCGTGTCCATGAACGTCGCGGGATGCAGGCTGTTGACCGTGACTCGGCGAGGGTCGAGCCGCTCCGCGAGCGTCATCGTGAACATGATCTGCGCGAGCTTGCTCTGCGAGTAGGCGCGGCCGCCGGAATAAACGCGCGCGAGCATGACGTCGTCGAAATCGATCGGGCTCTGGCCCAGCGAAGCGACGTTTACGATGCGCGCGGGCGCGCTGCGCTCGATGAGCGGAAGAAGCTTGCGAGTCAATAGAAAATGCGAGAGGTAGTTGACGGCGAACGTGAGCTCGTAGCCGTCCTTGCTTTCGCGGCGCTGCTCGTCTGGGCCGGCGAAAATGCCCGCGTTGTTGACGAGCAGGTCGAGGCGATCGTGGCTCGCGGCGACCTTGTCGGCCAAAGCGCTCACCTCGGCGAGCGACGCGAGATCGGCCGCGTAGAAGACGGCTTCCCCGCGGCCCTGCTTGCGAACGGCCTCGACGACGGCCGCACCGCGCTCGGCGTTGCGGCCGTGCACGATGACCGTGGCGCTTAGCGCGCCGAGACGCTCCGCGACCTCGCGGCCGAGACCGTCCGTCGATCCCGTGACGAGCACGGTCTTACCCATGAGCGATCGAGTCTCCTCGGCCTGCGCGTGCGAGCGGTGCGGCCGCAGCAGCAGTCCCATCGCACCGACGATACCGCCGCTCAGGGTCTGTCGTCTCGTGGGCATCGCAACGCTCCCGTCTTCGTCGTCCGGCCCTCATCATAGCCGGCGTTCCGCGATCACGCTGCCGCGAACGCGCAGCCCGTCAATGCGCTCGGACGACGCGCTGCAACCGGCGGGCGGCGACCGCCGCGCCGTCGCCGCGCATGGCGTCCGCGAGGGACCGGGCGGCGGCCGCGACACCGGGCCGAAGAGCCCGCTCGAGCGCGGACGCGAGCGACTCGGCCGTCGGCGCGCCGGGCGCGTGGGCGGCGCCGACGCCGAGCTCATCGACGCGCCGCGCCCAATAGTGCTGGTCGTACTGCTGCGGAACGACGACCTGCGGCGCGCCGCCCGCGCGGCCGCATCCGCCGACTCGACCGAATCGACCGGCGAAGGCCAGGGCGCGAGCGCCGCGTCCGCGGCGAGCCACGGGCGCTCCGTCAACACGTAGCCGCGCACGTCTTGCACGGGAGCGAGGCCCAAGGAGGCACGTCGCGCATCGAGCGCGGAGGCCCACGTCTCGTTCCAGCGCCGCGCGTCGCGGTCCCAAAGCTCGCCGTAGTCCGCCATCGGTCCGGCCGGCGCGTCTCCGCGCATGGCGAGCACCGGCGGCGCGTGCCGAGGCGACGGCAGGACCGCGGGACAGTACGCGGCGAAGACGTACGGAATGCCGAGCTTCTCCGCGATCGAGGGCGCTGCGAGCTGAAGGGCCGTCGCGCCGACGATCGCGTCGCAGCCTCGCGCCGCTTCGCCGATCGTCTCGAACTGCG
>DASTSM010000370.1:0-4887 GCA_035760685.1 Gammaproteobacteria bacterium | reverse complement strand
GCCGCGCCGCGGCCGCCGGGCCGCGGCGCGCCTCGCGCACGGCCGCCGGACGATCCTCGGCGCGGCGTCTACGCACCGTCTCACGCGCGGCCTCGCGCGACGTCTCCTCGGCCGCGGGCCGTGCGGCGGCCTCCGTTTGCGCCGCGGCTACGGGCGATCCCGCCGGCGCCGCTTGCGCCACTCGCGCCGACTGCGCGGGCTGCACCGCCTGGCCCGGCTCGAGCACGGCGAGCAGTTGACCGCTCGTCACGGTCGCGCCGTCCTGCACCTTTATTTCTCTTAAGATTCCGTCTGTTGGAGACGGAACCTCGAGCACTACCTTATCGGTCTCGAGGTCAACGAGGTTCTCGTCGCGCCGCACGGGGTCGCCCGCCTTCTTGTGCCAGGCGACCAAGGTCGCGTCCGTCACGGACTCGGGTAGCTGCGGAACCTTGACCTCGATGCTCACGGGTGCCTCGATTGCTCCATATATTATGCGCGCTCGCGCGTCGTCCTCGGTGCGCCTTTACGCGCGCTTCGCCAGCGTCGACTGCCGCTCGCGAGTGTCCGCCGACAGCGCCGCCGAGACGAGCGCCTGCTGCTGCCGCACGTGCAGAGCGTGAAAGCCGGACGCCGGTGCCGCGGCGCCGGGCCGCCCCGCGTAAAAGAGCTGATGGCGGTCTTCGAGCGGCTCCTGGAGACGATGCCGGATCTGGTACCACGCGCCCTGGTTCTGAGGCTCTTCCTGGCACCAGACCACTTCCCTGGCGTTCCGGTACCGAGCGATCACCCTCGCATACTCCTCGACCGGAAACGGGTACAGCTCCTCGATGCGGACGACCGCAACCTTGTCGAGCTTCTCGTTGCGGCGCGTCTCCGCGAGCTCGAAATAGACCTTTCCGCTGCAGAACACGATGCGCTTGACCTTGTCCGCGTCGATCGGCTCGACCTCGTCGATGAGCGGCTGGAAGCGTCCGTCCGAGAACTCCGCGAGCGACGAGACGCTGAGCCGGTGCCGAAGCAAGCTCTTCGGCGTCATGACGATGAGCGGCTTGCGCAGGTTCCGCAGCATTTGCCGGCGCAGCAGGTGGAACATCTGCGCCGGCGTCGAGGGCACGCAGACCTGCATGTTGTGCTCGGCGCAAAGCTGCAGGAACCGCTCGAGCCTCGCCGAGGAATGCTCGGGTCCCTGCCCCTCGTAGCCGTGCGGCAAGAACAGCGCAATGCCGCTGAGACGGTTCCACTTCGCCTCGCCCGACGAGATGAACTGATCGATGACGACTTGGGCCCCGTTCGCGAAATCGCCGAACTGCGCCTCCCAGATCACGAGGCAATCCGGCGACGTCGTGCTGTACCCGTACTCGAAGCCGAGCACCGCCTCCTCGGAGAGCAGCGAGTCTGCGACCATGAACGCGCGCTCGTCGCGCGCGAGCTGCGAGAGCGGCAGGAACACTTCGCCGTTCGCCTGATTGAAGAGCGCCGCGTGGCGATGGAAGAACGTGCCGCGCCGCGTGTCTTGGCCGATGAGGCGGATCCGGTAGCTCTCGTCGAGCAAGCTCGCGTAGGCGAGATTCTCCGCAAAGCCCCAGTCGGCGGGCAGCTCGCCCGCGGCCATCTTGCGGCGGTCGTCGACGATGCGCTGGACTCGCGGATGCAGCTCGAAGCGCTCGGGGACCGCGTTCATGACGGCGGCGAGGCGCCGAACGTCCTCGGGCGGCACCCCGGTCTCCACGCTGTCGCTCAACGAGGCCTGCTGATAGCGCGTCCAATCCACCGTGTACTTGTTGCCGACGAGGCCGAGCACGGCGTCGTTCGGGTTCCGTCCCTCGTCGAGACAGTTGCGATACACCTCCGCCGCCTGATCGAGCTCTTCCTTAGAAGTCACCCCTAACTCGTTGAGCTTGCTGCCATAGATAGTCAGCACGCTCGGATGCTTTCGGATCGCGTGGTACATGATGGGCTGCGTTGCCGCGGGCTCGTCGGCCTCGTTGTGGCCGAGCCGCCGGTAGCAGACGAGGTCGATGAAGACGTCCTTATGGAACGCCTGCCGGTAGCTCAGCGCGAGCCGAATCGCGGCGACGGCTGCCTCCGGGTCGTCCCCATTCACGTGGAAGATCGGCGCCTCGACGATCTTCGCGATGTCCGTGCAGTACGGCGTCGACCGCATGTCCGCCGGATCGCTCGTCGTGAAGCCGATCTGGTTGTTTATGACGATGTGGATCGTGCCGCCCGTCGAGAACGCGTGCGTCTGCGAAAGCTGGAGCGTCTCGGCCACCACGCCCTGACCCGACACAGCCGCGTCGCCATGGATCAGGACGGGCAGCACGAGCTCGCCTTTCGCGTCGCCGCGGCGATCCTGGCGCGCGCGAACCGAGCCCTCGACGACGGGATCGACGATCTCGAGGTGAGAGGGATTGAACGCGAGCGCGACGTGAACGTTCCCGCCCGCCGTGCGAGTGTCCGACGAGAAGCCGAGGTGATACTTCACGTCGCCGGAGCCCTTGAGCCGCGCGAGGTCGTACGCGCCCTCGAACTCCGAGAAAAGCTCCTGCGGCGACTTGCCGAGGACGTTGACGAGCACGTTGAGCCGGCCCCGATGCGCCATGCCGATCACGATCTCCTGCACGCCGCGCTCGCCGGCCCGCTGGATCAGATCGTCGAGCATCGGAATCAACGTCTCGCCGCCCTCGAGCGAGAAGCGCTTTTGTCCGACGTAGCGCGTGTTGAGATAGCGCTCGAGGCCTTCCGCGCGCGTCAGGCTTCGCAATATGGCGAGCTGCTCTTCCTTCGAGACGCGCCAATGCGCCATGCAGTCTTCGAACCGCTCGCGCAGCCAAAGCCGCTCGCGCGCGCGGGAGATGTGCGCGAACTCCGCCGCGAGCTTGCCGCAGTAGACGCGTTCCAGCAGCGCGATGATCTCGCGCAGCTTCATGCGCGCGCGCCCCGTGCCCGCGAGCCCGCCCGTGTAGAACTCGCGGTCGAGGTCGCTGTCGTCGAGACCGAGAAAATCGAGCTTGAGCACCGCCGGAGTCTGCCGCTGCCAAAGGCCGAGCGGATCGAGGTCCGCGATCTGATGGCCGCGCAAGCCGTAGCCTTGAATCAGCCGAGACACCGCCGCCTGTTTCTGGCTCGCGGGCGCATCGGCGGGAGCGGCGATGCGTGCCGCCGACGCCGGCCCCGGGGACGCGCGGCTCAGGCGCTCGCCGAGGGCCTCGACGATCGGCCCGTGAGCCACGTCGTGGCCGTCGGGGCCGAGGGCGTCGAAATACTTGCGCCAGACTTCGGGAACGTTCTCGGGAGACTCCAGATAGGATTCGTAGAGGCCCTCGACGAACGTCGCATTGGCGCCCTGCAACGGCGTCGACCGATACTGCTCTTTAACCGATTTCGTGCTCATAGCCGCGAGGCCGGGCTGATGCGAGACGCGGGCGCACGCCCTCGCTCGCCCGGGCCGAAAAAAGGCCGGCGTAGTGTAGCTAAACGATGGTCAAGTTCAAACGCGGCTCGTTACGCGAGCGAGCGAAGCAACCACCATTCGTAACCGATCAGCCCGGCATAGCCGAGCAGGAACCAGTGAATGATGCTGCTTACGCGCACGACGCGAAAAACCTTGGCGCGGGCGAGCGCCACGAGCACGAGGAGCCCGCTGCCCGTGAGCGCCATCTTGGCGCCGGCGAACAGCTCCGGATGCGCCTCGAGGACATAATCGAGGATCGGGTTCGCCTCCTCGGCGCCGCGCGTGAGCAGCGTCAACGTCAGAAACGCGTCGGCCACGCTGAGCAGCAAGATCGCGATCGCGAGAAAGAAAAGGTGCGGCTCGTGCCAGTCGACGAGCGCGAGCGTGTCGCTCCGGCGGCGGCCGCGCCTGCGCCTCGGCGTGAACCCGCCCTGAAAGAACGTTCGCAGACTCAGCCGGCGCCGGTCCACGCCGCTGCGCCGGTCGACGAGAACGCCGGCCGCCGCGGGCATGCTCATGAGCTCGGGAATATTTTTCGACATGCTGCCTTCCATTTCCCTCGGCCCCGCAATGCAAGTTCCGGACCCGAGCCGCGAAGGCGCGAAAGGCGCCGGTCCGCGGCGAGGCGCGCCGCGGCGACGTAAAGCATTCCGACGCGGCTGCGACGTCGGCGGAGGCGAGACGGCGCGGCGCTCGATCCGCGCTTCAGGGGCTGTCAGAGCTCGACTGCCCCTCGGCCGCCGCCTGGCGGCGCAACAGGTAGGCGACCACGTCGCGCCTATCCGCGCCGCCGCGGTAGCCCGTGAATTTCATCTTCGTGCCGGGCACGAATGCCGCGGGGTCTGCGAGCCAGTGCTCGATCGCCTCGGGCGTCCACACGATCCCCGAGCTCTCGAGCGCGTCCGAGTACTCGAACCCTTCGAGCGACGCGGCGCGCCGGCCGATGACGCCGCGCAGACTCGGACCGAGGTCGTTCTTCTCGCCCGGATCGAGCGCGTGACAGGCTTTGCAGGCGAGCGTCAAAAGCTCGCCGCGGCGAACATCCGCTTGGGCGTATCGGGGCTCCTCGAGATACTCGGCAGGGCTCTTGGCCGAGGCGTCGCGAAACGCGGACGCCGGCTTCGGCGGCAGCTCGTCGGGCGCCGGCGGCGCCGCGGCAGGGGCTTTCGGGGCGAGCCCGCCGGCGGCGGACGGCGGGGCGCCGGATCCCGAAGGTCCGGCGCCGGGCCCGCAGGCCGCGAGCATGCAAGCCGCCGCGAGCGCGAGCGCCGCGCGCGACGGCGGCGCGAGCGAGCGGCGGCGCGAGCCGTGCATCTCGGCGGGCGGAACGCGACGCGGCTCGCGTCTCCCGCGTCCCACCGCAGCGCAAAACGGCCCGCGTCTCACAGATCCCACCGCAGCGAGACGTGCAGTGCCACGTCGGGTGCAGTCCCGACGTTGAGGTCCTCATC
>DASTSM010000369.1:0-5421 GCA_035760685.1 Gammaproteobacteria bacterium | reverse complement strand
GCCGCGCCGCTTCTCGACTGGTACGACCGCTGCGGCCGTCACAACCTGCCCTGGCAGCGGGATCGCTCGCCGTACTTCGTCTGGGTCTCGGAGGTCATGCTCCAGCAGACCCAGGTCGCGACCGTGATTCCGTACTTCGAGCGCTTCGTCGCGCGCTTCCCGACGCTCGCGGCGCTGGCCGAGGCGCCGCTCGACGCCGTGCTCGCGCTGTGGTCGGGGCTCGGCTACTACGCGCGCGCCCGCAACCTGCACCGCGCGGCGAGGCTCGCGGTCGAGCGCCACGGCGGCGAGCTGCCGGCCGACATCGACGCGCTGACCGCGCTGCCCGGCATCGGCCGCTCGACGGCCGGCGCGGTCCTCGCGCTCTCGCGCGGCGCGCGTCATGCGATCCTCGACGGCAACGTCAAGCGCGTGCTCGCGCGCTATCACGCGATCGAAGGCTGGCCGGGGCAGCCCGCCGTTCAGCGCGAGCTCTGGGCGCGCGCCGAGGAGCACACGCCGTTCGAGCGCGTTGCGGACTACACGCAGGCCATCATGGATCTCGGCGCGACGCTCTGCACGCGTGCGCGGCCCGCGTGCACGGTCTGTCCTATCGCGGAAGGCTGCCGCGCGTGCCGGGGCGGCATCCAAGCCCGTCTGCCCGCGCCGCGGCCGCGGCGGGAGCGGCCGCGGCGGAGCGCCGTCGTGCTCGTCGTCGAGGACGAGCAGGGCCGCGTGCTGCTCGAGCGGCGCCCGAGCGAGGGCGTCTGGGGCGGTCTCTTCAGCTTGCCCGAGCTCGCGGATAGCGATGAGGCGGCGGCGTGGACGCTGCGCCGGCTCGGCGCGGCTCCCGTCTTCGAGCAGCGGCTCCCGACGATCGCGCACGCGTTCACGCATTTCGATCTCGAGCTCGAGCCCGTGCGCCTCGCGCTCGCGACACCGGCGCGCTCGCTCATGGATTCACCGGATTGGCTTTGGTATAACCCCTCGTCTCGATCGACGGTCGGCATCGCGGCGCCGATACGCGATCTGCTGCAATCGCTCGCAGCGCAACACGAGGAACGCGAGTGACACGAACCGTACACTGCGTCGTGCTCGGCACGGAAGCCGAGGGCCTGCCGCGCCCTCCTTATCCCGGCGAGCTCGGCAAGCGCATCTACGAGAACGTCTCGAAGCTCGCCTGGCAGCGCTGGCTCGCGCACCAAACCATGCTCATCAACGAGTATCGGCTCACGCCGATCGAGCCGAAGGCGCGCGAGTTCCTCGAGCGCGAGATGGAGAAGTTCTTCTTCGGCGAAGGCTCCGAGCGGCCGCCCGACTACAAGCCCGGCGAGTGAAAAATGGGGTCAGACCCCATTTTTCGAGCGGACTCTGAACGCTCGGGCCACGCAAGCGAAAAATGGGGTCTGACCCCATTTTTCTCCTGTCCCCATTTCTCTAGCGCTGCATGCGGTTCTGGATCAGGTCCTCGACGACGGCGGGGTCCGCGAGCGTCGACGTGTCGCCGAGCTCCCCGAAGTCGTTCGCGGCGACCTTGCGCAGGATGCGCCGCATGATCTTGCCCGAGCGCGTCTTCGGCAGGCTCGGCGCCCACTGGATGAAGTCGGGACTCGCGATCGGTCCGATCTCTTTGCGCACCCACTCGTTGAGCTCGCCGCGCAGCCGGTCGCTCGGCGTGTGGCCCGCGACGAGCGTCACGTACGCGTAAATGCCCTGGCCCTTGAGCTCGTGCGGGAAGCCGACGACGGCGGCCTCGGCGACGAGCGGATGCGCGACGAGCGCGCTCTCGACCTCGGCGGTGCCGAGGCGATGGCCCGAGACGTTGATGACGTCGTCGACGCGCCCCGTGATCCAGTAGTCGCCGTCCGCGTCGCGCCGCGCGCCGTCGCCCGTGAAGTACTTGCCGGGGAACTGCGTGAAATAGGTGTCGACGAAGCGCTGATGATCGCCGTAGACGGTGCGCATCTGCCCGGGCCAGCTGTCGAGCAGCACGAGGTTGCCGCGCGCCTCGCCCTCGAGGAGCTTGCCGTCCGCGTCGACGATGCCGGGCTGGACGCCGAAGAACGGCTTCGTGGCTGAGCCCGGCTTCAAGTCCGTCGCGCCAGGCAGCGGCGTGATCAGCGCGCCGCCCGTCTCCGTTTGCCACCAGGTGTCGACGATCGGGCACCGCTCGTCGCCGACGACGCGGTAGTACCACTCCCAGGCCTCGGGATTGATCGGCTCGCCGACCGTGCCGAGGAGCTTCAACGTCTTGCGCGAGCAGCGCTTCACGGGCGCCTCGCCCTCGCGCATGAGCGCGCGGATCGCCGTCGGCGCCATATAGATGATGTTGACGCCGTGCTTGTCGACGACCTGCCAGAGGCGGCTCGCGTCCGGGTAGTTCGGCACGCCCTCGAACATGACCTCGGTCGCGCCGTTCGCGAGCGGTCCGTAGACGATGTAGCTGTGCCCCGTGACCCAGCCGACGTCGGCCGCGCACCAGAAGACGTCGCCTTCGTGATAGTCGAAGATGTACTGATGCGTGAGCGCGACCCAGACGAGGTAGCCGCCCGTCGTGTGCAGCACGCCCTTCGGCCGCCCCGTCGAGCCCGACGTATAGAGAATGAAGAGCGGGTCCTCGGCGCCCATCGCGACGGGCGGGCAGTCGCTCGAGGCCGAGGCCGTGACCTCGTGATACCAGTGGTCGCGCCCGTCGCGCCACGCGACGTTGCCGCCCGTGCGGCGCACGACCACGACCGTGTCGACGCGCGTGCGCTCGAGATTCGCGAGCGCCTCGTCGACGTTGGCTTTGAGCGGAATCCGCTTGCCGCCGCGCAGCCCCTCGTCGGCCGTGATCACGATGTGCGAGTCGCAGTCCTCGATGCGGCCGCGCAGCGCCTCGGGCGAGAAGCCGCCGAAGACGACCGAGTGGATCGCGCCGATGCGCGCGCACGCGAGCATCGCGACCACGGTCTCGGGGATCATCGGCATGTAAATCGTGACGCGATCGCCGCGCTCGACGCCGAGCGACTTCAGCGCGTTCGCGAGCTTCGAGACGCTCGCGTGCAGCTCGCGGTACGTGATGGTGCGCGCGGCCTCTTTCGGATCGTCGCTCTCCCAGACGATCGCGGTCTGCTCGCCGCGCGTCGCGAGGTGCCGATCGAGGCAGTTCGCGGAGGCGTTGAGCCGGCCGTCCCAGAACCAGCGGACGTGCAGGTCCTTCGCGTCGAACGAGACGTCCTTGATCTTCGTGAACGGCACGGTCCAGTCGATGCGCCGGGCGTGCTCGCGCCAGAAGCGCTCGGGATCGCGGATCGAGGCCGCATAGAGGGACTCGTACTTGTCTCGATCGAGATAGGCCCGACGAGCCCATTCCTCCGGGACGGGATACTTCTTTTCGTTGGCCATGCGGGTTTTTTCGTTGTTGACCCGCAGCCCATCATAAGCCCGTCGCGCGGGCTTTTCAGCCCGCGATGCGCGGTGCCTCTCGGCTCTTCTTCGCGCTTTCGGGCGCTTCTTCGAGCTTTTCTCTCGAGGTCTTCTTCGGCCCGCCTACGCCGCGAGCAGGTAATGCACGCTGAAGAGCCGCCGCTCGTCGGTCCACGCGGCGCACGGCACGAACCCGGCCGTGCGCGCGAGCGCGCGAAACTCGTCGAGCGAGTACTTGTGCGAGTACTCCGTCACGATGTGCTCGCCGGGCTCGAACGGCACCGCATACCCGCCGATCGTCACGATCTGGGGCTCGGTGCTCACGAGCCGCATTTCGATGCGTCCCGCAGACTTGTCATAAACCGCCTCGTGGCGGAACTTCGAGACGTCGAAGTCGGCCCCGAGCTCGCGGTTGAGGCGGCGCAGCACGTTGAGGTTGAACTCCGCCGTGACGCCGCGGCTGTCGTTGTAGGCCGCGCGGATGATCGCGGGATCCTTCTTGAGGTCGACGCCGATCAGAAGCGCGCCGTCCGGCTTCGCCTCGGCGCGCATGACGCGCATGAGGCCGACGGCTTCGTCGCGCGTGAAGTTGCCGATCGTCGAGCCCGGAAAGAACACGAGGTTGCGCTTCGGCTCGATCGGATGCCGAGGCAGCTCGAAGGGCTGCGTGAAATCCGCGAACACGGGCTGGATGTGCACGTGCGGGTAGTCGCGGGCGAGATCCTCGGCCTGCTTCATGAGGTAGTCCGGCGAGATCTCGACGGGCACGTACGCGGCCGGCTCGTCGAGCGCGTCGAGGAGCCGGCGGACCTTGAGGTTCGAGCCCGCGCCGAACTCGATGACAGCGGCTTGCGGACCGACGAGCGCGGCGATGTCTTCGCCGCGCGCGTCCATGATAGCGAGCTCGGTGCGCGTCGGATAGTACTCGGGCAGCGCACAGATCTCGTCGAAGAGCTCGGAGCCGCGCTCGTCGTAAAAATACTTCGCCGAGATTCGCTTCTTCGGCGCGAGGAGACCGGCCAAGATCTCTTCTTGCTCTTCGGCGACGCCGGGCGCGGAGTCGTTCGCCGTCGCGAGCTCCTGAAGCGCCGCCGCCGTGCTCGTCGATCTTCTCATGGGCCGTCTCCTTGTCGTCGTGTCTATGCGGCTTCGTCTTTCGCGAGCCGGAAGCCCAGCATCTGCCACCGATCGCGCGGGTAGAAGAAGCTGCGATAGGTCGCGCGCACGTGCTCCCGCCACGTCAGGCACGACCCGCCGCGTACTACCATCTGGTTGCACATGAACTTGCCGTTGTACTCGCCGAGCGAGCCCGCGAGCGGCGTGAAGCCGGGATACGGCGCGTAGGGCGAGGAGGTCCACTCCCAGACGTCGCCGTGGAGCTGCGTCGGCGTTCGCGTTTCGCCGCGCGTCGAGCCGTCGAGAGCGGCCGGCTGCAGGAAGCCCGAGTCGAGGAAGTTGCCTTCGACTCGCTGCTCGGCCGCCGCGAGCTCCCACTCGGCCTCGCTCGGCAGGCGCGCTCCGGCCCAGCGCGCGAACGCATCCGCCTCGTAGTAGCTCGCGTGGCAAACAGGCGCCTGCGGGTCGATCTCCCGCCAGCCGGCGAGCGTGAACTCGCGCGCGAGGTCCTCCGACCAGCAGAGCGGCCGGTTCCAGTCTTCGGTGCGGATCAGAGCCCAACCGTCCGAGAGCCAGAGCGCGGGGTCCCTGTAGCCGCCGGCATCGATGAACTCGCGGTACTCGGCGTTCGTCACGAGCCTCGTCGCGAGCGAGTGCGCAGGGACGAGCACGCGGTGCCGAGGGGTTTCGTTGTCGAAGCAGAAGTTGGCGGCTTGAGTGCCGCTTGCGGGATTCGCGAGGCTCGCGCGATTCGTGCGATTCGTGCGATTCGTGCGATTCGTGCGGTTCGCGCGGCTGTCGCTTGCCTCGCTTGCGCCGTCCGCGCGGTCGGTGCCGTCTCCGCCGTCGGTGCCAATGGCGAAAATGCCTTCGTCGCGTGCGACGAACTCGAGCGGCGTCGCGGCCGCTCTCGGCGGC
>DASTSM010000368.1:0-18278 GCA_035760685.1 Gammaproteobacteria bacterium | reverse complement strand
TCAGCCGCGAGCTCGGGCACGAGCGCCCAGGAATCACAACCGTCTACCTCGGCCGATAGGCGGCGGAATCCGGTCTATCGCGCTGAAACCGGCGGCGGTCGCGATCCGTTTGTCGGTGGCACGGAATTCGATGTCGGCGCGAAAGTCACGACATCCAATCCGAGTCGCGACTCTTGTCCGCATTGCCGACATCGCCCGATCAGAAAGTCCCTGCGACAATCGTAGACAGGTCGAGCTCAGTTTCGCCGTCGCTCGACATCGAGCGGTATCGCTCCCACCTGAGCGGCCTCGATCTTTCGGAAGCGCAAGCGGCCGAGCTGCTCGAAACTCTGCGATCGATCCTCTCTGCTTTCGTCGATCAGGCGTTCGGGGTAGATTCAGTCCTTCTCGCACGACCGCAGCACCAGGACGGCGCACCTGCCGAAACGGACGCCGCTGCGCAGAGAAACCCATCCGCCCAATAGCCGGGCAATCCCGCGTTCACCTCGGAGGAAGGGTCATCATGACGCATACGGCTAACCAGAAAGCCATCATCTACTGCCGGGTTTCCGACAAGAAGCAGAGACACGACGGCGACGGACTGCACAGCCAGGAGCATCGTTGCCGCGACTACGCGGCCGCCCGAGGCTATGACGTCGAATCGGTCTTCCACGACGACGTGTCAGGCGGTGGCGACTTCATGCAGCGCCCCGGCATGGTCGCGATGCTCCAGTTCATGAAGGCTCAGGCGCACGACGGGTACGTCGTCATCTTCGACGACCTGAAGCGCTTCGCGCGGGACACGATCTTCCACTTGAAGCTCCGGCAGAAACTGGCCGCTTACTGCGCGACCGTCGAATGCCTGAACTTCAAATTCGAGGACACGCCCGAGGGGCAGTTCGTCGAAACCGTCATCGCCGCACAGGGACAGCTCGAGCGCCTGCAGAACCGGCGTCAGACCTTGCAGAAGATGAAAGCCCGGCTCGAGCGCGGGTACTACGTGTTCGCGTCGCCCGTCGGCTACCGGTACGAGAAACTGGAGGGGCACGGCCGGTTGCTGGTACGCGACGAGCCGCTGGCCTCAATCATCGCCGAAGCACTCGAAGGCTACGCGTCGGGCCGATTCGAACTACAAGCGGAAGTGAAGCGATTCCTGGCGTCTCACCCGCAATATCCGCGTGATCGACGCGACGATCTCCGCGCGCAGCGCGTCACCAACTTGCTGAAGCGGCCGGTCTACGCCGGCTACGTCGAGGCCCCGGATTGGGGAGTGACGCTGCGCAAGGGCCACCACGAGCCGTTGATCAGCTTCGAGACGTTCAGAACGATCCAGGACCGCCTGGCCGGCAGGGCCAAGACACCGACGCGAAGGGACCTGAGCGCGGATTTTCCGCTGCGAGGCTCGGTCGTGTGCGGACACTGCGGCACGCCGCTCACGGCCTGCTGGACCAAGGGCAAGTACTCACGGTTTCCGTACTATCTCTGTCCGAAGAAGGGCTGCGAGAGCTACGGCAAGTCGATCCGCCGCGCAACCATCGAGGGCGAGTTCGAGACGTTGCTGCACGACCTTCGACCGGCGCCCGAGCTATTTTCGGTGGCGCGGGCCATGTTCGAGGACCTCTGGAACGACCGGTTGACCTTGGCAAAGGCCAACAGAAGCAGCCTCACGTCCCAGCTCGCGAAGGTCGAGCGCGACATCGAGCGATTCCTCGACCGGATCGCGCAGGCGGAGCCACTTTCGGTCATCACGGTTTACGAGAACCGAATCCGCCGGCTCGAAGAGCGAAAGATCGAGATAAGCGAAAAGATCGCCAATTGCGGCCGTCCGCTGCGCAGCTTCGACGAGACACTTAGAACTTCGCTCGATTTCCTCGCGAACCCCTGCAATCTCTGGGCTTCCGAACGCCTGGAGCACAAGAAAGCCGTGCTCAAGCTCGCATTCGCCGACCGGCTGAGCTACGTGCGAAACGAGGGATTTAGAACCCCGGATCTCGCCTTACCCTTCAAGGTGTTGGCGGATCTCAAAAGCTCCAAAAGCAAATTGGCGCGCCCGGAGAGATTCGAACTCCCGACCACCTGGTTCGAAGCCAGGTACTCTATCCAACTGAGCTACGGGCGCGGCACGGGCAGTATAAGACCGGTCGGCGACAGGGGAAACGCCTTATAGGCGTGCGCGAACGGCAACGCTTTCCATCGGGGCAGCGCAGATGACGATTCCGCTCTGGGTGCTTCTCGCATTCGCGCTCTGGACGCTCGCGACGCTGCTCGCGACCGTCGGAGTCTATCGATGGCGCCGGATCCTCACGCGGCGAGTGGCGATTCGCGAGTTCAAGTTCGACAGCATCGCGGGGCACGAAGACTGGTACCGCCGCGCGATGCGGGCGCACGCCAACTGCGTCGAGAACCTGCCCGTCTACGGCGCCATCGCGCTGATACTCGGCGTCGCGCGGCTCGACACGCCGGCGCTCGATGCGCTTGCGATTGCCCTCATGCTCGCGCGGGTAGCGCAGACCGTCGTGCATGTGGCCTTCGTCGAGACGAACACGACCGTGTCCGTGCGCTTCGGCTTCTTCGCGGCTCAGATGGCGGCGATGATCGCGATGAGCGTCATCATCATCGCGCGGCTCGCCTAGAAAATGGGGTCAGACCCGATTTTCCATACGGCGCTTCGACACGTTGCCCGACGGACGCCTCGGCTAGGGTGTCTCACGGAAAATGGGGTCTGACCCCATTTTCGATAGCGCGTCGCGGACGGCGGACTCGCGATCACTGCCGGGCGGATCGGCCGCGAGCCGGCGGAACGCGGCGCGCGCGGCCTCCTTCACCGGCCCCTCGGGCAGCTTCGCGTAGAGATCGGGCGTGAGCTCGGCCGTCGCTTCTTCGGCGCAGGCGCCGCGATCGAAGGCCGCGACGGCCGCGGCGAAGCGCCGCCTTACCTCGTCTTCGATCTCGCGGCGGCTCACCGGCCCCCGAACATGACCTTTTCGGTCCCGTCGGCGAGCGTCACGCGCAGGAAGGTGCCGCCCGGATCGCCGTTCTTGAGCGGATGAATGACGACCTTGACGCGATCGCCAGGCTTCAGCGTCTCGCGCGTCCAGCCGCGGCGGCCGAGGAAGTTCGGGCTCATGCCCTCGAGGCCCCAGCGCGTGACGCTGCCGTCGTCGTTCTTGACGTTGAGCCACGTCCACGTGTGCGGGTTCGTCCACTGGAACTCGACGATGTCGCCCTCGATCGTCTTCTCGGACTCCATGTCGAACGGCGCGAACGAGTGATGGGCGCTCGCGACGCCGTTGAAACCGAAAACGCCCGCGAGCGCAAGCCCGGCGCCGAACGCGGCGCTGCGAAACCACGTGGCCATCGTCGTCGTCATTTCGTCTTGTCCTCGTAGGTCAAATCGATGCCGGCCTTGCCTTCGGCCGTCGTGAAGTTGCGATTGTTCGAGCAGACATACTCCGCGAGCGTCCAGTCGCGGTGACGGCCGTAGACCCGCTTCGAGACCCAAGGTTTCGCGAGCGCCTTGGGATCCGTGATGGTCGTCTCGATTTCGAGCTGGTCCTTCTCGTTCTTCCGCATGCGCTCGACAATGCGCATCTCGTCGCTGTGCTCGATGCCGTATTGGCCGCCCATCGGCACCTCGGGGTCGAAGCCGACGCTGTCGACGACGAGCGTGTCGCCTTCCCAATGCCCGATCGAATGGCCGTTGAAGGTCGGGTCCGGGCTATCGGGATGCGGGCGGCCGTCCGTGAAGATCTGCCGCCACTGGCTGTAGGCTTCGATGAGAACCGTGACCTTGCCGGGCGTGAACAGGAACTCGATCGGATAAGGCTGCGTCATGATGCCCGGCAGCCCGGGCGGCACGCAGTTGGCCGAGGGCGTGTCCTGGATCCGGCCGCTCTTCTGCGCGGCGCGGTATTGCGCGAGCCGCGCCGCGTACTCCGGCGTGAGCTCCGGGCCCTGATTGCCCCGGCCGCCGCCGAAGGTCGGCTCCCAGAGTCCGGACCAATCGGGCAGCTTGGCGATCGACTCCCAGGTGTCGCCCTGCGGGGACGCCTTCCGAGTCTCCTCCGCGGCGCTCGTCGCGCCCGCGGCCGCCGCCGCGGCAGACACGCCGCCGCTCGCGCCGGACTGCGCGAACACCGTAAGCGAGAAACCCATAGCCGCCGCTAGAGCCGCGGCGAGCAACGAATGGATCGGGTAGCGTGTCATCCGCTCCTCCTTGGTTTTCGCGATCTTACCGCCGAAGCCTCGGCGCCGAAAACCAAAGCTTTGCAAAGAGATCAAACTTTAAGGCGCCCGTTTTGAGCGCGGCTCGCGGCGAGCATATCATTCGCGGGCGATCGGCCGCCGGGACACGCATGGACTCTTGGCTCGACAATGCGCTCGCGGAATTCGAGCGCGAGAACGACGCGCTCGTGCTCGCCACGCGCTCGCTGCTCACGCGCATCATCTCGGACGATCCGTTGCACGGCCGCCTCATCAACACGCTGTCCCTGCTCGAGCACCTCGGCAGCCACAAGATTATGTCGACGCAGCACTCGGCCGGCATCGACCAGGCGACGCTCAAGCACGTGGCCGAGGAGGCCTATCACGCGTACTTCATGAAGCGTCAGGCGGAGAAGGCGGCCGCGCGGCCGCTCGAGTACCGCGCGCCGGACCTGCTCGCGCCCGCGGGCGCCCGCATGTACTTCCAGCGGCTCGAGGCCGCGATGGCACGCAAGCTCGCGGGTCAGCGCAGCCTCGGCGCGACGTATCTCTACATGTCGCTCGTCGTCGAGTTCCGCGCCCTTTGGTTCTACCGGCTCTACGAGCAGACGTTGAAGCGCGCGGCGCACGCGATGACGCTGAAGCGCGTGCTCGGCGAGGAACGGAATCACTTGGAGGACGTGGCCAATCGGCTCGAGATGGCGGCCGAGCTCAGCGACGCCCGCGTCCGCGAATTCCTCGGCACCGAGAAAAAGCTCTACGCCCGCCTGCTCGAAGCGCTGCAGCGGGCCGTCGCCGTCCCGGCCGCCGCCTGAAAATGGGGTCAGACCCCATTTTCCGGGCGGCGGCGTCGGTCCGCGGATCGAACGACAGCGTCTTGAAAGGGGATCGCGAGCTCGGCCGTCCAACCCTGCGCGAATCACGCCGCCTTCGCCTCGTAGATGCCGTCCCAATCCGAGTAGTACTCGGAGACGTTGTGATGCTGCCGTTCTGGCGTAGCGTCTTCGCGGTGATCTGCGGCCGGGTCGGTGTCGTAGAGCTTCGCGCCGACGTAGAGCGCATCGTCGTCGTAGAGGAGAAAGATCTCCGTCTTCTCGGGCGGCGCTGAGTACTCGACCCGATTGACTTGATGCAGATCGTCGACAACGGCCGACGTCTGCCAGACCGCGCTCGTCGAGATCGCCGTCGATGATGGGCGGCGTCGGGGGCTTTCGAGATTCCTCGTTGCTGAAGGTCGCGCCGGTTCCCGCACGCGAGCCGCTCGCGCGTTGCCTCTCGTTCTTCTCGGCGGGACCTTGCGAGCGCGACGGCGTCTAATATAGCGGCTATATCGACATCGACGATTGCTTCCGGCGCCCGCATGAAAAAGCTTCTCCTGCTATTGCTCCTTCTCGTTTCGCTCGCGCTGCTCGGGCTGCCGCCCGTGTTCGGGCGCCTCACGCAATCGGCCGTAGAAGAGCGCGTCGCCTCGCTCGGCCCGCGCGACCCCGTCGAGGTGAAGATCGATTCGTACGCGCGAGGCTGGTTCTCGAGCCGCGTGCGCCTCTCCGTTGCCGCGCGGCCGGCCTCGTCCGACCTCGGGGGCGCGCTGCCGAGCGCCGTGCGGGCCGCGGGCATCGACACCGCGCGCCCGACGCCCGTCGAGCTCCGGATCGACCACGGTCCCGTGTCGCTGCGCGACGGCCTTTTCTTCGGCTTCTCGCGGCTCTCCGCACGCCCGTCGGCCGAGGCCGGCGCGGCCGCATCGCGCGCGTCCGCGCCGCCCGCGTTCGCGCTCGACCTGAGGACGGATCTCGACGGCGACCTGCATTTCGCCGCCGACATACGCGCGCTCGACGACGCCGGCGCCGAGACGCGCCTGTCGCTTTCGGGCGCCCACTTCGCGGGCTCGCTCGAGGGCCGGCGACTCGCGGCGACGGGCCGCGCGGATAGGGTCGAGTACCGGGGACCGCGCGGCGCCCTCTCGCTCGCGGGCGTCGCGCTCGAGACCGACGGCGCGCTGCTGCCGGAGCTCGGCTTGCCCGAGCGCATGCACCTCGACGTCGCGCGCGCATCGCTGGATCTGCCGGCCGAGGAGCACGCGGTCGACGCCCGAGGCGTGTCGCTGCGCTCGACGCTCTCGCTCGACGACACCGCAGCGCTCATGGACGGTCAGCTCGACCTCACGGCCGACCAGATCGTCGCCGAAGACGGCACGCACGTCACGGGGACCCGTCTTCAGACGGCTGCGAGCCGCCTCGACCTCGCGGCGCTCGCCGAGTATTCGAGGACCGCATCGCGGCTCGCGGCGCGAGACGCCGATGCGGACAGGGCCGCCGCGCTCGAGCCTTCGCTCAAGCGCTTGCTCGCGGCCGGGCCGACGCTCTCGGTGACGCCGCTCGCCTTCGACGTGGATGGGCAGCCTTTCCACGCGGCGCTCGACGCCGCCGCTCGGCCGAAGGCGGTCGCGCGCGCGAGCCTCGACGCCGACGACTCGCGGTTCTGGTATCGCGTCCTCGACGGCAGCATCGAGATCGAGACCGCGAAAAGCCTCGCACAGTCCTTCGCCGCCGCGATGATCCGACGCCGCGCCGAAGAGGCGGCCGCGTCCGGCAAGTCGGTGCCCTTCGGCAACGCGGACACCGCGGACGTGCAAGCGGGCTTGATGCTCGCCGTGCTCGCGACACAGGGGATGCTCGAAGACACGGGCAAGGACTACAAGACGACGCTGCGCCTCGAGAACGGCGCAGTCACGATCAACGGCAAGCGGCTGCCGCTCTCGTTCGCTTTCCGCTGACTCGAGCGTCCGCGCGAAGGTAGGGCTAGCAGGGCTAGGGCTTCGACTAGGACTAGAGGGCTAGGACTAGGGCGAGGGCTTGGACTAGGGCTTCGACGTCTTTTGCGCCGCCCCTGAATCGGCCGCCTGGACGGGCCGCATGAGCGCGTCGAACTCGGCGCTCGTGAGCGGATGAAATTCGCCGAGAGAGCAGGTGAAGCCCCGCGTAAAGCCGAAAGCCCACTTCTCGATGACGGTGACGCCGTCGATCTCGCAGAGCTGCGAGCTCGTGGGGCTGTACATGAAGCGTTTCTCGCGCTCGAGGCCCGGGCAGTCGCGGGAAAGATGGTTCATATAGATGCGTCCGTCGCGCATGTGGAACACGATCGTTCGATCGTCGACGACGTCGGTCTTCTCGAGGCGCGGCAACGAGATGCAGCGACGCGGAGCATCGGGCGCCGGCGAAGCGTCTCGATCTTGCGCGGCGGCGTTTTCGGTGACGGCGTCCTTCGCGAGGTCTTCGGAGGCTGCGCCCTCGGCGGCCGCGCTGCGGTCGGACGGTTTTCGGCCGATCGCGTTGAGATGAACGCCGGCTTCAGGGGCGGCGCTCGTCCGGGCGCCGGGGTCGGCGTTCCGGCGGACGCCGGGGGCCGCGTTCTGCCCCACGCTCGCGACGCCGTTGCCTCCGACGGCATTCTCCTCGCCCGCCGGTTTCCTTTGCGCGGCCGCCGGCAGCGCCGCGATGGCGACGAGCGCCGCGGCTAGAGACGTGGAGCGAGAAAGACGGGCCATCCGGTACTCCTGTCGTGACGAAGAGATCGAGCTCGTTCACGGCGCGGGCGAACGCGCTGTCTAAATATGACAAAGCCGGGCGCCGTTGATTCCCGCTCGTCGGCCTCGTCGGCGCGCCTATGGACGAACCCGCGCCGCCCTTCGATTCCCGCCGATTCCGGCGCCGCACGACGCAGTGTGAACGCCTTCACGGCCGCAGAGAGCGTGCTGCGCCTAGAGTCTGGCATTCGTACACGCAAGAGGTGCGCGTGATCCATCCCCTGAAAGCCGGACTCGCGATCGCCGCGCTTTCGCTCGCGCCGGCCGCCGTCGCGCTCGCGGGCGATCTCTTGTTCACGGCCCAAGAGGCCGCCGTCATCAAAGCCTACTATGCGAGCCACCCACCGGGCGCCTCGCGCTCGGACGCCGGGCCGCAAGGCTCGTCCCCGACCGGCCGAGCCGTCAGCGGCTCCGATCGAAGCGTCGTCGCGAGCCACGCAGCGGGCGGCGGCGATCACGTCAAGGGCCGCGCGCACAAGCACGGACGCGGACGCGGCGACCTCCCGCCCGGTATCGCGAAAAACCTCGCTCGAGGCAAGCCTCTGCCGCCGGGCATCGCGATGCAGACGCTGCCCCCGGATCTCGTCGAACGGCTGCCGCCGGCTCCGGCCGGCTGCGAGCGCATCGTCGTCGACGGCAAGGTCGTTCTCGTCGACGCAGCGACTCGCGTCGTGCACGACATCTTGGCCGATGCCGTCGACCGCTAAAGCCCCGCCGTCGAAGCCGGCGCCGCCGCGCTCCTCAACGGCCGCTCGAGTATCGCCGCCCGTCCGCGCGGGCGCCTCCTACGCGTCCGTTTCCGAGCACATCCTGCTCGAAGGGGACGATAGCTTCGAGCAACGCAGCACGGGTCCGCTGACGGAGCAGAAGCGCCTGGCTCTTCGCGACCGGCTCCGCAGCCGCGAGATTCGCCTCGTGCTCTACGCCGAGGGCTTCCTTCGCCTCGACGAATGGCGACGCGGAAAGCGAATTCGGGCGCACCGAATCGACATGCGCTACGTCGATCCGCTACCCGTCATCGAGCGATGGCGCGCGACGCGGTGGCTCAAGGCCGGGCTGCTCCTCGGCGTCGCGGCCGCGGGCGCGGGCGCGATCGCGCGCGTCGCGCCGGACCTCGCGGACTTCCCGACGCTGCGCCTCTATGCCGTAGCCGCGGCCGCGCTGCTCGCCGCCGCCGCGCTGTCGGCGCTGGCGGCGTACGTCTATCGAACCGGCGAGAGCGCGACGTTCGTGACGCGCCACGGCCGCGCGCCCGTGTTGCGGCTCACGGCCGGCCTCGGCCGAATCCGCCGCTGCCGTGCCCTGCTGCCCGAGCTCCGCGACGCGATCGCGGACGCCTTCGAGAACGTCAGCGACGACACGAGAACGTTTTTGCGGCACGAGATGCGCGAGCACTATCGGCTCCGCACCGACGGCATCTTGAACGACGAGGATTGCTCCGACAGCACGGGCCGCATCCTCGCCCGGTTCGACACCCGCGGCTGACGCCGCAGGGCGCACGCGAGGACGAGCGCCGCGGCCGCGCCGCGGCTATGATCGTCGGCCCATGACGCTCAACGAACACGACCGGCCGAGCGCCGCGGTGCTCGAGGCCTTCGGCCTCCTGCCGGCATCGCTTCGGCCCGCCGCCTCGGGGCTCATCAACCGCACTTGGCACGCGCGCTCGAAAAGCGGCGCGCACCTCGTGCTGCAGCGGGTGAACCCGATCTTCCCGCCCGAGATCAATCTCGACATCGATGTCGTGACGCGCCACCTGGACGCGCATGGGCTGCCGACGCCGCGCCTCGTGCCCGCCGCGTCGGGGGCGTTGTGGGTCTCGGAGGACGGGCACACTTGGCGCGCGCTGACGGCCGTCGAGGGCGTCACGCGCGACGCGCTCGAGTCGCCTCGGCAAGCGCAGCAGGCCGGGCGCGTGCTCGCCGCGTTTCACCGCGCCGTCGCCGATCTCGATCATCGATTCAGCAACGCGCGGCTCGGCGTGCACGACACGGCCGCGCATCTCGCGCGGCTCGAGGCCGCCCTCTCGCGCTACCGCGATCATCCGCAGCTCGCGAACGTGGCGCCGCTCGCGCACGAGGTTCTGGCGGCCGGACGCGCACTGCCCTCCTTGCCTGCCGCGCCCGATCGCATCGTGCACGGCGATCCGAAAGTCTCGAACATCGTCTTCGCATCCGGGACGGACCAGTCCATCTGCCTCATCGACCTCGATACGCTGGCACGCATGCCCGTCGCGCTCGAGCTCGGCGACGCGATGCGGTCGTGGTGCCATGCGGGCACCGAGGACACGGCGGGCGCCCGGATCTCCGTCGCGCTCTTCGAGGCCGCGATTCGAGGCTACGCGCGCGAAGCGCGCGGCCTCTTGACCGAGCCCGAGTGGTCCACCATCGCCGACGCGACGCTGACGATCACGGTCGAGCTCGCCGCGCGCTTCTGCCTCGACGCGCTCGCCGAAAGCTACTTCGGCTGGGACCGCCGGCGATTCGCGACGGCGAGCGCGCACAATCAGGCGCGCACGCGCTGCCAGCTCTCGCTCGCCGCGTCCATCCGCGCCGAGCGGCCCGTGCTCCAGTCGATCCTCGAGGCGGAGTTCGCGCCGCAGAGGATCGCGCACCGCTGATGCACTGCCAGTGACGCTCCCGCGACTCCTGTGACGCTCCCCGCGGCCGCTCCCGTGACGCTTCCCGCGGCCGCTCCCGTGACACTCCCGTGACACTTCACCCCGGGCACTCTGCTATTGATTCGCCGGTCTAACAGGCCGGGCCGACTCATCGATGCTCGATCACTTGGGAATGGTCGGCGTCTCTTGGCGCCAGGGCGGCACGGAATCGCTTGCCGAGTTCACGCTGCGCGAGGACGAAATCGCGCAGCGGCTCGCCGCGTTCGCGCAAGAGCTTTCGCTCCGCGAGGTCGCCTACCTTGCCACGTGCAACCGCGTCGAGCTCATTTTCGCGCGCTCCGATCGCACGCCCGGCCGCGATCTGCGCAGACACGTCTTCGCGCTCCTCGCGGGCCGGCCGCCCGCGCCCGGCGAGGCCGAGCGGCGCCTGCGTGCCTGGGAGGGCGAAGGCGCCGCCGAGCACCTGTTCCTCATCGCCGCGGGGCTCGATTCCGCGTGCGTCGGCGAGACCGAGATCGTCGGTCAAGTCCGCGCGGCCTACGAGCGCGCCGAATCGTTGGGCCTCGTCGGCCCGGCGCTCGAGATCGTCTTCGACGAAGCTCTCAAGATCGCGGCCCGCGTCAGGGGCACGACGGGCCTCGCCGAGGGCCGCGTCTCGCTGGCTGAGATCGCGGTCGACTTGATCCGCGAGCGGCTCGCGCAGACGCCGGGCGCCGTCGCGCTCGTCGGCATCTCGCCGATGACGGAGCGCGCGGCGCTCGCGCTCGCGCCGTCGCGCACACCGCTCGTCGTCGTGAACCGCACGGCGGCGAAAGCCGAGGCGCTCGCCGCACGCTTCGCGCTCGAGCACGAATCGCTCGCGGCGTTCCTCGCTTCCCCGCGCCCCGTCGAGGCCGTGCTCTCGGCGACCGGCGCGCCGCATGCCGTGCTGACCGAGCCCGTCCTCGCGCGGCTCGCGGCCGGCGCGCCTTCGGGCCGGCCGCCGCTCGTCGTCGACATGGCCATCCCGGCCGACGCCGATCCCGCCGCCTGCGAGAAGCTCGGCATCCCGCGCGTCGGCATGGACGAGATCGTGCGGCGCGCCGAGACGAATCGGGCGGCTCGGCTCATGCACGCGGCCGACGCGCGCGAGCAGGTCGATCTCGCGTTGCACGGCCTCAAGGACCGCTTCGCCGAGCGCCTCTACGGCCCGCTCTTCGCCGCCTTGCAGCAGCGTTACCGCGTCACGGCCGAGGAAGGCGCGAAGCGGCTGCTCAAGAAGGAGCTCAAGGGGCTCGGCACGGAGGAGCGCGCCGCGATCCAAGCGTGGCTCGAGGCGCTCGCGCGGCGCTTCGCGCACATCCCGTGCCTCGGGCTTCGCGGGCTGCTCTACGCGGGTCCCGAGGGCTCCGTCGAAGCGTTCCTGAGCGGCCTCGACGCCGAGTTCGCGGACGAGCTGCGCGCAGCCCTCGAGCGCGGCAGCGCGCCCCGCGAATACGGCGCGGCGCGAAAATCGGCTCTGACCCCTCTGACCCCATTTTCCGACGAGGTGCAAGAGCCGTGAGCCGCGACGTCAAGCGCGGGACCGCCGCGAGGCCGTTCAGACTCGGCACGCGAGGCTCGGACCTCGCGCTCACGCAGTCGGGCGGCGTCGCGAGTCAACTCGAGGCGGCGGGCCATGCGACGCGGCTCGAGGTCATCCGCACGGCGGGCGATCGATCGCAGGCGCCTTCGTTCGGCACGATCGGCGCGCAAGGCGTGTTCGTCCGCGAGATCGAGAACGCCTTGCTGGCCGGCGACATCGACCTCGCCGTGCACTCGTTCAAGGATTTGCCGACGATCTCGCCGCCGGGTCTCGTGATCGCCGCCGTCCCTGCGCGGGAGGACTCGGCCGACGTGCTGCTCGCCGGCGAGGACCGGCTCGACGCCGCAATGGGCGGCTGGGTCCCGCTCGCACGCGGGGTCCGAGTCGGCACCTCCTCCGTGCGGCGGGGCGCCTGGCTCAGACACCTGCGTCCCGACCTCGTCGTCGAGCCGCTGCGCGGCAACGTGCCGACGCGCGTCCGCAAGCTTCGCGAAGGCCGGTACGACGCGATCGTGCTCGCGGCCGCAGGCCTCGCGCGGCTCGAGGAAGGCGGCGACGCGCTCAGAGACGCGCTCGAAGGGCTCGTGACGTTTCGCCTCGATCCGCAACACTTCGTGCCCGCGCCCGCGCAGGGCGCGCTCGCGATTCAATGCCGCGAGGACCGCGCGGACGTCCTCGCGGCCCTCGCCGCGCTCGACGACCCCGCGAGCCGCGCGGCGGTCACGATCGAGCGCGCGGCGCTTGCGCTGGCGGAAGGCGGCTGCAACACGGCTTTCGGCGCCTACTGCGTCGTCCAGGAGAGCGGCTTCGAGCTCACGGCGATGCTCGAGCGCAACCGGCGCATGCTTTCCGCCGGCGTCTTCGGAGAGACGCCCGAGCGCACGGTCGAGAACCTTTGGGACCTGCTCGGAGCGCCCGCATGAGCCGCTCGGTAGGGAGAACCCGGCCGGAAGACAAGACCCGCTCGGACGAGACTCGTCTGACCGTGCTCCTGACGCGCAGCGAGGACGACTGCGCCGCCTGGGCCGAGCAGCTCGAGCGGCGCGGCATCGCGAGCGTCTCGCTGCCCTGCATCGCGGCCGAGCCGATCGACACGCCGGAGCTGCGGCGCGAGCTCGAGGCGGCGGTTTGCGCGGCGGACTGGATCGCGTTCACGTCGCGGCGCGGCGTCGAAGCGTTTGCGCGGCTCTTGGAGACCGGCTCGAGCGCGGCGCTTCCGCGGAATCGAGCGAAGCGGCACGGCGCAGACCGCCAGGCGGCGCCTCGCATCGCGGCGGTCTGGGGCGCGACGGCCGAAGCCGCGAAGCGCGTGCTCGGGCGCGTCGATCTCGCCGGCGAGGCAGGCACCGCGGAGTCGCTGGCCCGCGCGCTCGTCGCGCGGCTCCGCGCGCCCGCCGACGTCGGCGCGGAAGACGAGCGTTCCGACGCTCGGCCCCCGCGCGTGCTCCTCGCCGTCGCGGCCAACGCCCGCGACGCGCTCGAGCGCGAGCTTCGGCAAGCCGGCGCCGAGTGCCGGCGCGTCGAGGTCTACCGGACGGTGCCCGCGAAGCCGAGCGCGCCGAAGGCGCCGCTCGCCTCGCTCGGCGTCGACGCCGTGCTGCTCGCGAGCCCCTCCGCCGTGCGTGGCTTCGCGAATCGAGTCGAGATCGACGGAAGCGCCGCGCTCGTCACGATCGGGCCGACGACGTCGGCCGCCGTGCGCGCGCTCGGCCTCGACGTCGCCGGCGAAGCCCGGGAGCCGACGCTCGACGCGCTGCTCGACGCCGTGCTCGAAGCGACGCCGCGCTCGTGCGCGCGCGAAGGCTCGCCCGGGCCCGACCGCCCGAGCGCAAAGGCTTCGAACACCGACCCTGTGCACCGCGCCAACCCCCGCGGCGACGACGGACAAACGACCCTCAGCGTCAACGACCAGACGGAGACTCCTCATGCCTGAAGCGGGAATCACGCTGCCGGACCGCAGGCGGCCGCGCCGGCTGCGGCGCACGCCGGCACTGCGCAACCTCGTGGCCGAGACGCGCGTCGGAGCCGAGCAGCTCGTCATGCCGCATTTCGTGCTGCCGACCGAGCGCGCCGACGAGCCGGTCGCCTCGATGCCCGGCATCTCGCTCCAAGGCGTCGAGACGCTCGTCAAGCAGGTCGGCAAGGACCTCGAGCTCGGCATCCGCGCCGTGCTGCTCTTCGGTCATCCCGAGGCCGGCACGAAGACGCCGGACGCGGCGGCCGCGGCAGAGGCGAACGGCGCCGTGCAGCGCGCCGTCGCGCGCCTCAAGCGCGAGCTCGGCGACGAGCTCGTCGTCATGACGGACGTCTGCCTCTGCGCCTACACGAGCCACGGCCATTGCGGCGTGCTCGAGGACGGCTACGTCGACAACGACGCCTCGCTCGCGCCGCTCGTCGCGGCGGCGCTGAGCCACGCGCGCGCGGGCGCGGACGTCGTCGCGCCCTCCGACATGATGGACGGCCGCGTCGCCGCGATACGCGACGCGCTCGACGCGAACGGCTTCGAGCGCGTGGTCCTGCTTTCTTACGCGGTCAAATACGCCTCGGCCTATTACGGACCGTTCCGCGACGCCGCGGACTCGACGCCCTCGAGCGGTGACCGCAAGAGCTATCAGATGGACTGCCGCAACGTGCGCGAGGCGCTGCGCGAGGCCGAGCTCGACACCGAGGAAGGCGCGGACATGCTCATGGTCAAGCCCGCGCTGCCCTATCTCGACGTCGTACGCGCCGTTCGCGAAATATCGGATCTGCCGCTCGCCGCCTACAATGTGTCGGGCGAGTACTCGGCCGTGAAGGCCGCGGCCGCGAACGGTTGGCTCGACGAGGCGGCGATCGTGCGCGAGAACCTGCTCGCGATCCGGCGCGCAGGCGCCGATCAAATCATCACGTATCACGCGCGCGATGCGCTGCGCGGAGGATGGCTGCGATGAGTCGCGCGCGTAGATTCGCGGCAACGAGGCTTGCACGTAAGGGGGCTGCGATGAAGTCGAGCGAAGCGGCGACGCTGCGCGGAGGCGTGCCGTGACACGACCCGATGCGAGACGAGCGGGCCCGCAGTCCGCGGCCTGGTTCGCGCGTGCCGAAAGAGTCACGCCCGGCGGGGTGAATTCGCCCGTGCGGGCGTTCGGCGCGGTCGGCGGCATCCCGTTCATCGTCTGCCGCGCGCAGGGCACGACGATCGAGGACGTCGACGGCCGGCAGTACCTCGACTTCGTCGGCTCGTGGGGACCTCTGATCCTCGGCCATGCGGACATCCGCGTCGTCGAGCGCGTCGAGGCCGCGTGCCGGCAGGGCATGTCGTTCGGCGCGCCGTGCACGGCCGAGATCGAGCTCGCGGAGACCGTCGTGCGCGCGTATCCGGGCCTCGAGCAGGTGCGCTTCGTCTCGTCGGGGACCGAGGCCGTCATGAGCGCGATCCGCCTCGCGCGGGGCGCGACGAGCCGCGATCTCATCGTGAAGTTCTCGGGCTGCTACCACGGCCATGCGGATTCGCTGCTCGTTGCGGCGGGCTCGGGCCTCGCGACGCTCGGGCGGCCGTCGTCGAGCGGCGTGCCGAATGCTTTCGCATCGCTGACGCGCGTGCTGCCGCTCGACGACACGGCCGCGCTCGACGCGCTCTTCGCGCGCGAGGGCGACCGCATCGCGGCCGCGATCATCGAGCCGATTCCGGCGAACAACGGGCTGCTGCTTCAGCGCCCCGCGTTCCTCGAGGCGCTGCGGCATCACTGCGATCGGCACGGCGCGATCCTGATCTTCGACGAGGTCATCAGCGGCTTCAGGCTCGGTCCCGGCGGCGCGGCCGAGCGCTACGGCATCACGCCGGACCTCGCGACGTTCGGCAAGGTCATCGGCGGCGGCATGCCGGTCGGCGCCTTCGGCGGCCGGCGCGAGATCATGCGGCACCTCGCGCCCGAGGGCGCCGTCTATCAGGCCGGCACGCTCTCGGGCAATCCGATCGCGATGACCGCGGGCCTCGCGACGCTCGAGGTCATGCGCGAGGAAGACGGCTGGCGCCGGCTCGAGGAGCTCGGCGCGTATCTCGAGGCGACGCTTGCGCCCGTGCTCGCGCAGAGTCCCGTGCCCGCCGCGCTCGCGCGCGCCGGGTCGATGTTCTGGATCGCGTGGCACACGTCGTCTCCCCCGCGCGCCGCGGAGGCGCTCGACGCGCGCACGCCGGCGCTCTACCGGCACGTCTTCCACGGGCTCCTCGAGACCGGCGTCGCGCTCGCGCCCTCGGCCTACGAGATCGCCTTCCTCTCGCTCGCGCACGGCCGCGGCGACGTGGACCGCCTGGCGGCGAGCCTTTCGCACGTGCTCGAGCGCCTAGACCCGGCCGAGGCCGCGCACTGATGCTGCGGCGGGATCCGAGCAAGGCCCTGCTCCTGGGGTTCCTGTCCCTGCTCGCAATCTCGATCATTCAGGTCGCGTTCTGGGTCTCGGAGAACGTGCGCTATACGCACGACGTGCAGCGGCAGCTCGCGTCGCTCTACCGCGCGGACGCCGAGGTCGTCGGCGCGTTCCTGAAGGGCGACGTGCCCGACGACGTCATGGGCGCGATGCCGCATCTCGACGTCGACACGGCGACCGGCAGCGTGCGCGTGCATCCCGCCGCGCTCGAGGAGCTCAACCGCGCGAGCGCGCGCCGCGGCAATCGCTACATCTGGGAGGGCGCGTTCTTTCTCGCGGTCCTCGTCGGCGGCATGGCGGTCTTGACGCGCGCGATTCGGCACGATGCGGAGCTGCGCCGCCGGCAGCAGAACTTCCTCGCCGCCGTATCGCACGAGTTCAAGAGCCCGATCGCGAGCGTGCGGCTCGCCGCCGAGACGCTGCTCCTCAGGACCGACTCGCCCGACAGCAAGCGCCTCGGGCAGCGCATCCTCGAGGACAGCGAGCGGCTGCTGCGCATGGTGGACAACCTGCTCGACACGACGCGGCTCGAGGAAGGCCGGCGCACGCTCGCGCCCGAGCCGGTCCTCGTCAGGGACGCGGTCGAGGCGGGCGTCGCCGAGGTCGCCGATCGCGCGAAGCTCCGCGGCATCGCGGTCGACGTCGACGTCGACGAGGGGCTCAAGCTTCTCGTCGATCCGGGCGCGCTCGAGTCGATCCTGCGCAATCTGCTCGACAATGCCGTCAAGGCCTGCGCCGCGGGCGACGGCACGCGGATCGCGGTGCGCGCGAAGCGGGCGGACGGCGCGATCGAGCTCAGCGTCAGCGACGACGGGCTCGGCTTTCCGCCCGAGGAAGCGGCGATGATCTTCGAGAAGTTTCATCGCCTGGGCGACGAGCTCAGACGCTCGATGGCGGGCACCGGGCTCGGCCTCTACATCGTCAAGCGTCTCGTCGAGCTTTCGGGCGGCACGGTGCGCGCCGTGAGCCGCGGGCCGGGCCAGGGCGCGACCGTGACGATCCGTTGGCCCGAGAGCGCGGCCGTATGATCGCTCGAACGTGCTCGAGGCGAGGACTCCGATGAGCTCCATCTTCCAGCAGACGCCGCGCGCGGCGCGTCCCGCCCGCATCCTCGTCGTCGACGACGAGGCGCACCTCGCGGAAGGCATCCGCGAGAATCTCGAGGCCGAAGGCTACGAGACCGAGGTCGCGCACGACGGTCAAGCCGGCCTCGAGAAGATCCTCGGCGGCCGATTCGACCTCGTCGTGCTCGACGTCATGATGCCGAAGATGAACGGCCTCGAGGTGTGCGAGCAAATTCGCCGCGAAGGCCGGCAAGTCCCCGTGCTGTTCCTGACCGTCAAAGGCGACGCCGCGGACCGCATTCGCGGCCTCGAGGCCGGCGGCGACGATTACCTCTCGAAGCCGTTTCACCTCAAGGAGCTCTTGCTCCGCGTCGCCGCGATCCTGAAGCGCAGCCGCTGGTACGACGAGAGCGAGCCCGAGCTCGCATTCGGCGGCAACCGCATCGATTTCCAGACCTATCGCGCGCGCTCTTGGGACGGCGACGAGCACGATCTCACGCACAAGGAGGCCATGATCCTCAAGGTCCTCGCGGAGCACGAGGGCGCGATCGTCACGCGCGAGGAGATCCTCGACCGAGTCTGGGGCTACGAGGTCTTCCCCTCGACGCGCACGATCGACAACTTCATCGTGCGGCTGCGCAAGCGCTTCGAGCGCAACCCCGAGGCGCCGGCGCACTTCCATACCGTGCGCGGCGTCGGCTACCGCTTCACGAGCGCGCCGCAGCCGAGCGAGGACGCATGAAAATGGGGTCAGAGCCGATTTTCCGGCACCGAAAAATGGGGTCAGACCCCATTTTCGAAGCCCGATTTTCCGAATCGCATTTGCGGGCGCACGGCCGGCTTCGAAAATGGGGTCTG
>DASTSM010000367.1:0-7330 GCA_035760685.1 Gammaproteobacteria bacterium | reverse complement strand
CGACTCGGGGTCCTCGAACACGAAGCTCGTCGTCTGAAAGATCGGCATCGCGCGCGCGCCCGTGTTCGGGTCCGGCCGCTGGCCGGCATGCACTTGGCGGGTGTCGAAGCCGAAGTCGCGTGGCTGTTCCATGGGTGGTCTTCTCCGGTTGCCGTCGCGCCCACGCCGCCTCGGCTAGGGCTCGAGGAAGCGTCGAATGATAGGAGTCTGGCGCGCTTCCTCCAACAGAAAACAGTCGTGGCCGTACGGGGCGTCGATGACCGCAAGCTCGACGTCCTTGCCCGCCGCCCGCAGCGCCGCCGCGAGCTCTTCCGAGTCGCCCGGCGGATAGAGCCAATCGGAGCTGAATGCGATCAGCAGCGTCCGCGCCGAGACGGGCCGCACGGCTTCCGCGAGCCGTCCGCCGCCGTGCTCGCGCGCGAGATCGAAATACGAGAGCGCGCGGGACATATAGAGATACGTATTCGCGTCGAAGCGCTTGATGAAGTTGTCCGCCTGATGGCGCAGGTAGCTCTCGATCTCGAACTCGGGCTCCGTGAGCACGTAGCGAATGTCGTCCGAGAACTGCAATCGCCGCCCGAACTTCTCTCCGAGCACGGACGCCGAGAGGTACGTCATGTGCCCGAGCATGCGCGCCACGCCCATGCCGCGCGTCGGCGGGCGTCCGGTGCCGTAGTAATGGCCGCCCTGCCAATCGGGATCGGACGTGATGGCGTTCCGCGCGATGGCGTTCCACGCGATGCCTTGCGGGCGCAGCGCGTGCGTGCTCGCGATCGGGATGACCGCCTCGACCTCATCCCGGTAGAGCACGGCCCACTCGAGCGCCTGCATGCCGCCGAGCGAGCCGCCCGCGACGGCCGCGAGCCGCGCGATGCCGAGCTCGCGCAGAAACGCCCGCTGAGCCCGCACCATGTCGGCCACCGTGATGACGGGAAAGTCGCTGCCGTACGGCCGGCCCGTCGCCGGGTTCACCGACGAGGGTCCCGTCGTGCCGCGGCAACCGCCGAGCAGGTTCGTGCTCACGACGAAGAAGCGCTCGGTGTCGAACGCCTTGCCGGGGCCGATCATGCCGTCCCACCAGCCGAGAGCGCGGCCGCGCCCGCCGTCGCGCTCCTCGGCGCGAAAGCCGTCGCGCGTGCTCGCTTCGCCCGGAGCGCGCGCAAAGCCGGCCGCGTGGGCGTCGCCGCTCAGCGCGTGGCAAACGAGGATCACGTTGTCGCGGGCTTTCGCGAGCGTGCCGTAGGTCTCGTAGGCGATCCGCACCGGGCCGAGCTCGCGTCCGCAATCGAGCGCGAGCGGTTCCGGCAGATCGAGGAATCGCGTCTCGACGATGCCCACCGAGCCCGCGCCGGTCTTCGTCGCACGCATCGCCATAGGCCGATTATATGCGAACGCGGCATCCGCCTTTCGTCGCTTAGACACGAGCGACGGCGGGGCGTTATGATTCACGGCCCCCTGACAAAATCGAGCGGACCAGCTCGAGGCATCAGAACCACACGCAGCATTTGCGTCGGGAGAACCAGAATGAGCGTCAACAAAGGCGGAATGAGCGTCAACAACGGCGTCAACGTGGATGCGCTGCTGGCCGCGCGCGAAGCGCTGAAACAGGCGCCGGAGGCGGCGAAGTTCAAATGGCGTGCCTCGTGCAAGTGGCAGAACGGCACGCATAGCCGCACGAGCGTCGAGGGTTTCCACGGCCTTGGCGAAGAGCAGAAGCACCGGACCGAGTTCACGTTCGAGGCGGATCACCCCGAAGTCTTTGCCTCCGAGGACCTCGGCGCCACGCCGGTCGAGTTCGTGCTCGTCGGCCTCGCGAGCTGCCTCACGGCGGGCGTCGCGGCCGTCGCGCAGAATCGCGGCATTCAGCTGCGCTCGGTGGAGGCGCAGCTCGAAGGCTCGATGGACATTCAAGGCATCCTCGGCGTCGACAGCGACGTGCGCAACGGCTACGACGACATCAAGGTCAACTTCAAGATCGACGCCGACGCGCCCCAGAAAGACATCGAGGCGCTCGTCGCGCAGTCGCAGAAGCGCTCCGCCGTCTACGACATCGTCACGAATCCGACGGACGTGACGGTGACCGTGCAGAAGCTCTGAGGGCGCGCAGGCGCGAGGTTTACCATCGAACGCTTCACGACGGTCGTGATCGGGGCCGGCCACGCCGGCCTCGCGACGAGCCGCTTTCTGACCGCGCGCTCGATCGATCACGTCGTGCTCGAGCGCGGCGAGGTCGCGAACTCCTGGCGGCGGGAGCGATGGGACTCGCTGCGCCTGCTCACGCCGAACCGGCAGAGCCGGCTGCCCGGTCACGGCTACGAGGGTCCGGATCCCGACGGCTTCATGACGATGCGCGAAGTCGTCGAGTTCATCGCGGGATACGCGGATGCGGCGCAAGCTCCCGTGCGCACGCAGACGCCCGTGACGTCCGTGACCCGAACCGGCGACGGCTATCGCGTCGTCGCGGGCGACGGCGAGCTCGAGTGCCGGAGCCTCGTCGTCGCGACGGGCGCTTGCAATCTGCCCGTCGTGCCGGCAATCAGCCAGGCGATTCCTCCGTCGATTCCGTCGTTCACGCCGTTCGACTACCGGAGTCCGAGCAGCCTGCCCGAAGGCGGCGTGCTCGTCGTCGGCGCCTCCGCGACGGGCGTGCAGCTCGCCGAAGAGATCCGGCGCTCCGGCCGCTCCGTGATCCTCTGCGTCGGCGAGCACGTACGTCTGCCTCGAACCTACCGCAACCGCGACGTCCTCTGGTGGATGGAAGCGAGCGGCGTCTGGAATCAGCGCTACGACGAGATCGACGACATCGAGCGGGCGCGCAAGCTCCCGTCGCCGCAGCTCGTCGGAACGCCGGAGCGCAAGACCCTCGACTTGAACGCCTTGAGCGCGGCCGGCATCGAGCTCGTCGGCCGGCTCTCCGCAATTCGTGACGGCCGCGCGCTCTTCTCGGGCAGCCTGCGGAATCAATTCGCGCTCGCAGACCTCAAGATGAATCGCCTGCTCGACACCTTCGACGAGTGGGCGCGCGACAGCGGCGTCGACGGCGACATCGCGGCCCCGGAGCGCTTCGAGCCGACGCGCGCACCGTCGAGCCCGCGGCTTCATCTGGATCTCACGAGCGGAGAAATTCGCTCGATCCTCTGGGCGACCGGCTTTCGGCCCGACTACCGCTGGCTCGACGTCCCCGTGCTCGATCACAAGGGACGGCTGCGCCACGAGGGCGGCGTCGTCGACGCGCCGCGCATGTACGTCATCGGCCTGCCCGTGCTGCGGCGGCGCAAGTCGACGTTCATCCACGGCGCGGAAGACGACGCGCGCGACATCGTGGAGCACCTCGCAGGCACGCTTTGAGCAAGCCGCCGCGGACCGCCTTCACAGCGCGGCACCGCTCGCTTGTCGCGCCGCTGGGCCGTCGCGTCATCCGGCCGTTGCGTCTGTCGTCGGTTGCGCCGCTCGGCTGTTGCCTCATTCCGCCGCGCGACACTTCTCCGCCGGACCGCCGCTCTTCGTGCCGCCGCCGACCCAGACGGTCTTCACGTTCACGAATTCCCTTATGCCGAACGCACCGAGCTCGCGTCCGTACCCGGAATGCTTGACGCCGCCGAACGGAAGGCGCGGATCCGACCGCACGAAGTCGTTGACGAAGCAATTGCCGGCCTGAAGACGGCGTGCCGCGATCTCGCGGCCGCGCTCGACGTCCTTCGTGAAGACGGCGGCGCCGAGGCCGTATTCGGTTCGGTTCGCGAGCTCGATCGCGCGCTCCGCGTCGGGCGCACAGACGATCGCGGCCACGGGACCGAACACTTCCGTGTCGAAGGCCGCCATGCCCGGCTGGACCGCGGTCAGCACCGTCGGCGGATAGAAGAATCCCGCGGAGCTCGGAATCTCGCCGCCGAGCACGCAGACGGCGCCCGCCGCGATGCTCGAGCGCACCTGCTCGTGCAGCCTATCGCGCCCCTTCGCTTGCGCGAGCGGCCCCAAGTCGACGTCGGCCTCGAGCGGATCGCCGGTGCGCTTGCCGCGCATCGCCTCGACGAAGGCCGCGACGAAGTCCTCGAGCAAGGGCTCCTCGACGATGAACCGCTTCGCCGCGATGCAGCTCTGTCCGGTGTTGATCAAGCGGCTCGCGACGCAGCGCTCGACGGCGAGCTCGAGATCCGCGTCGCGCAAGATCACGTACGGATCGCTGCCGCCGAGCTCGAGCACCGTCTTCTTGATCGCGCCGCCGGCGGCCGCGGCCACGGCGCGGCCCGCCTCCACGCTTCCCGTCAAGGTCACGGCCGCTATGCGCGGATCGGCGATCATGTCCGCGACCTGCGTCTTGTCGACGAGCGCGACGCGCAGGACGTCCGCGGGCAGGCCCGCTTCCTCGGACAGCTTGTCGATCTCGAGCGCGCACCCCGTGACGTTGCTCGCGTGGCGCAGCACGGCCACGTTGCCGGCCATGAGCGCGGGCGCCGCGAACCGGAAGAACTGCCAGAACGGAAAATTCCACGGCATGATCGCGAGCACGGCGCCGAGCGGCGGAAAGACGACCTCGCTGCGCTTTGCCTCGGTCTCGACGGACTCGGCGGCGAGCAGCGCTTCGGCATGCTCCGCGTAGTGCTCGCAGACCCAAGCGCACTTCTCGACCTCGGCCTCGCCTTGCGGCAGCGGCTTGCCCATCTCCGCCGCGATCAAACGCGCGAGCTCCTCGGACCGTTCGCGCAGACGGTTCGCGAGCGATGCCAGGCACGCCGCGCGCTCTGAAAATCGCGTCTCCCGCCAGGCGAGAAAGGCCCGGCTCGAGGCATCGAGCAGGCAGTCGATGTCGCGCTCGCTTTGAGGCTCGTATCGGGCGATGACCCGGCCCGTCGCGGGATTGATGCTCGTGAAGGTCATTGCGGTGGCCGTCGGTTGCGTCTCGGAATGGGCCTCCCTCTGATGCAGGATTCGCGCCCGGCCGGGCGCGCGGCCGCTGCGGCCTTGCCGTCGCCGCCCGTCGCCGTTTGCGGTCACTCCGCTGCTCTCGCCGCGCCCGCCGCCCCCGCTGCCCCCGCCGCCCCGTTGCCGTCGCCGCCGGCGCTCGCCATAGTCTTCGCATGGACCGCGCAGCAGAGTTTTTCGGCAGGGGCTGGGTCCGCTTTCCGCACGATCCGCAAATCGCGGATTGGGCGGCCCGCGCTCGTCCCGTCGCCGACGCCTGCCTCGCGAACCCGGAGCACCGCGCGCGGTGGCTCCGCTGCGGCGGCACGTGGTTCATCGGCGTCAACTTGCTGCCGAACGACGCGGCCGGCGCCGTGCCGAACGCGGACGTGCCGCCGCTGCGCGGCGCCCCCGTCGAGTTCATCGCGAACGCGCTCGAGCTGCCGGTCATGCTCGATCCGGGACAGGTGTCCGTCTGCTTCCCGGGCTATCCGCAACCCTCGCCCGACGAGCCCGAGTCGACGTTTCGCTTCCGCCGCGACCACGACGCCGCGCACGTCGACGGCCTCAAGCGCTTCGACGGCCGGCGGCGCCGTCCGGGCGACCGACACGGCTTCATTCTCGGCGTGCCGCTCTCGAAAGCGCCCGCCGACGCCGCGCCGTTGGTCGTCTGGGAGGGGTCGCACGAGGTGATGCGGCGCGCGCTGCGCGTGCGGCTCGAGAACGTGCCGCCCGAGCGCTGGGCGGACGAGGACGTCACGGAGGTGTATCAGGCGGCCCGCCGCGAGTGCTTCGAGACGTGCCGCCGAGTTGCCGTCCACGCCGAACCCGGCGAGGCCTATCTGATCCACCGCCTGGCCCTGCACGGCATCGCGCCGTGGACCGCGCCGCGGGCGGGCGAGCGCACGATCGTCTACTTTCGCCCGAATCCGTTTCCGGACGCACCGCCCGGCTGGTGGCTCGAGCGGCCGTAGCGGCGCCGAGCGGCGACCGTTACCAAACGACCCGCCCGAGCCCGTTATCGGCCTAACGCCACGGATCGATGTCGACCATCGTGAGCCGCGGGCCGCCGCCGATCATCTTCCACATCGCGCCCGTCTCGCCGCCCACGACGACGACGTGAATGTCCTCGGGCCGGAACATGCGGATCATCTCGTCCGGAGCGGCTTTGAGCATCGACGCATAGGGCTCGATGCCGGCTGCGGCGCGCGGCCGGAACAGCGTCTGGATCCACTGGTTGTCCCAGTACTCGCGCGCAGGCAGGCGCGCGTGCTCGACGCACCATTCGATGAGCTTTTCCTTCGTGTCGAACCCGAGCTCGACGAACCCCCGCGCGACGAGCGGATCGAGCGCGATGACGGGCCCCGTGAACGGATCGCAGGCCTGCAGCGACCGCGTGAATTTCTCCTGCCAGGTCTCGCGCGGGCCGCCGCCGAAGATCGTGTACCACCCGCCGAGCAGCAGGCTCACGGTGCTCTCGCTCGGCTTCTTGCCGTGCTGCACGTGGAACGGCTCCCACGGGCTCGCGGCTTCGTTCTCGACGATGAGCGCGTTGTAGCTCAGGAAGTTGCCCTGCGAGCCCATATAGGACTCGTGCGGGACCGAGCCGCCTTGCAGGTTTTGCGAGAGCAGCCCGTAGGCGCGGCCGATCGTCGCGTTCGCTTGGTTGTAGGGGCTCATCGCACCGACGCCCGAGTTCATGCCGATCTCGTCGCGGATCGGGCCGTTCACGATCGCGACCGTCGCTTGCGACGTCGTCGAGCTCGAGCGGCCCGTCTGCCCGCTCGCGGCCATCGCGAGGATGACGGGGAGGTACTCGGGCTTCGCGCCCGCCATGACCGCGTTGACCGCAACCTTCTCGACCGTGAACTCCCAGAGCTCGCGATAGACCGTCGGACGGAGCCGACCGACGATCTCGTCGCGGCCGCGGCTCGTGCCGGCGAGCATGGCCTCGACGCGCTCCTCGGTCGGCAGCAGGATCGGCTGATAGTCCGTCCATTGATTGTCGATGAAGAGCTGCCGCAGGCTCTCTTCGGTGTCGGGCGGAAGGAGCCGCGGCGTCGAGCGCTCGAACGAGAGCCCGCTCACGTCCTCCTCGGCGAGCGCCTGCGTGAGCCCATCGATGAGCTCCTTCGCGAACGGCTGCTTGCTGATCGGATCCGCGCCTTCGATGTATGCCCGGAGCTCGGCGGCGCTCTTGCCGACGACCGGTTGCGGCACGAACGCTTGCCGCGTCGTCGGCATCCCGTTCGCGCGCGCGACGGAGCGCGCGAGCCGCGCAAAGGAATGCGTGTGCACGGCGACGGTCGGGACGCCGCCCTGCTCGAGCGCCATGGCCAGCCCGACGACCGTCGGGCTACACGTGCTTCAGAGGCCTACGCCGAGGATCGCCGCGTCGCCGTCCTTCTCGATCGCGGCGCGCAGCTCG
>DASTSM010000366.1:0-7119 GCA_035760685.1 Gammaproteobacteria bacterium | reverse complement strand
ACCGCGCCGGGCGAACGAGCCGGCGAAAGCGGCCCTTCAGCGCGACGGCACCGCCCAAATCGTGGGAAGATCGACGCGCCGCTCAGCAGAAGACGCGGCACTGCGCTCTTGTTCGGCGTCGCGACGTGCAGCACGAGCGGGTGAAGCAGCATCACGTCGCCCGCCGCGCCGGTATTCTCGACGACTTGGAGCGGGATGCCGTCGTGCTCCTCGGCTCTGCCAATGAAGCGTGCGGCGCGCTCGTCGGCGTCGACTCGCGCACGCGCATTCACCCGTGCACGCGAAAATGCTCGGCGGATCCCTCACGGTCCTCGGGCGCCTCGCGCTCTGAGATCGTTCCGCTCGACATTGATCTCCGCCAAATTTATCCGCGACGAGAACAGATGTAGGCGAGCCGGCGCGTCGCGAGATCATACCGTCCATACGCGCGCGCCGTTTCGACCTCGAAGCCGCGCTCGCGCAGCGCCGCCGCGAGCGCGTCGGCGTCGAAGAGACGGACATGGTGCGTCTCGCGGCCCCGCCGATAGTCTGCGCCGCCCTCGCCGATCCTGCGAAAGGTTTGGATCTCGCGCCGCAGCCATCCCGAGCTCGCGTCTCCGCGCGTTTCGACGAGCACGGCCCAGTCCTCGCCCGCGCGCCACGATCGTGCGTCGAGCGAGGGCTCGCCGCGTACGATCACGTCGAAGACGAGGAGGCCGCCGGCGCCGAGCACCGCTGCGGCGCGGGAGAAGAAGTCGAGGACGCGAGTGTCCGCGTCGCTGCCCGGGTCGTGATACGTCAGCGGCTCGCCGAGCGCCACGAGCGCGTCCGCGGGCAGTAACTCCGTATCGTAGAGGCTCGCCGGCGGCAAGAACTCGGCGCCCCGCGCGGCAGCCCGCGCGAGCTCGAGCAGCGCACGCGAGGGCTCGAGCGCCCAGACGCCATAGCCCGCCTCGAGAAAGCAGCGCGTCGAGACGCCGGCGCCGCAGCCGATGTCGCCGATCGTTCCCGTCGCGATGCCTCGCTCGCGGAGCAGCGCGACAATCTCGGGCGCAGCCGCCTCGGCCATCCCGCCGAAGCCTTCGGCTTGGATATACGCGAGGTCCTCGCCGTAGAGCGTCGCGGCCGATTCACTCATTTCGACTGATTCGCTCATGACGGAAGTGTCCGGGGCTGTGAGTCAACGCGTGGCGGATTCTACGCCGCGGTCGATCGTGCCGCTGTGGCCGCGTCCTTCGAGCCGGCGGCCGCGGCCGCGACGTGCGCCGCCGGCTTGCTCGGCCTGCGCTCCCGCGGTAAAAGACCCAAGGGCGGCATGCGCGACGGGGAAGGGGGAACCTCGATGGCGGAAGGCAAGCTCGAAGAACACATGCCGCCGGCCGCCGCGAAGGTCGAGATCAACGTCGCGGACGTCATCGACGCCGGCGGGTTGAATCGCTATCGCCTCGGCGTGTTCCTGCTCTGCGGCCTGTTCCTGATCATGGACGGGTTCGACGTCCAGGCCATGGGCTTCGTGGCGCCCGCGCTGATCTCGGACTGGAAGATCGCGAACGCGACGCTCGGCCCCGTGTTCAGCTCGGGGCTTCTCGGGTTGTTCCTGGGCTCGATGCTGTTCGGCATGCTCGGCGACCGCATCGGGCGCCGGCGCGTGCTGCTCGGCGCAACGCTCCTCTATGCCGCCTTCACGCTGTGGTCGGGGCTCTCAATGTCCGTCTCGGAGCTCCTGATCGTGCGCTTCGTCGCGGGCCTCGGGCTCGGCGCCGTCTTGCCGAATGCGACGGCGCTGATCGGCGAGTTCAGCCCGCGCCGCATGCGCGTCTCGGCCATGATGATCGTGACGAACGGGTTCACGGTCGGCGCGATGCTCGGCGGCTTTCTCGCGGCGTGGCTGATTCCGCTGCACGGCTGGCGCGCCGTGTTCTACGTCGGCGCCGCGGTGCCGCTGCTCTTGCTCGTGCCCATGCTGCTCTGGCTGCCCGAATCGCTGAAGTTCCTCGCGCTGCGCCGCAACGATCCGCGCGAGATCGCGAAGTGGCTCGCGCGCGTCGACCCCCGCGCCGTCCCGGACGGCGACGTGCGCTTCGTGGTGCCCGAGGAGCGGGCCGCGGGCGTGCCGATCGCTCAGCTTTTTCGCGCCGGCCGCGCGTCCGCCACGGCGCTGATCTGGGCCGCGAACTTCATGAACGTGCTGAACGCGTACTTCATCTCGAGCTGGCTGCCGACTGTCGTGCGCGACGCGGGTCACGCGACGTCCACGGCCGTGCTCGTCGGCACGTCCGTGCAGGCGGGCGGCGTGATCGGCACGATCGCCATCGCGGGCGTGATCGGCCGGGTCGGATTCGTGCCGGTCCTCACGGCCTGCTTCGCCGTCGAAACCGTCGCGATCGCGCTGCTCGGTCAGCCGGCGCTGCCGCTCGCGCTGCTCTTCGTCGTCGCGTTCCTCACGGGCTGGGGCATCTTCGGCGGACAGCCCGCGTTGAATGCGTTCTCCGCGACGTACTATCCGACAGACTTACGCTCGACCGGCCTCGGCGCGGCGCTCGGCATCGGGCGCTGCGCGGCGATCGTCGGGCCCCTGGTCGGCGCGGCCATGATGCAGCGGCAGCTCACGAGCGAATGGCTCTTCTACGGGGCGGCCGTGCCGGCGGTTCTCGCGACGGTCTCGGTGATGCTGCTCGCGAAGGCCGGTGGGACGGTCGGAACGAGGGCGGGGGCCGTCGTGCAGGAAGGCGCCGCGTAGCGCTATTCTCGAACCGGCAGGACGTTTCAGCGCTGCTTTGCGGCGAACCGCAGCGTGCGATCCCGCCGCGACGAGGAGGTGTTTGCATGAAAGCGATTCGAGTCCACGCGTGCGGCGGTCCGGAAGCTTTGCGTTACGAGGACGCCGAGACGCCTTCGCCCGGGCGCGGCGAGGCGCTCGTCAAGATCGCGGCGGCCGGCGTCAACTTCATGGACGTGCAGCAGCGCGAGGGGCGCTACAAGCCGCCGGGGTTCCCGTTCACGGTCGGATCCGAGGCCGCGGGCACGGTCGCCGCGGTCGGCCCCGACGTTCGGGAAGTCGCCGTCGGCGACCGAGTCGCTTACGCGATGATCACGGGCGCCTACGCCGAGTACGCGGTCGTGCCGGCGCAGCGGCTGGTCAAGGTGCCGGACGGCGTGAGCCTCGAGGCGGCCGCCGCCGTCATGCTGCAAGGCCTGACGGCCCACTACCTCACGCACAGCACTTATCCGATCAAGCCGGGCGACACCGCGCTCGTGCACGCGGCCGCCGGCGGCGTCGGGCAGCTCATCGTGCAGGTCGCGCGGCTGCGCGGTGCGACCGTCTACGGCACCGTCGGGGGCGAGGCGAAGGCCGCGCTCGCGCGCGAGGCCGGCGCCGCCGAGGTCATCGACTACACGCGCGAGGACTTCGAGGCGGGGATCAAGCGCCTCACGGGCGGCCGCGGCGTCGACGTCGTCTACGATTCCGTCGGCAAGGACACGTTCGAGAAGAGTCTCGACTGCCTGCGGCCGCGCGGCTACCTCGCGCTCTTCGGCTTCTCGAGCGGCCCCGTCGCGCCGTTCGACCCCGCCGTGCTCGGGGCGAAGGGCTCGCTGTTCCTGACGCGCCCGGGGCTCAATCAATACATCGCGACGCGCGAAGAGCTTCTCGGGCGCACGCGCGATCTCTTCGAGTGGCTGCGCTCGGGCGCGCTCAGGCTTCGAATCGACCGCGTGCTGCCGCTCGCGGAAGCGGCCGCCGCGCACCGCGATCTCGAGGCGCGGCGCACCGCCGGCAAGGTGCTGCTCACGCCTTAGTGCTGCCCCGTTTGGGGGCGATTGCCTATTCAATACCCGGAGCGCTCGTCTTGGTAGATCTTTAGCACATGAGACGGTACGGAAAGGAGCGATGCGCGCTCCTTTCGGCGGAGGACTCGTGGACGACGAAATCGCTACGACCGGCTTCGAGCGCCTGAGAGCCGCTTGGCGGCGTCGCGCGCGGCGGCTCGGAGCCGCTTGGCAGCGGCGCGTGCAGGGGTTAGGAGCCGCTTGGCAGCGCTGCGTGCGGACGCTGGGACTCGATTCCCAGGGCGGCTCGCCGGCGTCTTTGATCCCGTGGGCCGTCGCGATGCTCTGCGGCTATTTCCTTCTCAACGCCGCGACGTTCTTCCCGCACTCGGCGGTCCTCTGGAAGTCGTCTCCCGCTGCGATGCTCGGCTTCGCGGCGCTGTTCGCGCTGAGCGGCCTCAGTCTCGGCGCCGGTTTGATGTCGTTGAACCGGCTTCTGCTCGTTCCGGTCGTTCTGGTCATGGTGCTCATCGTCACGACGAACGGCGTCGCGCGGCACTATCTCGACCTCCGCATCCTGGACGAGGCGACCGCCGAATGGATCATGTCCGAGAAGGGGGAGGCGTCCGATCTCGTCGGCCAGTTCGGCGGCGCGGTCGCGGGGTATGCGCTTCTCGCCGTCCTGCTGATGGCTCCGGCGCTGATCGTCGCGCGCTTCGCGCGGCAACGCTTCCGCAAGAGCATGCGGCCGCTCGTATGGGCGCCCTGCGCTCTGCTGCTCTACGCGCTCTCCGGGTCTCTTACGCACCACCTCTTCGGCCAATATGTTCCGGTCGAGAGCAATCTTCTCCTGTTCGACGCACGCGCGATGTTGCGGCCGCTTCCGGACCTGCCGCCCGCGGACCTGCAGCCCGTGCGGCCGACCGGGATCTCCAAGGTCGTGCTGCTCGTCGACGAGAGCGTGCCGTACCGCGCCTATACGGCGGAGCTCGAGCATCGATGGAGCCGCTGGCACGGAGTGGACTACGGCGAGACGGCATCGCTCGCGAATTGCTCGGCGGCTTCGAACAGCATGCTGCGATGGGGATTTCGCGAGGCGCGCATGCTGGCCGGCGAGAATCCGCGCGCGACGCCCACGATCTGGTCGTACGCCCGCGCCGCAGGCTACGAGACCTGGCTGCTCGACGGGCAACGATCGGGCTCGTACCAGAACTACATGACGGGCAAGGAGGCCGCTCTGATCGACCACCTCGTCGGGGTCGCCCGGGGTCTCGATACGGATCGCACCATCGCGGAGCGCTTGCACGCGCTTCTGTTGCAGCCCGGCAAACGATTCGTGTACGTCAACAAGCTCGGCGCGCACTTTCCGTACACCAGCAAATACCCGGCGGATCGCTTCCCGCGCGCAAAAGACGCGGAGCAGCAGCACGCGCTGGCCGTGCGCTATTCGACCCAGGGCTTTCTCGACACGATGCTCGAGGGCGTGCCGCTAGGCAGCGTGCTCATTATTTATACGTCGGACCACGGAGAGCGGTTCGACGGGGCATCGCCGCACTGCAATACCCACCCCGTTTGGCAGGAGTTCAGCGTGCCGCTGCTGCTGATCTCCGGAGACGCGGCGATCGCTTCTCGCGCCGCCGCGGCGGCGACGCAGCTCAAGGACCGCGCGGACCACTCCCAGATCTTCCCGACGCTGCTCGCGGCCATGGGCTACGACCTGTCGTCGGCGGAAGCCGAGTACGGCTCGTCCTTGTTGTCGGCGGCGCCGCCCGCGCATTATTTTCAGTTGCGCGCGAATTTCCTGGGCGACGGCTCCGGCCCGAAAGTCAACGTCTTCGATCACTTCCCGTACCGCGCGGCGGCGGCGCCGGACACCGCAGGGCGCGTGAGCTCGACGGTCGAGCCGCCGCCGCCCGCCGTGCCGGGTCCTTAGTGCGTGAGCGGTGCATCCTGCACCGCCGCCGCACCGCCGCTCGGTCCCTCGCTCGGCGCCCCCGTCGCAGGCCCGCTTCCGCCGAGCGCGAACAGCCACACGCTGTCCCCGCGCTTCGTATTCGGAAAGAACGCGCCGGCCGAGAGCGCGACGAGGTATTGCGTGCCCTCGTGCTCGAACGTGCTCGGCGCCGCGTGGATGCCCGCGTCCGTCTGGAATTCCCAGAGCAGGTCGCCGTTCGTCTTGTCGAGCGCCGTCAAGCGGCCGTCGTTGCGCCCTACGAAGATCAGACCGCCGCGCGTGACGATCGAGCCCGCGTAGCACATATCCGCCCATTGCTTGCGCCACGCGAGGCGATTCGTCGTGACGTCGACGGCCGCGAAGATGCCGCTGCGCGGTGCCGGCGAGCGCGTGTATACGCCGCCGAAGTAGCGATTGCCCGGCGTCGGCATCGACCACTCCGCGCCGCCTTCCTTCGTCGAGTACGCGCCGGCGCCGTCGTGCGCGCAGACGTAGAGCAGGTGCGTCTCGGGATCGTACGAGCTCGGGGGCCAGTTCGCGCCGCCCGTCCCCTGCGGCTTCACGACGACGGGCTCGTCCCAGAACGGCGTGAAGATGCGGCCCTGATTCACGAGTCGATAGCCTTCGGGCTCGATCTCGATCTCGTGCGGCACGACGGCGTCGCCGATCGGATAGGGCTGCGTCGCGGCCGTCGCCTGGCGCGGCTCCTGCGGCACGGGCCGCTCCTCGATGCCGACCAGCGGCTTCCCCGTTTCGCGGTCGAGAATGTAGACGAAGCCCGTCTTGCCGACCTCGGCGATGCCCTTGCGCATGACGCCGCCGTACTCGGCGTCGAACAGCACGACCGGGTTCGGCGCGTCGTAGTCCCAGAGGTCGTGATGCACCTCTTGAAAGTGCCAGCGGTACTTGCCGGTCCTCGCATCGACGGCGACCAGCGAGACGCTGAAGAGATTGTCGCCGGGCCGCACGGAGCCGTTGAGGTCGGGCCCCGGATTTCCGGTCGAGAAGTAGACGAGGCCGAGCTCGGGATCGACGGCCGGCGTCTGCCAGACGGCCGCGCCGCCGTACTCCCACGTGTCGTTGTCTTGCGGCCACGTATCGTGACCGAGCTCGCCCGGTCCCGGGATCGTGTAGAAGGTCCAGACGAGCGCGCCCGTCTTCGCGTCGAATGCCTTGACGCGGCCGCGGGCCGCGCGGTCGCCGCCCGCGAAGCCCGTGATGACGAGGCCGTCGTAGTAGAGCGGCGCCGACGTGATGCTGAAGCCGCTTTCCTTGGTCTCGGCCTGCACGGACCAGACGACCTCGCCCGTCGTCTCGTCGAGCGCGACGAGCTTGCCGTCGAGCTGACCCGAGTAGATCTTGCCGTCGCCGATCGCGACGCCGCGGCTCATCCAGCCGCAGCAGATGGCCGTGTTGTC
>DASTSM010000365.1:0-3156 GCA_035760685.1 Gammaproteobacteria bacterium | reverse complement strand
CTCGGGCCGCTGATCGTCGCGTGCGCCCTATTCATCGAGAACATGGATTCCACCGTGATCTCGACGTCGCTGCCCGCGATCGCGCTCGACCTTCACACGGACCCGATCGCGCTCAAGCTCGCGCTGACCGCCTACCTGCTGTCGCTCGCCGTCTTCATTCCGGTCAGCGGCTGGGTCGCGGACCGGTTCGGCGCCCGCCCGACCTTCATGACCGCCATTGCCGTGTTCCTGCTCGGCTCGCTTGCGTGCGCGGGCAGCGGGTCCATCGGCGAGCTCGTCGCCGCCCGCTTCCTGCAGGGCATGGGCGGGGCCATGATGGTTCCCGTCGGCCGGCTCGTGCTGCTTCGCGCGGTGCCGAAGAACGAGCTCGTGCAGGCGCTCTCCTGGCTCACGATCCCCGCGCTCGTCGGTCCCATGGTCGGCCCCCCGCTCGGGGGCTTCATCACGACGTTCTTTCACTGGCGCTGGATCTTCCTCATCAACATTCCGATGGGCGTGCTCGGAATCCTGCTCGCGAAGCGCTTCATTCCGGATCTTCGGCAGCCGGTGCCGCCGCTCGATGGGGTCGGCTTCGCGCTGGCGGGCTGCGGTCTCGCTCTCGCGATCCTCGGCTTCTCGACGCTCGGGCGGCACCTCGTGCCCGTCCAGGCCGCGGCCGGCGCGCTCGTCGCCGGCCTCGGGGCGCTCGTCGGCTACGTGCTGCACGCGCGGCGGCATCCCCGGCCGCTGCTCGACCTCAACTTGTTTCGCCTCCCGACGTACCGGGCGGGCATCGGGGGCGGCACGCTCTTCAGAATCGGCATCGGCGCGACGCCGTTTCTGCTGCCCCTCATGCTGCAGCTCGGCTTCGGCTTGAGCCCCGTGCACTCGGGGCTGCTCACGTTCGTCTCGGCCATGGGCGCGATGTTCACGAAGACGATCGCTGCGCTCGTCCTGAAGCGCTTCGGCTTCCGGCGCGTGCTGATCTGGAACGGGCTCGCCGCGTCGGCGATCCTCTGCGGCTTCGGGCTGTTCCGTCCGGAGACGCCGCACGTTGTGATCATCGCGACGCTGCTCGTGAGCGGATGCTTCAGGTCCCAGCAGTTCACGAGCTTGAACGCGATCAGCTACGCGGAGGTCGATGCCGAGCGCTTGGGGCAGGCCAGCAGCCTCGCCGGCATGATGCAGCAGCTCTCGTTGAGCCTCGGCGTCGCGATCGGCGGCTACCTGCTCCAGCTCATCGGCCTCGCGGCCGGGCGGCCCGCGACCGACGTGCACAACTTCTATCTCGCCTTCGTCGGCGTCGGGCTCATCTCGGCGAGCTCGGCGCTCTTCATGTGGCGCTTGCCGCGGCATGCGGGCGCCGAGATGGCCGGGCGCGCGCAGCCGGGCAAAGAGGTCGCGGAGCCGAAGCCGGCGCAGCTGCCGGCGACGTGACGGCCGTCGGCGCGGCTCGGCGTCAGAGCGACTTCAGATACTCGACGAGATCGCGCTGCTCTTGCTTGCTCAAGCCGAGGTTCAGGAACGAGTCGTAGTGCGCGACGACGTCCGCGAGCGTCTCGAAGCGGCCGTCGTGGTAGTACCCTCCCTTCGCGTGCGACCAGGCGCCCTTGAGCGGCGTCGTGCGGTAGCGCTCGTCGGGCGAGCGTCGCGCCTGAAAGTCGTCGATGCCGATCTCGTCGGCCGTGTGCATGTTCCAGCCCGGCTCGGTGAAGAGCGGCGGCACGTGGCAGCTCGCGCAGCGGGCTTTACCGTCGGCGGCGAACAGCGCTTCGCCGCGCTTCGCGGCGCGCGCGTCGAAGCTGCCGCGCGGCGGCGCCGGCGCGTCGAGCGAGAGCTGGTAGAACTGAAGCGCCGCGAGCTTCGGCGTGACGAGGTCCGGGTCGGCGCGCACGTCGTCGAAGTTGTTTGCGGACGCGACGGGAAACTTGGCCGAGTCCTTGAGGCGCGGATCGAAGAAGTTGCCTTTGCCGTGCATCTCGAGCACGGCCACGAAGGCGTTCCAGTACGGGACGGAGCCCCAGCCCGTCGACGTGTGCAGGTTCACGCCCGCGAGCCCGAAGGCCGGCGGGATCAGCGTCGCCGACGTCTTGCCGTCCGGCCGGAAGGCTTGGCCGTCGAGGATCAGCTGCGCGTCGAACCGGCCCGGGCCCCAGCTCTTCAGCACCTTGCGCACCGTGGGCTCGTCGACGCCTAGGACCTGCACGAAGGGGTCGACGCTCGGCGCCGCATCGATGATCGCGCCGACGTCGAGGTCGCGATTCGGCCAGCCGTCGAGCCGGTGGCCGATGCCGGGTGCGAACGAGTCGTCCACGGTGCTGTGACAGAGCGCGCACGTGATGCCGACCGAGGTCAAGCGACCTCCGTCGTCGAAAAACCCTTTGACCCCGACGACGGCATCGAGCGAGAGCAAGGCGAGCGTCGTCGCGGGATCGTCGAGATCGACCTTGCCGGCTTTGAGCTTCTGGACGAGCGCGGAGGGCAGCGCCCTGACGTCGACCTTGAGGCCCAGCGCGAGCGCCGTGGCCGGGCTCACGCCTGGGCCGACGCCGCCGTGCGCCGCGCCGGCGATCGCCTTGTGCAGCCCGAGCTCACCGCCCCAGAAGTCCTCGTCGCCGAAGGCGTCGTAGCGGAACGTCTCTTTGCCCTCGGCCAGCATCGCGTCGGCGTCGTCGTCGGCGACGGATGCGCCGTGGCGCGTGGCGTGCTCGTCTGCCGCGGCGGCGGCGCAGCAGAGGGCGGCGGCGAGCAGGAGGCGGCGTGCGATGGAGGTAGACATGTCGTGCTTTCCTTGTGGCGGCTAACTTTCTGTCGGCGTTGGAAACGAGGACGTCGGCGTCGCAAACCGAATGCGTCGGCGTCGGAAACCATGTGCCTCGGCGCCGGAAACGAGTGTGTCGGCTTCGGAAGCGAGGCGCGTCGGAGCCGGGACTACGTGCGTCCCGCGGGTCCCGCGCGGACCCGGGCGAGCACGGCGGCCACGATCTCGTCGCAGCGGCTGCCGTCGAATCGGTGCGCCTCGCGTATCTCCTCGCGCGAGCGCCGTCCCAGCGAGGCGCGGAGCAGCAGCCTCGCTCGATGGAAGCGCGTCTTGACCGTCGCTTCCTTGAGATCGAGCGCGGCGGCCGTCTCGGCCACGCTGAGCTGCTCGACGCCGCGCAGCATGAACACGGTGCG
>DASTSM010000364.1:0-2635 GCA_035760685.1 Gammaproteobacteria bacterium | reverse complement strand
CGCGTTCGAGCAGCAGCACCAGGAGCTCGAGCGGATCGCGACGAGCTTCGGCACCGTCCGCGACAAGGACGTGTTGAACGTCCAGCCCCGGCGCATCGAGATCGTGAAGCTCCCCCGGGCCATGACGCTCAAGGAGTTTGCCGAGCGTTATCCGTCCTCGGTCGAGCTCGAGGAGCTCAGGCTCATCAATCAAATCGATTCGCCGGACACCCAGATCCCCGCCGGCACGCCGCTGAAGCGCGTGACGGGCAAGCGCATCGAATAAGGGCGGGCCCGCATGCGGGAGCGGCGCGGCCATCTTTTCCCACGAGGAGAACGAAAGTGAGCACGATGAACGACCCCGGCAACGGATTGGGCCCGGACGGCGATCGTCCGAGGGCGGGCGAAACCGCGACCGATCGGATCGCCGAGAAGGCGCACGAAGGCGTCGACCGGGCGGCCGCTCATACGCGCGACATGGAGGAAGATCTCAGGCGCGGCGCCGCCGATGCCGCCGATCGGGCGAGGCAAGCCGAGCAGCGGCTCGAGGCGTCGCTCGAGGAGAACCTCGAGCGAGTCAAGGCGTACGTGCGCAAGAATCCCATGGCGAGCGCGGGCATCGCCTTCGTCGCGGGTTTGGTTTTGAGCACCCTGATTCGCCGGTGAGCGCCCCGAGCGGCGGCCCGGCTCCGTCGGCTCCCCCCGATGGCGCGGCTCCGTCGGCCGCCTCGGACGGCGGGGCTTCGTCGGCCCCGTCCGGCTCCGCGAGCCTCGGCTCCGTCGCCGCGGACTTCTTTGCGGCGCTGAAGCGGCGCGCCGCCGGGCTCGTCGAGCTCGCCGCCGCGGAGAGCGGCCTCGCCGTCATGAGCGGCGTCTCGCTGCTCGTCATGGCGATTTTCGCCGCCGCTCTGCTGATCGTCGCTTGGATATTGCTCGTCAGCGTCGTCGCGTACGCACTGGTGCTCGTGGGCATGCCTTGGATCGCGGCGGGCCTCGCGCTCGCGCTCGCGCACCTCGGCGTTGCGTACTACTTGTACCGAAAGGCGCTTAAGCTCGTGCGCGACCTCACGCTGCCTGGGCTCCGCAGCGCGCTTTTCTCGTCGGAGGATTGACGGTCCGCATGTCGTTGCTGAGCCGGCAGAGAAGCCATTGCGAGGAACTTGCGCGGGCCGCTCGCCGCGACCGCGCGGAGGTCGACGCCGCGCGCGCCGCCCTCGCCGCACGTTTGCGCCGGGGCGTCTCGAGCCCCATCGGTCTCCTCATGTTCTTCGCCGTCGGTCTCGCGGCGGGCCAGGTTCTCACGAGCGATTTCGGCCGCGGCGCGGACGGCGCGGCTCCATCGCGCCGCGGCCGGCGTGTCATGGCGGCGGGACTCTCGCTGTTGCGCCTGCTGGATGCGCTCGGCGCGATGGGCTGACGCGGAGCGGCCGGCGTCTCAGGAGGCGGGTTCATCGGGCGCGCGCTCGGCGTGCTCGCGTTGCAGGTGCACGTGCTCATGCCGATGCGCTAGCCCCTCGGTCTCCTCGTCCAGCAGCGGCGGCGCCTCTTCGGACTTGTCCAGCTCGTCGCGGAACGCGGCCGAGAAGATGTGCCAGCTCGTGAGGAAAAAGCCCGCGACGATCGGGCCGATGATGATGCCGGCGGCGCCGAACATCGCGATGCCGCCGAGCGTGCTGAGCAGAATCAGGACGTCGGGCATACGCGCATCGCTCCCGACGAGCCAGGGCCGTACCACGTTGTCGACGGAGCTTACGACGAGCATGCACCATGCGAGCAGCGCGATGCCGGCCACGACGTGGCCCGCGACGAACAGGTAAACCACGGCGGGGATCCAGACGATGGCCGCGCCTATTCCCGGAATAACGGAGGCGAAGGCCATGACGACGCCCCAAAAGACCGGACCCTGGATGCCGGCCACTGCGAACGCCGCACCGGCGAGCAAGCCTTGCAGCAAGCCGACGACGATCGTGCCCTTGATCGTCGCGCGCGCAATCGCGATGCCCTTCTCGGCGATGAGCTCGAGATCCTCGGGGGTCAGCGGCAAGTAGTCGAAGATAGTCGCTAGCCGAGGGCCCGCCATGAACAGAAAGAACATCGTATAGAGCATGATGAAGAGGTTCAGCACGAAGAGCAGCGTGCCTTCCGTGATCGCGGATGCGGCGTTGACGAGGTAAGCGCCGGCCTGGCTCACGATGTCCCCGAGACGGCTCAGTATCTGATCGCGGTAAGGCTCGAGGTAGTCGGCGAACGGAATCCAGTCGGGCACACGCAACTGCGGGCCTTCGCCGCTCAGCTGCGCTTGGATCCAAGGGGCGATCTCGGCCGTCAGCCGAGCGGCTTCCCGGACGAACGCGAAGACGATGAAGAGGATCGGCAGGACGACGGCGACGAAGACGAGGACGACCGTGACGACGGCCGCGACGGGTCGATTCGGGAGGGAGCGCGCGAGCCGCCGAAACAGCGGATAAAGAAGCCCGCTCAGCACCGCCGCGACGATGACCGCCTCGAGGAACGGGGCGATCATGCGGAAGAACAGCAGGCTAAACGCCAGAACGACCGCTACTGCGAAGAGCTTCCTGAACCGCGGTTCCGGCGGCTGTCGCGAAATGCTTTTAATACCGGGCTAATCCAGCTTACGGCTCCACTCGTCGACCTC
>DASTSM010000363.1:0-12030 GCA_035760685.1 Gammaproteobacteria bacterium | reverse complement strand
CCGAGGGCGCAGGCAGCCGCGGAACCGCGGGCGCCGGCTGCGGCAGAAGCGCGAGCTTATACGGGGCTAGGAGCCGAGGCACCGATGGGGCCGGAAGCGCGGGCGCACGCGCGCGCGGCCGGCGCGCCGGCAGCGGCCGTTCCCGTGCCCCCAAGTTCCGATTCGGCCGACGCGCGCGGTCCGGAACCTGCATGGCACGGCGAGGATGAGCCGGGGGCGAGGCCCGGACCCATTCGGGACTGGGCGGAGATCGTCCAAGGCGCTGAGGTCAGAGGGGCCGCCCGCCAGCTCGCCGATCACTGCGAGCTCGCGAGCGCGACCGATGGCCGCATCGAGCTGATACTCGCCTCCGACAAGGAGACGCTGAATACTCAGCAGCTCAGAGCTCGGCTGCAAAGCGCGATCGGTCAGTACTTGGGCCGGCGCATCACGCTCGTCATCACGCCGGGCAAGCCGCCGCGCCCGACGCCGGCGGAGCGGCGTGCCGCCAACGAAAACGCGCGCATGCGCAAGGCGCGCGAGGCGATCGAGCAGGACCCGAACGTCAAGGCGGCTCAGGACGCCTTCGGCGCCGTGCTCGAGGCGGATTCGATTCAGCCGATGGATTAGGGCGCAGGTACGCCGGCGCCGAAAAGCGAGGGAGCAGATGAAAGGCTTGAGCCAACTGATGCGGCAGGCGCAGCAGATGCAGGAAAGCATGCAGAAGGCGCAGCAGGAGCTCGCCTCCACCGAGGTCGAAGGACAGTCGGGGGGCGGCATGGTCAAGATCCGCATGACCTGCAAGTACGACGTCCGCGCCGTCGAGATCGAGCCGCAGCTTCTCGGCGAGGACAAGGCCATGCTCGAGGATTTGCTCGCGGCCGCCGTGAACGATGCGAACCGCAAAGTCGAGCGCACGGTTCAGGAGAAGCTTTCGTCCGTGACCGGCGGCCTGTCCCTGCCGGAGGGGTTGAAGCTGCCGTTCTGACTTCGGCTCGAGCCCCTGATCTGCTCGATCGAAACGGCGACGAGCGCCCCCCGGATTCACAGGAATGAAGGACACTCAAGTTCTTTTTCATCAGTCGGTTAAAGCGGATGTCTGAGGTATATTCTCCGCTTCTGACCGAGCTGATTCGCGCCCTTCAAGTGCTGCCGGGGGTCGGTGCGAAGTCGGCGCAGCGCATGGCGTTTCACCTGCTGGACCGTGACCGCGAGGGCGCCCGCCGGCTCGCGCGGACCATCGACGCGGCCGCGGCGGACATTCGCCACTGCGAGCGCTGCCGCATGCTGACCGAGGATGCAATCTGCCGCTTCTGCGCGAGCCCGCAGCGCGACGGCACGAAGATCTGTGTGCTCGAGACCCCGGCCGATCTGCTCGCGATCGAGCATTCGGGGGCCTACCGCGGCCGATACTTCGTGCTCCTCGGCCATCTATCGCCGATCGACGGGATCGGTCCCACCGAGCTCGGTCTCGAGCTCCTCGAGCAGCGTCTTGCGGAAGGCGATGTCGAGGAGGTCGTGGTCGCGACGAGCGTCACGGTGGAAGGAGACGCAACGGCGCATCTCGTCGCGGCGCTCGCGCGCAAGCACGGCGTCGCCGCGAGCCGGATCGCCTACGGCGTTCCCGTCGGCGGCGAGCTCGAGTTCATCGACGGCGGCACGCTGTCGCGCGCCTTGACGGGCCGAAGAGCGATCGAGACATGACCATCGAAACCCAGGCCGATTGCCTGTTCTGCAAGATCGTCGCCGGCGAGATCCCGGCCGAGCGCGTCTACGAGGACGACGCCGTGCTCGCGTTCAAGGACATCAGCCCGCAAGCGCCGTTCCACTGCTTGATTATTCCGAAGACGCATCGCGCGACGCTCAACGATTTCGACGACGGCGACGTCGAGCTCGCCGGGCGCTTGATGCTGACGGCGAAGAGCCTGGCCGCGGCCCACGGCCTCCCGGGCTACCGAGTCGCCATGAACGTGAATCGCGAGGGCGGGCAGGCGGTCTTCCACGTGCACCTGCACGTGCTCGGCGGCCGGCAGATGAAGGCCCAACTCGGCTGAGACGCGGTCCGGCGTCCGAGCGTGCGGCCTCACGTCTTCAAGTCCACGCCCTCGCCTTGAAAGAGGCCACGAGCGCATACAGACGCTCGTAGCTCGCATAGCGGCGCCGGCATATCGCGCCTTCCTCGACCGCGCGCTTGACGGCGCACTGCGGCTCGGCGAGGTGGCGGCAATCGTCGAACCGGCAGCGCCCGAGATACTCCACGAATTCTCGAAAGCCGCGCTGCAGCTCTTTCGGGTCTTCGATATACGGCGCGAAGTTGCGCACGCCGGGCGAGTCGACGAGCTCGCCGCCGCCGGGCAGCCGATAGAGGATCGTTCCGGTCGTCGTGTGCCGGCCTTGCGCGCCCTTGACGGTCAGCTCGCCGGTGCTCTGGAGCGCGTCGCCGACGAGCGCGTTCAGCAGTGAAGACTTGCCGACGCCGGACTGGCCGACGAGCGCGCTGCGCTGCGCCTCGAGCGCGGCTCCGAGCTCCGCGATGCCGCCGCGGGCACGCGTGCTCGTCGAATGGACCGCGTATCCTGCGCGCCGGTAGCAGTCGAGGTGGGCCGGAGGCTCGTCGATCAGGTCCGATTTGTTGAGCACGACGGCTCCGGCGAGCGAGCCGAGCTCGGCCGCGACGAGATAATGGTCGATGACGATCCAGTCGGGCGCGGGGCTCGGGGCGGCGACGGCGACGAGCTGGGTCAGGTTCGCGGCGATGAGCTCGGGGCGCCCGCGGCTGTCGATTCGAGTTAAAGTCGAGCGCCGGGGACCGATGCCCGTGATCGTGCCGGTGCCGTCTCCGGCGAGGCTCCACTCGACCTCGTCGCCGACGACCGGCAGGAGGCGCCGTTTGGCGGCGACGCAGAGCACGCGCTTGCCGCCGGGGCTTTCTACGGTGACGTGCCGCCGGTGGCGAGCGACGACGAGGCCGTGCTCATGCATCGCTCTCGGCCTCGGCTGCTCGCGGGCAACCCCAACGCTGCGCGCCGCTGTTACAATCGAAGCAGCGGAGGCGTCCTTGCTGAATTTGAACCGTCGACACAACCTCGTCTGGATCGATCTCGAGATGACCGGGCTCGATCCCGACCGCGATCTCATTCTCGAGATCGCCAGCGTCGTCACGGACAAGGATCTCATCGTGCTCGCCGAGGGGCCGGTGTGCGCCATCCATCAATCCGACGACGTCCTGAATGCCATGGACGAATGGAACACGAGGCAGCACAACTCCTCGGGCCTCGTCGACCGCGTGCGCGCGAGCGGAGTCACCGAAGCCGAGGCCGAGCAAAAGACGTTGGAGTTCCTGCGCCGATTCGTGGATCAAGGTGCATCGCCGATCTGCGGCAATAGCATATGTCAGGACCGCCGGTTCTTGGTACGCCACATGCCGGAGCTCGCCTCCTTCTTTCATTACCGCAATCTCGACGTCTCGAGCCTCAAGATCTTGGCGCAGCTCTGGGCGCCCGAGGTCGCGGCCCGCTTCGAGAAGCAGCCGACTCATCTCGCGCTCGCGGACATTCACGACTCGATCCGTGAGCTGCGGTTCTACCGGGAGCACATCCTCAAGATCGGATCGACGTGAGGTCGGGTCGGCGGACGTGCCGTCGGGGCCGCTGGGCACCGGCTCTCCAGTTTCCAAGTTTCCTCGATATACGTTAGTCTCCTTCGCCGTTTGAGAGGCGACTCTCCTCGGCCCGGAGCGGCTTTTCGACGCGCGATGAACGTAGCTAAACGAAGAAGGTTCGGAACGGCGCTCTTCGGACGCCTTTCCATGCTCGGCCTCCTGCTGGCTTCGCTGCCGGCGGCCGCGCAGACCCGGTACATCTCCGACAATATCCCCGTCACGCTGCGCTCGGGTCCGAGCCTCGAAAACCGAATATTGAAGAATCTCAACGCGGGCGTCCGGGTCGAGCTCGTCGGCGCCGACGAGCAGTCGGGCTATTCCCAGGTACGCGTCGCGAGCGACGGCACCCAGGGCTGGATCCTCACGCGCTATCTGACCGATCAGCCGATCGCCCGGGACCGGCTCTCCACGGCGGAGAAGCGGCAGGCCGATGCAGAGGCCCGCGTCAAGGACCTCGAGGCCCAGGTCGCGTCGTTGACCATGGAGCTCGCCTCGGCTCGCGAGAGTCTCGAGCAGGCGACGTCGAAGAACGAGAACGTCACGAGCGAGCTGGAAAACATACGCCGCGCTTCGGCCAACGCCGTCCAGCTGCGCGATCAGAACGAGACCCTGCGGCAGCGCGTCTCGGAAACCGAGGAGCGGCTGAGCCGGCTCACGATGCAGAACACGGAGCTCGCGAGCCAGAGCCGGCAGCAGTGGTTCGTCGCGGGCGCGGCCGTGCTCTTCGGCGGCATCCTCATCGGGCTCGTCGCTCCGCATTTGAAGCGCAAGCGCCGCTCCAGCTGGTGAAAATGGGGTCAGACCCCATTTTTATTTCGGCCGGCCGAGGTAGAGCCACGTATCGAGCACGGCGTCCGGATTCAGCGAGAGGCTGTCGATACCTTGACCGACGAGCCACTCGGCGAAGTCCGGATGATCCGACGGCCCTTGCCCGCAGATGCCGATGTACTTGCCGTGCCGCTTGCACGCGGCGATGGCCATCGCGAGCAGCTTCTTGACCGCCGGGTCCCGCTCGTCGAAGAGCGAAGCGACCTTGCCCGAGTCCCGATCGAGACCGAGCGCGAGCTGCGTCATGTCGTTCGAGCCGATCGACATGCCGTCGAAGTGCTCGAGAAACGCGTCGGCCTCGAGCGCATTGCTCGGGATCTCGCACATCATGATGAGCTTCAAGCCGTTTACGCCGCGCTCGAGGCCGTTCTCGGCGAGGAGCCGAACGACGCGCTCGGCCTCCGCCGGCGTCCTGACGAACGGCACCATGACCTGCACGTTCTCGAGACCCATTCGCTCGCGCACGCGCTTCAGCGCCCGGCACTCGAGCTCGAAGCACGCGCGGAAATCCTCGTCGACGTACCTCGAGGCGCCGCGGAAGCCGAGCATCGGGTTCTCCTCGACGGGCTCGTAGCGCCGGCCCCCGATGAGGTTCGCGTATTCGTTCGACTTGAAGTCCGAGAGCCGGACGATCACGGGATTCGGAGCAAATGCGGCGGCGATGCACGCGATGCCCTCGCCGAGCCGGCGCACGAAGAACTCCTCGGGGTCCGTGTAGCCCGACATCTGCTCCTCGATCGCTCGCCGCACGTCCCCGTCTTGATCGTCGAGCTCGAGCAGGGCGCGCGGATGCACGCCGATCATGCGGTTGATGATGAACTCGAGGCGGGCGAGACCGACCCCGTGATTCGGAATCGACGCGAACGCAAACGCACGATCCGGATTGCCGACGTTCATCATGAGCTTGACCGGGATCTCCGGAAGCCGGCCGAGCTGAACTTCCTGCTCCTCGAACTCGAGCATGCCCGCGTAGACGTAGCCTTCGTCGCCTTCCGCGCAGGACACCGTGACCGGCGCTCCGTCGGCGATGCGCGCCGTCGCGTCGCCGCAGCCGACCACGGCCGGAATGCCGAGCTCGCGTGCGATGATCGCGGCGTGGCAAGTGCGGCCGCCGCGGTTCGTCACGATGGCGGCGGCGCGCTTCATGACGGGTTCCCAGTCGGGATCCGTCATGTCCGTGACGAGCACGTCGCCCGGCCGCACGAGGTGCATCTCGTGAGCGCTCGCGACGATGCGGGCGACGCCGCTCCCGACCCGCTGCCCGATGCTTCGGCCTCGGCACAGGATCGGCCCTCGCTGCTTCAGCGAGAACCGGACGGTCGAGCGGCTCGCATGGCTCTGCACGGTTTCCGGCCGCGCCTGAAGAATGAATACCTCGCCCGTCTCGCCGTCCTTGCCCCATTCGATGTCCATCGGCCGCTTGTAGTGATCCTCGATCAAGAGCGCCTGCCGGGCGAGGGCCAGGACGTCGGCGTCGTCGATCGAGAATTTTCGCGCCGCTTCGTCCTCGACCGGAACGAGCTCGACGCGGGCGCCCGCGTCCTCGGCGTACACGAGCTTCTGCGCCTTCGAGCCGATGTTGCGGCGGATGATCGCTTCGCGGCCGGCGCGCAGCGCCGGCTTGTAGACGTAGAACTCGTCCGGGTTCACGCTGCCTTGGACGACCGTCTCGCCGAGGCCGTAGGCCGACGTGATGAAGACCACGTCGCGGAATCCGGACTCGGTGTCGAGCGTGAACATGACGCCGGCCGCTCCGAGGTCGCTGCGCACCATGCGCTGCACGCCGGCGGACAGCGCCACGGCGCGGTGATCGAAGCCGTGATGGACTCGGTAGGCTATCGCACGGTCGTTGAACAGCGATGCATAGACCTCGTGAATGCCGCGGATCACGTTCTCGAAGCCGCGCACGTTGAGAAGAGTTTCCTGCTGGCCGGCGAAGGAGGCCTCGGGCAGGTCCTCGGCCGTCGCGGAGGACCGAATTGCGACGGCGATGTTCTCGTCCGCGGCGAGATCGTCCCACGCGGAGCGAATCGCGTCGCGCAGGTCGGCGGGGAAAGGCGCGGCCATGATCATGGAGCGGATCTCGGCGCCGGTCCTCGCGAGCGCCGAGACGTCGGCGACGTCGAGGCGATCGAGCAGCGGATAGATGCGTTCGTCGAGGCCGTTCTGCGCCAGAAAACGCCGGAAAGCATCGGCCGTCGTCGCGAAGCCGTTCGGCACCTTGATGCCGAGGCTCGCAAGCGAGCCGATGAGCTCCCCGAGTGAAGCGTTCTTGCCGCCGACGCGGGCGACGTCGGCCATCCCGACGTCCGCGAACCAAACGATGTCCTGCGTCAATCATCCTCCCTTGCTAAAGGTGCGCTAGAGGTGCGCGTCTCGCTTGCCAAAGGCGTCCGATGATGAACAATAGCCGGCATGGCGCATCGCACGGTCTTCTTCGTCTCGGATCAAACCGGCGTGACAGCCGAGACGGTAGGCCACAGCCTGCTCACTCAGTTCGACGGCGTCGAATTCTCTCAAGTGACTCTGCCATTTGTGGATACCCTTGACAAGGCAAGGAAAGTCGCCGAGAAGATCGACCGCGTCGGACGCGAGGAGGGGCTTCGGCCCATCGTTTTCGTAAGCATCATTCAGGACGAAGTCCGTGCGCCGCTCATGGCGTGCGATGCTCTCGTGCTCGATTTCTTTCAGGCTTTTCTCGCTCCGCTCGAGGCGGAGCTCGAGGCGAAGTCCTCGCACACGCTCGGCCGTGCCCACGGCATGTTCGATACCAAGGGCTACAACCTTCGAATCGACGCGACGAATTTCGCGATGGCCGCCGACGACGGTCACGCGAGTCCTACGACGTACCGGCAGGCCGACCTAATCCTGATCGGGGTGTCGCGCTCGGGGAAGACGCCGACCTGCCTTTATCTTGCGCTCCAATACGGCGTGTTTGCGGCGAACTATCCGTTGGCGGAGGAAGACCTCGAGTCGGGCGAGCTGCCGGCCTCGCTCGAGCCGTATCGCCGCAAGCTTTACGGCCTCACGATCTCTCCGGAGCGGCTTCGCCAGATACGCCTCGAGCGGCGCTCGGTGGGGCGGTATGCTTCGACGCAGCAGGTCAGCTACGAGCTGCGCGCCGCCGAAGCGCTCTTCAAGCGCTACGCGGTGCCCTACATCGACACGACGCACTCCTCGATCGAAGAGATTGCAAGCACCATTCTCGATCAGACCGGCGTCGAACGGCGCGTTAGATCCTAGTCGCAAAACGGCTTGTCAAGCCTTTGTACGAGCCCTGCGCTTGTGGCATGCTCGGGTGCGAGTAACAGCGGTTCCAGAGATGTTGGTCGACAGTTTGATAGTGCCGGAATGCGTGTATCGGCCCGGGAGCTTCACCGGGCTCATGACGCTGTACGAGAGCAATTACATCAAGCTCACGACTCTGATCGAGCCGCTCGCGGCGCTGCATCCGAAACGCCCGCGTCCCGCCGTTTCGTCGTCGACGGACGATTGCGATCTTCACCTCGAGCCCGTCGCCATGGAGCGATATACGACGACGGTGAAGCTCACGTACTGGTTCGATGACGCGGGCGAGCGCGTGGCCGATCCCGATCTCACCGTGCGCGTTTATCACGACGCGCGCCTTGCCGAAGCCGTGCACGGCGCAGACACGCCCCATCACCACGAGAAGCTCCAGGAGCTCGCGTCTCAGGTCTGGGGCGGCGTCCATTCCTTGGAGCTTGACCGCCGCTGGCGCAACAACATGATGTTGAACAAGTGGCTGGACTACTTGCTCGACATGGGGCACGGGTTTACCTAGCCCGCATCCGCGGCCTGCGTCATCGCCCGCCGCCCGCGTTATCTGAGCTGATTCACGGTTTACCGTCCGGCGTGCCGCTATAGTCCCCGCTGCCGCGACTCGGGAGCGCAGCACAGGGATGTTCTTCGGCCTTTTGCAGCAAGATAGCATCGAGCGCGACGAGCAGCTCTTGAAGCTGTATTGGAATCGCGCCGAGGTCAAGCGCGAGCTGCGGAACCTCCGGCGCGAGCGCTACGAGCTGCTCGACAAGCTCAAGGAGCAGGAGAGCTCCATCGCGCGGGCGCACGAGCAGCTCGAGGGCCTCGAGCGCCTCCTCGCGAACCCGCTCGCGGCCGCCAACGCGATGGTCTACTTCCAGCTGCGGCACCTCTGGAAAGTCGCGGCCGCGCGCATCGAGCAGTTCGGCGCGGAGCTCGACATGCAGCGACGAACTCGAGAACGGCGTCAGCTCCACGAGGCCGAGCTCGCGAAGCGCAAGCGCCGGCTCGACGCGATCAGAGAGAAGCTCGACGATCTCGCCGACAAGCGCCGGGCGGTCATCGAAGAAGCGTACAAGCTCGAGCAGCGGCTCCAGCGCTCCAATTTCTTCGTGCGCGTCTTCAAGGGCCCCGGCCTGAGGCGCCGGCTCAACGCGCTCGCGAAGGGCAGGCGCGTGCTCGAGGATCGATTGGAGGAGCTCAGGAGTCTCACCGAGAAGATACGGGGCGAGGAGCTGCCGGAGCCCGAGGGCTTGACCCTCGAGAGCCGCCGCCTCATCAACACGGCGATCATCGCGCTCGCGCAGCATCTCGTCGTCCACTTCACCGAGCATGACCTCGCGTCGCTCGCGAAAACGGCGACTCAGCGCCCGGTGGGCGAGATGCATTTCGGCGATCGCGCCGAATGCGACAGGATGGTGGAGCGCATTCGAGAGCGGCTACAGGATCTCAAGCAGCAGAAGCTCGCGGAAGCCGTGCGCCGACGCGCCGAGGCTCTGCGGCCGACGCTCGTCTATCGAAACGAAACGGACGCGCTGCCGCAGGCCGAGGCGCTCGACACGATTCCCGTCATCCTCGCGGGCGAAACGGGCGTTCCCGCCCGGAGGGCCGCCGACGCGCCGCTGCGCGCCAACGTGCTCACCGAAGACTACTGGGACCTGCTGACTGCGCTCCGATAGCGGCGTAGGGCCGTTGGCCGGCGGGCGGACGGCCGTTTGCCGGCGGCGCACGTGCTGGTCGCGAGCGGACGGCCGTTGGCCAGGCCGTGAGATAGACGCCCTTCGAAGCGCGGGCGCCCGGCGTCGACCGCGGCGCCCTTCGCCGTCGTAGGGTCCGAGCCCTCCGGCCGGTTGGCGAGCCTAGTGTCCGAGCCCTCCGGCCGGTTGGCGAGCCGACGCCGTCGAATCGCGTCCGCCGGTCAGCAGCTGCTGTTTCTTTCCCGCACCCCCGAGGCGGCCGTCCGCCACCATTTCGGCGACGAGGCGCGTCGCCTCGTTGAGCAGGATCTCCTGCGGCGCCTCGGCCTTGTCGAGATCGGCGACGCCCGCGAGCGGCTCGAGCCCGAGCGTCGCGCGCCGCGCGTTCTCGCGGGCCAGTTGCTCGTCCTGCATCTGCTCGCGCTCCGCCTGCCGCTTGGCCAGGTTCAGCGACACGGCCTTCTCGCTATTCACCTTGTTGAGCGCCGAGATGTCGCCGAGCAGGTATTCGAGATTGGGATCCGTCTGCGTCCTCTGTGCCTCGTCTGCCCGCAGCGTCTGAATCTCTCCATCGAGCTTCTGGAAGGCCTTGAAGTCCGTGGGCTTGATGCGATCCCACGGCAGCGCCGTGTCCCGCGTGCTTTCGCCGACCGTCTTCGTGTCGACGAGCGAGGGCAGCTCGACGTCCGGGATCACGCCGCGATGCTGAGTGCTCTCGCCCGTGACGCGATAGTACTTGCCGATCGTGAGCGTGAGCTGGCCGTTGTTCTGGCCGCGCATGACCCGGTCGAGGCTGAACAAGTTCTGCACGCTGCCTTTGCCGAACGTCTGCTGGCCGATGATGACGGCGCGCTTATAGTCCTGCATCGCGCCCGCGAAGATCTCCGACGCGCTCGCGCTGTAGCGATCGACGAGCACGGCCATCGGGCCGTCGTAGACCAGGCCCGGATTCGGATCGTCGAGCACCTGCGGATCGCCGCGCGTTTCGCGCAGCTGCACGATGGGGCCTCGGTCGATGAAGAGCCCGGAGAGCTCCGTCGCTTCCGAGAGATGACCACCGCCGTTCTCGCGCAGATCCATGAGCAATCCGTCGATGCCTTGCGACTGAAGCTCGTGGATCAAGCGCGTCACGTCGCGCGACGTGCTCGTGTAATCCTGGTCGCCTCGGCTGCGTGCGGCGAAATCCTGGTAGAAGCTCGGCACGTCGATGACGCCGATCTTGTACTTGTGCCCCTGGTAGTCGATTTCCTTGATCTCGCTCTTCGCCGCCTGCTCCTCGAGCTTGACCTTGTCCCGCACGAGGGGGATGACCTTCTGCGGCGAGCCGGGCGCGGCGCCCGCGGGCAGCACTTGGAGGCGAACCGTCGTGCCGCCGGGGCCGCGGATCAGCTGCACGACGTCGTCGAGACGCCAGCCGATCACGTCGACGAGCTCGCCTTCCTTGCCTTCGCCGACCGCCGTGATCCGATCCTCCGGCTTGAGCTGTCCGTCGATCTGAGCAGGACCGCCGGGGATGACCTCGACGACCTTGACGTAGTCGTCCTCGGGCTGGAGCGATGCGCCGATGCCGTCGTAGGACAGGCTCATCTGGATCCGGTATTCCTCGCTCTGACGCGGCGAGAGATAGCTCGAATGCGGATCCATCGTATGCGCGAGCGCGTTCATGAACGTCTCGAACACGTCGTCGGACGTGAGCTGAGTCATGCGCTTGTACATGTTCTCGTAGCGGTCCGTGAGCACCTTGGCCGCCTCGGGCCAAGTCTTGCCCGTCAGCATCAACGAGAGGGCGTCGCTCTTGACCTTCTTGCGCCACACCTCGTTGACCTCTTCCTGCGACACGGGCCACGGCAGCTCGCTGCGGTCGAAGACGAACGACTCGTCGAGCGTGAAGTCGGGCTCCGTCTGCAGGAGGCTGATCGCGTACTCCGCGCGTTCCCGCGTGCGCTGGCGGAACAAATTGAAGATGTCGAAGACGGGCTGAAGGTCGCCGCTCTTGGCGCGATCGTCCATCTCGTAGCGGTACCGGCCGAAGCTCGCGACGTCGCTCTCGAGGAAATACATGCGATTCCCGTCGAGGGCGTCGAGGTAACCGTCGAGGATCGCCGAGGAGTAGGAGTTGTCGATCTGGGGGCGCGAGTAGTGCAGCTCTTCGATGAGCTTCGTCACGTTCCGGCTGATGTCGGGGTCTTTGGCGTCCATTTGCAGCGGAGGCGGCACGGGTTCGAGGGCCGCGAAGGCCGGGAGGCCGACCGCCAATAAAGCGGCCCCAACGAGCCGGCGTAGTACTTCCCTCACGTGACCTCCTAGGTGTCCGGTTGCAGACAGGTGCCGTATTCCTTTAAGTTTCCGTTCGTCCGGCAGGCGAATCAAGCCTTCGCTTGACGAATCCACAATCGGCTCACTTCTCGTCCATCGCCCCATGAAACCCTCGGTCGTCGTGCTCGGATTCGTCCTCGGCGCTGCCTTTTCGATCACGTTCTCGCTATTCGGGATCAGCGTCATCTACTGGATTCTCGGGTCCGACTATCCGCGTCTCGCGGAGGAGGCGCCGCATCTTCACGTGAGCCTCGCATTCTTCGCCGCTTT
>DASTSM010000362.1:0-20947 GCA_035760685.1 Gammaproteobacteria bacterium | reverse complement strand
CGAAGCTCACATGCGGCTCCGCGAACAGCTTCCCGAAGCCGCGGTAGTGATCCTGATCCGGGTGAGTCATGACCGCGGCGGCAAAGGTCCAATGCGTCTTGAACCCCGCGTAGCGCCACCTCAAGAAGCGGTACATGTTGTCGCCGACGCCCGCGTCGACGACCATGTGCTTGTCCTCGGGCGTGACGACGAGCGCGCCGTCTCCCTGACCGACGTCCGTGAACACGATCTCGAGAACGCGCTCCTCCTGCAAATCCTGCTCGAGCATCCACCCGTCGGTCCCGCGCACGTGGACGGGAACCGATCCGTCCTCGGCATCGCCGTCGATGCGCACCCAGACCGCCGCCGGGCTGCCGAGGCTAATCCGGCGGCGCAATGAACCGGATCACTTGCCGGTCGTTGCGGCGGTAGATACGGAAGTCTTTCGCGTCGATCGTCAGCACTTGCGAGCGTGCGTGCACCTCGCTCATGACGACCATGGAAGCGTCCGCGAGATCCATCCTCGCGTAGCGGCGCATCAACGTGCGCATGCGCGGCCAATGGGCGGACATGTCGAAGTCGATAAGAAGCGCGGTGCGCTCCAGCATCCGAAACAGCGGATCGACGTCGACGGCGTCCTCGCGCAAGAAGTAAGCGGCCTCGGTCAGCACCGCCTCGCACGTAAGCAGCGGCGGCCGCAGCTGCTTCATGACCGCGACGGCCCAGTCGTGGTGCGGATCGTTCCGGTTGAGATAGGCAACGAGCGGACCCGTGTCGCAAACGGTGATCACGGGCGTTTGAATTTTCGCCGTTCGTTCGTCGCCGCTTTTCTTCCGCCGGCAACGCTGCCGGCGAGATCGTGAGTGAGGGCGTATACCGAGTCGCGGGCATCGGGCTGCGCCTCCACTCGTTCACGGACGATCGCCGCGACGCTGCGGCCGCTCGCGCGAGCCTCTTGCTCAAGCCTCTTCAGGGTGCTCGCGGGCAGCTTGATCGTGATGCCTTTCATCGCCACGATGGTCATGGTAACTCGTCTCTGTCAGAATCAGAACACCAGCCCGCTTAGACGGACCGGGCAGCACGGTTACATTGCGCCTGCTGCCGTTGCGCGGCGGCGGCGGAATCTGTCCGATTCCGGCGGTAAAGCGCATGCTCCGCCGCCGTTGCGCGCCACGGTCGACAAACGCCGCCCCACCCGCTACCTTGCCGGCCATTCATGACCGCTCGCGATTACTCCCACGTTCGCTTCATCAGCGCCGGCGCCGGCAGCGGCAAGACCTACCGCCTGACGCAGGAGCTCGAGCGCGCGCTCGTCGAGGACGGCGTCGCCCCGGGCCGCGTCGTCGGCACGACGTTCACGGTCAAGGCCGCGGCCGAGCTCCGCGGGCGCGTGCGCGAGCGGCTGATCCAGAGCGGCCGCATCGCGCTCGCCGAGCAGACGGGACAGGCGCTGATCGGCACCGTGCACAGCGTCTGCGAGCGGCTCTTGAAGCGCTTCGCCTTCGAGCTCGGGCTCTCGCCCGAGCTCTCGATCGCGAGCATCGAGGACTGCAGCGGCTTCTTCAGGGAGGCGCTCGACGCCGTCCTTTCGGCGGAGCGGCTGCGCGACATGCGCGCGCTCGCGCATGCGATCGGCGTCGAGGACTGGCGTGACGACGTCAAGAGGCTCGCCGATTCCGGGCGCGCGAACGACTTGGGCCCCGAGGCGATCGCCGCGATGGGTCAACGCTGCGCCGACGAGCTGCTCTCGCACTTCCCGGCCGCGACGCCCGGTCCCTGGGACGAGCGGCTGCTCGAGGCGGTGCGCGACGCGCTCGAGCGCATCGACTTGACCATCGACACGACGAAGGGCACGGCGAAGTACGTCAAGGAGCTCAAGCGCGCGATCTACGACCTGCGCCGCCCGCCCTGCCCGTGGCCCATATGGATCAGGCTCGCGAAAGCCGAGGCGACGAAGAGAAGCGACGGCCTCGCGGCGCACGTGCGCGAGGCCGCTTGCGTCTTCCCGCATCATCCCCGCTTTCAATCGGACGTTCGGCGCTACATCGAGGGCACCTATTCGATCGCGGCCGACGCGCTCGAGCGCTTTCAGCTCATCAAGAGGGAGCGCGGCCTCATCGACTTCACCGACATGGAGCAGCTCATGCTCCACGCGCTCGACGAGCCGGCCGTGCGCGCGCGCCTCGAGACGGAGCTCGAGCTCCTGCTCGTCGACGAGTTTCAGGACACGAACCCGATGCAGCTCGCGATCTTCATGAAGCTCGCGGAGCTCGCGGACAAGGTGGTCTTCGTCGGCGACGTCAAGCAAGCAATCTACGCGTTCCGCGGCTGCGATCCCGAGCTCGTGTTCGCGACGCTGGCTGCGCTCGAGGGCCGCGGCGGCGCGTCGGACGTGCTCGAGCACTCGTGGCGGTCGCGTCCCGCGCTCGTCGAATACGTCAACGGCGTCTTCGGCCAGGCGTTCGCGGACGTGCTGGACCCTGCCGAGATCGCGCTCGCGCCGAAGCGCTCCGAGCAGACCGGCGAGCCGGCCGTCATGGCCTGGCTCATGGAAGGCAATCGGCGCGATCAGGACGAGGCGCTCGCGCGCGCGATCGCCGATTTCGTCGCCTCCGGATACCGCGTGGTGGACCCCGAGACCGGCGAGACGCGTCCCGTGCGCTGGGGCGACGTCGCGGTCCTCTGCGCGAGCAACGACAACGTCGAGCTCGTGGCGCGGGCGCTGCGCGCCGCGCAAGTGCCGATCAAGATGACGCTCAAGGGCCTGCTCTCGGTGCCGGAGGTCTGTCTTGCAACGGCGTGCCTGCGGCGCCTCAACGATCGCGCCGATACGCTCGCGACGGCCGAGATCGTCGCGCTCGCGGATTGCACTCCGCCCGAGTCGTGGCTCGCGGACCGGCTCGCGTGGCTCGAGCGCGGCGAGGAGAGCCGCGCCTGGCACGAGGACACGCACCCGATCGTCGCGAAGCTCAAGGCGCTTCGCGAGGAGATCGGCACGCAATCGCCTGTCGAGATCGTCGCGCGCGTGTTGAACTCCGTCGGGCTGCGCGAAGCCGTCACGGCGTGGGGGCCGAACGCGATCAAGGCCGCACAGCGCCAGCGAAATCTCGACGCGCTGCTCGGCCTCGCCGTCGAGTACGAGCGGCACTGCGATTCGCAGCATCTCGCCGCGACGCTGACGGGCTTCTTGTTCTGGCTCGAGAACCCGCACTCGCCGGAGCTCGACCTCCAGCCCGTCGTGACGACGGGCGATGCCGTGCACGTGCTGACGTATCACAAGGCCAAGGGCCTCGAGTGGCCGGTCGTCGTGACGACGGACTTCTACTTCTCGTGGGGCACGCGCCTCTGGGGCGTGCGCGTCGACGGCAACGGGGAGCCGTTCGAGCTCGGCCGGCCGCTCGCGAATCGCGTGATCCGTTACTGGCCGCAAATCTTCGGCAACCATTCGAGGGACGTGCCCGTGCTCGATGCGATTCGGGCGTCGGCGCCGGGGCGCGACTGCCTCGCGAGAAGCGACGGCGAGAACCGGCGCCTCGCGTACGTCGGGCTCACGCGCGCTCGCGACGCGCTCGTGCTCGCGCTGCCGGCGCGCGGCTCGTCGCAGGCCGACGCCTGGATACACGCTTTTGCCGGCGACTACCTGCTGCCCGGCGGCGACTCGATCACGCTGCCGAACGGAGCGCGCGTGCCGACCCGGATCGCGGCGCTCGGCCGCGGCGCGGAAGCCGCGCCGCCGACGCCGTTCGCGCCTCGGCGCTTGCCCGCCCGAGCGCCGCTCGAAGCGCCGGTCCGCGAACGCGTGAGCCCGTCGGAGGCGCCGGCCGTGCCCGACGCCGAGATCGCCGAGACGGAGGAGATCGGAGCACGCATCCCGATCTTCGGCAGCGACATGCGGATCATCGGCACGGCGCTGCACGCGGTCATCGCCGCGGAAATCGTGAATCCGGACCGCGCCGACGCGCTCGCGCGCACCGCGGCGCTGCTCGAGGGATACGGCGCCGATGCGTTCGTCGGGGCCGACACCGCGCTCGAGTCCGCGCGCCGGTTTCGCGCATGGATCGAACGCCGCTTCCGGCCGACGCGAGTCCTGACCGAGTACCCCATCACGCACCGGCGCTCGGACGGGCGGGTCGTCTCGGGCTGGATCGACGTGCTCGTCGAGACGGACGCCGGCCTCGTCGTCATCGATCACAAGTCCTCGCCGCGGCCGCGCATCGACTGGCTCGACGAGCTGCGCGAGCACGCGGGACAGCTCGACGCCTATCGCGAGGCGCTCGAGGCCGCGGGGAAGCCCGTCGCGGGCTGCTGGATACACTTGCCGGTCGGCGGCGCGGCGCTGCGCTATGCGCGGCCGGGAACGGCGAGCGGCAGCGCTTCGTCGCCGTTGCCCTGTTAACTGTGAGCCTGTTAACCACTCGCTGGATCTGCGAGCGTCTCTCGCAAGATCTTTAGTACGACGAACTTCTCGTTGATTGTTTGCACGAGAGGAGTATTCTCGAGTTGCGCCCGCCGGGAATCCCGGCGCATCACGGGGGCCCGACCGGACGCGAGCGTTTCGGCTCAAACGCGGAGGGCGTCGTCATGCAAGCACTGAGGTATCCGTTCGCGATCAGCTGGGGCGGATTGATCACCCTGGCCCTCTTCTATGCCCTCTTCCGGCTCGTCAGCGTGCCCGTCGCGGCCACGGGGCCCATCGTTACGCAGCGCATCGACTTCACTCATGTACGCAAGCCGACGGCGGTTCATCCAAAACGTTCGATCGAGAAGCCGGTCCGGCCGACGCTGCCGCCCAAAGTGACGCGGGTTGTCATCACGGAAGGCCCGCACGGTCCGCCGACGATCTACAAGCCGCAGGGGCCCACCATCACCGAGCACGGGCGCATTTCGACGACGGCGCTCGGCAAGGATCAAGACGCGGTTCCGTTCGTTCGCATGAATCCGACCTACCCGCCGCGCGCCGCGACCGACGGCACGGAAGGTTGGGTCAAGGTGCAGTTCACGATCACGGCCACGGGCGCCGTCTCCGACCTCAAGGTCGTCGACGCCGAGCCGAAGGGCGTCTTCGAGAAGGCGACGCTCGACGCGGTGCAGCGCTGGCGCTATAGCCCGAAGGTCGAGAACGGCGTCGCCGTCGAGCGCGTCGGCGTGCAGACCGTCATCACGTTCAAGCTGAACAGCCAGTAGCGCCCAAGAAATCGGGGTCGAGAAAATTGGGGTCAGACCCCGATTTTTCCGAAGCGAAAAATGGGGTCTGACCCCAATTTCCTCGACCCCGATTTTCTCAGCCTCCCGGGCCGAGCTCGAACTCGACGCGGATGCCGGTGAGGTAGGCGGTGCCGCCGAGGTCGACGGTGCCGCCGTCGGAGGTCTCTGCGTCGCTCGAGAAGCGCTGCGCTTCGACGAAGACGTAGCTGCGCCAGAACACGCCGTCGCGGCGCCGCTCGCGGCTGCCGTTCTCCGCGAAGCGCCAGCGCATGCCGATCCCGACCGCCGCGCCGACGTCGCCGCGGCCGTTTCGCGACGGCTGCAGCTCGATGGTCTCGTCGTAGAACGCGGTCGCGAGCCCCAGGCGCAGATACGGCACGATCGCGCGATCCGGCCGGTCGAGCGTGAACGTCGCGAAGAGCTGGACGGGCGTCAGCTCGTACTCGACCTCTCCGGCAGCAGTGCTCTTTCCCTCGATCGTGCCGGTGCCGCGGTCGCTCATGCGGCCGACGTCGCCGCCGAGCTCGATCCAGTCGCGCAAGCGATAACCGAAGGCGATCCCGTACAGCGTCGCGTGCCGGCTGCCGTAGAACATCGCGTATTGATCGAGATCCGGCTCGAACACGCCGCCCTCGATCTGGTACATCCAACGCGGGCTCTCGGGACGCGTCGCGCTGCGATCGGTTTCCGGCGACGCGCTCGTCGCACCCGGAGCGCTCGAGCCGTCGCCGAGCGCGACACCCGAGCCGAGGCAAAGCGTCCCTGCGACGACGGCGAGTTCGCGCGCCCGCGTCATACGCCGCCGGTCTCGCGCGCGAGGCGGCGGACCCTCCGCCTCAGCACGACGGCCGCGACACCGAGCAGCAGGGCGACCGCCAACGCCGGACGCGAGCCGTCGAGCGCGATCAGCGCGACGATGACGAGCGGCCAGAGCGCGGCGCGCACGAGCGGCTTGAGCGCCGCGTGCGCATCGAGATACCGGGCCGCGGGAGGGCTCAGCGCGTAGTAGCGGCCGACGAGCCATCGGCCGGGCGTGTTCGTCAGGAGATACCGGTCGCGGAAATCTCTGAGCGCAAGCACCTCCGGTTTCCACTCCGCGCCGAACGCCGCAGTCGCGATGAAGCAGCCGGACTCGTCGCGCAAATCCGGATACGGGATGATGTGCTCGGGCGTCGCCATGAGCTCCTGCGAGAGAGGTCCTTCCGCGGGCTCGCCGATCGCGAGCGTCGCGGGCATCGAAAGCGCGCTCTCGTGACGATCCGGAGTGTAGTCGAGGGCGGTGACCGCGATCGTATAGCTCGGCTGCACGACGGCGCTCACGGCGAAACGGTACGGCGTGCCGTTCGCGAGCCCGGTCACGGCGAAGCTCGTGACGTTGCCGGCTTCGACGCGGTTCTCCGTCACGGCATTCGTTCCGAAGTAGACCCGGTAGCCCGTCGCGCCCTCGACGGCATCCCACGTGAGCCCGACCGCCTGGTCGCGCCCCGTCGCCTCGCGCAGCACCGGCGCGACGGGCGGCTGCGATTCGGCGGTCAGCCCCTCGAGCGTGAAGCTCGTCGCCGCACCGGCCTCGACGGGCGAAGGCAGCGTGCCGCCGCCCGCGTCTCGGCCGTCGTAAGCCGAAGGCACGTTGTCGGTCGGCGCTCCGCCCATCTTGTAATAGACGCGATAGCTGCCGGGATTCACGGAATTCGTGACGCGGTAGTCCAGATTCGGGGCCCAGGAGATCGAAATTCCCGGCGGCACGGCGCCGGTCGCCGCAAGCTGCGGCTGCGCGACCGGAAACGGAGCGAGGTCCGAGAACTGCCCGCCGTAGACGCCCGCGTCGGCAACGGTCTCGTCGACGATGTCGAGGTCGGGACCGATATCGATGCACGGCGAGCCCTCGAGCAGATGGAAATCGGGCGCGGACGCATCGACGAACAGCGGATCGCCGACGACCGCGCCGGCACCCGCGCCCGCGCCCGCGAGGTCGCGGTTGGCGAAGAAGCAGTTCGCGCGAACGTTCTCGAGCGGATCGACGAGCGCGAGCGTCGTCGTGATCGTCGTCGTGTTGCCGACGAAAATGTTGTTGACGACCTCGACGCCCGCGTCGCCGCGGACGACGGCCGAGTTGTTCTGGAAGAACACGTCGTGTGCGAGCGAGACGGCCGAGAGCGCGGCGGCCACGAACGCCCTGTCGCTCGCCCCATCGAATACGACGTTCGCGACGTCGATGCCCGTGCTCGCCGCGACGGAGACGCCGACGCTCGCGTCGAGGAGCGTGAAATTCGAGAAGCGCGCGCCTGCCACGTTCGCGATCGTGACGGTCGGCTGCATGTCGTCGTCCGGCGCGAGCATCGTTCGCGCCGTCTCGCGGCCTACGACGTCCACGCCGCTCTTGAGGCTCAGGTTTTCGCGGTAGCTGCCGGGCTCGACGAGCACGACGTCGTTCGAGTTCGCCGCGTCGATCGCGGCCTGGATCGTCCTGAAGTCGGTCGGCACGGCGAGCGTGGCCGCCTGCGCATCGGCGAACGGGTGCCCGGCGGCGAGCGATAGCGCCTCGACGAGCGGCAGTCCTGCCGCGAGCGATAGCGCATGCCCGAGCCACCGCGCCGGCGACGCGAGCGCCGCGCCCACGTTCCCGGGCGTCGCCACTGACCTCGCCATCCCTCTCATGCCTATACGTCGAGCCTTTCCGGGTGCGGAAGGGGGGCCGACGGTCGAGAGGCAAGAAACACGCCACGCGGGCGAAGCGCATTTCGGGCGGCTTCCGCGCCTCTGGGCCCGAATGATATGTTGAGCCGCCGGCGACGAAACCGGAGGAGACCGATGCCGACTCGACGCGAATGCCTCACGCTGACCGCCAACGCCTGCGCGGCCCTCGCCCTCGGCCCGCGGCTGCTTTCCGCTCAAGCCGCCGGCGACGTGATTACGAAGGCGATACCCTCGACGGGCGAGCGCCTGCCGATCATCGGCCTCGGAAGCTCGGCGACGTTCAGCGAGACCGCACGCGAAGAGGACTACGCGGCGATCCGCGCGGTATTCCAGACCCTCGTCGAGAACGGCGGCGCCGTATTCGACACGGCGCCCGGCTACGGCGCGTCCGAGGAGGTCGCAGGCAAGGTCGTCAACGACCTCGGCTTGAAGAACAAGATCTTCTGGGCGACGAAGCTCAACGTCGCGGGCTTCTTCGGCGGCACGGCCGACCGCGACCGCGCGCTCGCGCAAGTCGAAACGTCATTCCGCAGGATCGGCCGCGAGCCCATCGACCTCATCCAGGTGCACAACCTTGCCGACATACCCGGACAGCTGCCGATTCTGCGCGAGCTCAAGGAGAAGGGACGCGTGCGCTACATCGGCACGACGTCGACGTTCAAGGGCCAGTATGCGGAGTTCGAGCGAATTCTCGCGAACGAGCCGCTCGACTTCATCGGCGTCGACTACGCCGTCGACAACGTGAGCGCCGAGGAAAAGATCTTGCCGATGGCGCAGGACAAGGGCATCGCGGTTCTCGGCTATCTGCCCTTCGGACGTACGCGGCTTTGGAATCGCGTCGAGGGCAAGACCGTGCCCGACTGGGCGGCGGAGTTCGGCGCGCACACTTGGGCGCAGTTCTTCCTGAAGTTCGCCGCGTCGCACCCGGCCATCACGGTCGTGACGCCTTCGACGAGCAATGCCGAGCACATGCTCGACGACCTGGGCGCGCTCCGCGGGCGCCTACCCGACGCGGACGAGCGCAAGCGCATGATCGAATTCGTCGAGGCGCTGCCCGGCGCCTGATTGGATCGTCTCTCTGCAGTGCGCTGCCGTCTGTCTGCAGCGCGTCGCCGTCTCTGCAGCGCGTCGCCGTCTCTCTGCAGCGCGTCGCCGTCTCTCCGCAGCGCGCGCTCTCCGGCGCTGCGGCACGGGCGAACGCGCGCCCGCTTGAAAGTTGCGCGCGCCGCGGCAACATGACCGCATGACGTTGCCGACCTATTTCGTTTGTCACGGCGGCGGGCCCTGGCCCTATATGAAGCGCGAGTACGGCGGCGCCTACGATCGCCTCGAGGCCTCGCTGGCCGACATGCCGCGTCAACTCGGCGCGAGGCCGGCCGCCGTGCTCGTGATCTCCGGGCACTGGGAAGCGCCCGAGCTCACGGCGATGGCGAGCCCGCGGCCGCCGATGCTCTACGACTACTACGGCTTCCCGGAGCACACGTACCGCGTCCGCTACCCGGCGGCGGGCTCGCCCGCGCTCGCGCGCCGCGTACAGGAGCTGCTCGCCGGTGCGGGCTTCGAAGCCGGGCTCGACGCGGCGCGCGGCTACGATCACGGCGCGTTCGTGCCGCTCTCGGTCATTTTTCCGGAAGCCGACGTGCCCGTGATCCAGCTTTCGCTAAAGCGTGGGCTGGACCCGGCGACGCACCTCGCCGCGGGCGCGGCGCTCGCGCCGCTGCGCGAGGAAGGCGTCTTGATCCTCGGCAGCGGCATGAGCTACCACAACCTCATGCGCATGGGGCCGAACGCGCACGCGCCGTCGCGCGAATTCGACGAGTGGCTCGCGGAGACGATGCTCGAGTCGCCGCCCGCCGAGCGGCACGCGCGTCTCTTGCGCTGGAGCGAAGCGCCCTCGGCGCGCGCCTGCCATCCGCGCGAGGAGCACCTGATCCCGCTCATGGTCGCCGTCGGCGCCGCGGGCGACGAGCCCGCGACGCGCGTCTATCACGAGGAAGACTTGCTCGGGAGCCTCGTCGTCTCGAGCTATCGATTGGGCGGTTAGCGGCCGGCCCGGGAGGTCGAGCGATGGGCTTAGCAGCACAGCGAGTCGTTTCGGCGGCCGCGAGCCGGCTCATCCCCATGACCGCGGCCGTCGGTCTTCTCACGCTCTGCGCCCCGCCCGCGACCGCGCAAGAGGCAGGCGCGCGCGCACCCGCCGAGCGCGCGGCAGCGGCGCCGACCGCACCCGGCCTCTGGCGCGTCTACGACGAACGGCTCGCGCACGCGAAGTACATCGACTTGACGCACACGATCTCGCCGGGCATCCCGGTCTGGAAAGGCTTCGGCCCGTCGACCTTCGGCCCGGCCGTGAACCCCGATACGGGCGCGCCCTATACCTACGAGCGCGACGGCTTCGAGGCGACGCGCTACGCGCTCTCGACCGACCAGCTCGGCACGCAGCTCGACCCGCCCGCGCATTGGGCGCCCGAGTATCCCGCGATCGACGAGCTGCCGCCGACCTACGCGCTGCGTCCGCTCGCCGTGATCTCGATCGTCGACGAGGTCGCGAAGGACCCGGGCTACGCGCTGCGCGTCGAGGACATCGAAGCGTGGGAGAAGGCGCACGGCCGCATTCCTGCGGGCTCGGTCGTCATGGTGCGCTCGGATTGGAGCAAGCGCTGGCCGGACCCGCGCCTCGCGGCCGAAACCGTGTTCCCGGGCGTATCGCTCGCGGCGCTGAAGTTCCTGCACGAGCAACGCCACATTCTCTTTCACGGCCACGAGCCGCTCGATACCGATACGACGCCGACGCTCGAAGGCGAGTCGTGGCTCATGCATCACGGCTACGCGCAGGCCGAAGGCGTCGCGAACCTCGACCGCGTGCCGCCGACCGGCTGTCTCGTCGCGATCGGCTATCCGAAATTCGAGGGCGGTCTCGGCGGCTACGCGCGCTACGTCGCGATTTGCCCGCCCGATTGGCCCGAGGGCGTCGCGATCGGCGACGTGCCCGAGGCGCCGCTGCCGAAAAGCGATCGGGTGCTCAGGTGGGACGAGGCCCGAGGCGTGCGCGACCGCCGGTAGGCCCTCCGGCGCCGACGCGGCCGCCGTAGTCCGGCAGCGCGAAGTCGTCGCCGACCATCTTGCGCATCATCCACTCGCCGAGGAGCGGAAGCTTCATCAGAGAGGTCAGCGAGTTGCGCAGGCGCAGCGCGAACGCCGTCTTCGGCGCGAACTGATTCCCGAAGCTCGACGCCGCGTCCTGCTTTTTCTCGACGAAGGGCTTGAACCGCCGCTCGTAGCGGTCGAAGGCGCGCGCGTGGTCGCCTTCGGACTCCGCGAGCTCGCCCGCGAGCAGATACGCGCCCGCGATCGCGAACGCAGCGCCCTGCCCCGCGAGCAGCGAAGGGCAATACGCGGCGTCGCCGAGCAGCGCGATGCGGCCCTTGGACCATGCGGGCATGCGGATCTGGCTGACCGTGTCGGCGTAGACGTCGGGGGCGGCCTCGAGCCGCGGCTCGATCTCGGGCCACTCCCACGCCATGCCTGCAAAGGCCTCGCGGATCGCGGCCTTCTCGGCGTCGAGCTTGCCGTCACCGCGGATCGAGGCCTGCTCGACATCGAGGCCGCCGCCGCGCATCGCGGCCTGCTCGGCATCGAGGCCGCCGCCGCGCATCGCGCCCTCCTCGGCATCGAGGCCGGCGCTGATCGGACGAGCGCGACCGTCGTCGGACCAGACGAAAAAGAATGCGGTTCGCCCGTCGTGGAGCGCGTAGCGCGCGATCTGGCGGCCCGGCTCCGTGTAGCTCGTGTAAGCGCCCTCGTCGCGATGCGGATAAGCCTCCGCGGTAAACGAGGCCGTCGAGAAGCCGAGCGGCCTCTCGAAGCGCGCTTCGGGCCCGAAGGCGACACGGCGCACGACCGAATGCAGGCCGTCGGCGCCGACAACGAGATCGAACCGCGAGCTCCGGCCCGAACGAAACTCGACCTCGACGCCGCCGGCGGTTTCCTTCAACGACGCGATCTCGTCGCCGAAGACGACGGGCACACGGCCCTCGATGCGGCGGAAGAGCGCAAACGCGAGATCGCCGCGCAGAATCGAGAGGAATCGAGCGCCGAGCGCCGAGCGAAACAAGTCGCCGTCGATGCCGGCGATTCTTCGGTTGCTCGCGTCGACGAGCCGCACCTCGTCGATGCGGTAGCCGGCTTCGCGCAGCTCCGGAAGGAGATCCATGCGCTCGGCGGCGTCGTAGCCGACGCCCCAAAAGTCGATCATGTATCCGCCGCGGCGGGCGCTCGGCGAGATTTCGACGAGCGTCGGCTCGAAACCGTATCTCTCGAGCCAAAACGCGAGAGCCGGGCCCGCGATGCCGAGACCCGAGATCAGCACGGTTCGCGATTGCATCGCGCGATGATAGCGCCCGTTTCGGCGCGTGCGCCGACGGCTCCGCTCGAGTCCGCCCGTCGGCGCGACCTAACGGCACCGCTGCAGCGCCCGACACGCGCCGGAGCGATCAGCGCTCCCGCTCTTCCCGCAGCCGCCGCTTCACCGACTTGTAGAGGCGTCCCTGCTTCCTCGCGCGCTCGTGCCGCTGCCACGCCGTCTCGCCCGCGCGGCGCGCCTCGTTCTCGAGCTTGGCGTAGCTCGCGTAGCGGCGCGGGTCGAGCCTGCCGTCGGCGAGCGCGGCCTGCACGGCGCAGCCCTGCTCCGCGCCGTGGCGGCAATCGCGAAAACGGCAGCCGCGCGCGAGGGACGCGACGTCGTCGAAAACCGCGGCGACGCCTTCCTCGGCCGCGCCGATCTTGAGCTCGCGCATGCCCGGCGTGTCGACGAGCCAGGCACCATCGCCGAGAAGCAGCATGCGGCGCGCGGTCGTCGTGTGGCGGCCTCGACTGTCGTCCTCCCGGATGCCGGCCGTCGCCTGCGCTTCGGCGCCGAGCAGCGCATTGACGAGCGTCGACTTGCCGACGCCGGACGACCCGACGAAAGCGACGGTCTGCCCCGTGCCGAGCCACGGCGCCAGCCGCGCCGCGACCTCGTCGCGAGCCGTCGCGTCGAGCGCGATGACCTCCGCACGCGGCGCGACGCGCCGAGCACTCTCCTCGTAGGCCGGGGCCGCGTCCCCCGCGAGATCGCGCTTCGTCAGCAAGAGCACGGGCTGGACGCGCGCCTCGGCCGCGAGCGCGAGGTGGCGCTCGAGGCGCGGCGGATTGAAGTCGTGGTTGCAGGACGTGACGACGAACAGCGTATCGACGTTGGCCGCGATCGCTTGCCTCGCCTCCGGCTTACCGGCGGCCATGCGCGAGAAGAGCGATTCGCGCGCGAGCACGCGGAGAAGGCGCGGCGGTCCCGCGTCGAGCCCGGCCGCGGCGCCGGGTGTCGGCGCCTCGAGCAAGACCCAGTCTCCGACGGTCAGGCCGCCTTCCGGGAGTAGCGCCTCCGCGGCGCCCGTCAGCGCGATAGCGGTCCGGCCCTTCTCGCTCTGCGCCTCGGGCCCGGATCGATGCACCGCGACGATGCGCGCGGGCAGACCCGCCTCGAGCTCGGCGAGGACGAGCTGCGTCGAGAAGAACGGCCGCCAGCCGAGCCGGCTCAGCGAGATTGAAGATGACGTGGACGACGGCGAAAAAGGAGGCGAAGCGAAGCTCGACATGCGTGCGATCCCCGAAAAGGCCTTGCATTCGCACGCGTACTAGCGTGCGGCCATAGAGGCCGGGATCGCCGCGCGAAAACGGTTGGCCGCGCGAGTGCGGATCAGCGAGGAGCGCGAATCAGCGAGGAGCGCAGATCAGCGAGGAGCGCAGATCAGCGGAGGGTCGACCCCGAGCCGAGGTTTGAGCGGCGGACAGTCATAAAACGCGAGCCTCCGTCGATCGGGGTTGCGATTCCCGAAGCGTATCGAAAGCGCCGATGCTCGGCAATGCACCGTGGCGGTCTCGATCCCGAGACGGCGCGCTCGATTGTGGAACAACGCGCGTCTCGTGCCGTCCGTTCCTGACCCTCCATCCATCGAAAATACAGAGAGTTGCGCTCGGCGCGCACCTTGGCACAGTCGTTGCTCCTTGGCCGCGTGGACGGCGGCTCGGCCGGAACGCGGGCGCAATCCGCGGACGTTCTCGAATCCGCGTCGACCGACGTCTCGGACGTATCCCATTTGTTTGCTCCTCAAGGTACGATTTGTTTGCGCCTCCTCTCTCCGCTGAGAAGAACGAATGTCTCTCGTAGTCATTCTCGTCCTGGGCGTCGCGTGCGTTGCTGTGGCCGTTTTCGGGGTCAAAGCATGGGAGCGCCGGCGCGCGCGGATGCTCAAGGAGGCGGGCGCGGCCCTCGGGCTCCGGGCCTACGAGAAAGGCGAGCAGCTCATCGTCCCTTCCGTCGAGATCATGCGAAAGCGCCGCCGAACGATCGGCGTCGTGCTCGAAGGCGAGTGGAAGGGGAGCCGCATCAAGATCTTCGACCTGTCCTACCCGACTAGCAACGCCGTTGCCCGCACGACGATCTTCATGCTGCGTCTCGGCTCGCGGCGGATTCCCGAGTTCGCAGCGATTCGAAAGAGCTTGTTGCTCTACCGGCCGACCGTGGACCTGCCGCGCGTCGAGAGCCCGCCGCCCGGGCCCGCACGCCGCCATCTCTTGTACGCGCCGAACGCCGAGTGGCCGCTCGGAGAGGACGCGGCGAAGTTCCTGCAACGGACGCCGGGGTGGTCCTTCGAAGGCCGCGGCTCCGGCATCTTCCTCTATCGGCGCGGGAAGCGAGCACCGGCGCAATCTCTCGAGGCGTGGATCGACGAGGCTTACGACCTGTCCATGGAGATCGCGAAGCGAATTCCGGCGCCCGCACCGGACGTTGCGCTCGAGGCCGAGGGCGAATTCGGCCGCAAGCTCACGTTCAGCTCCAAGATCTCGTTCCGCGTCTGAGCCCGACGCCGTGGATGGCTCGCGCTCGATCCGGGGCTCCCGGGGAGGGCGCCGCGCTCATGCCCGCGCGGCGCGCGGCCGGCCGCGCCGGCTCAGCTCGCTCGCGTGCTTTCCTGCGTCCGCGGTCCGCGCGTGAAAAGCGTGAGCTCCCACGTCTCTTTCAAGGTGTCGTGCCGCAGGATGTAGATGTCGCCGTCGGAGCCGAGGCATTTGAAATACCGATGGTCAGGGGCGAGCCATCGGTCGAGGACGTCGACGACCTCGACGCCCCGCTCTCCGATGAAGAAGCGTTCCGGCGTCTCCTCGCCTCGGTACCCGGCGTAGCAGACGACTCGTAAAGTGAGACTCGCGCTCATGGCTCGAACCTAATCGGCGGGCTCACGACCTCTCAACCCGCAGTCTCACCTAGACATCGCCCGTTGCGGTTCCGGCGACGTCGTTCGGCCCCGGCGAGGCTTGCACGGTTCTTGCACGAGCCGTCGCAACGAGGCGTGGATCGCGCGCGAACAAGAAATTTTCTCGACGACCGGCACTCGAAAAACAGAAGGACGCCTATGGCAGATCAAATGACGGGCCTCCTGTCCGGATGGCTCCGTAGACGGCGGCTCGACAAAGCGGACCCGTATCTCCGCGGCCGCGTGCTCGACTACGGCTGCGGCGTCGGGATGCTGGCGTCCTATTGCACGCGGGAAGGATACCTCGGAGTCGACATCGACGGCCCATCGCTCGAGATCGCCCGCGCGCGCCATCCCGGCTACCGCTTCGCGACCGTCTTGCCGCCCGGGCGGGAACGGTTCGACACGATCGTCGCGCTCGCGGTCATCGAGCATGTGCCGCGCCCGGCCGCCCTGCTTCGGCAGTTTGCGCGCCGGCTCGAGCCGGACGGCACGATCATCCTCACGACGCCGCACCCTTCGCTCGAGTGGGTTCACACGCTCGGCGCGAGCATCGGCCTTTTCAGCAGCGAGGCGTCCGAGGAGCACGAGGAGCTCATCGACTTGCGGCGCATGCGGGAGCTCGGCGACGAGGCTCGCCTCACGGTGCAAACGTACGAAAGGTTCCTATTCGGAGCGAATCAGCTGTTCGTCCTTGGCCATGGCGCGGCCCGCGGGCGCGGCGAAGACGTAGAACCGCTGCACGAAAAAGCGGACGCCGCCGAAGAGGAGCAAGTTTAGCGTGATGACCACGAGATAGTTCAGGCCGACGATCTTCGTCAGCACATAAAAGAAGGCGTTGTTGAGCAGCCAAACGAAGACGAGAGCGACGACGAATCGGCGCGCGCTGGCCGGCGTGAAGCGCTCCCGAAAGACGAACGACGAATACGAGACATAGAGCGCGACGTAGATCAGCGTGACGACGCTCATGTAGGCGATTCGCGGCGAAACGTGCGCCCATTCGGTCAGCGCATAGGTCCCCCCGTAGAGAAGCGCATAGCCCGCGACGGTGACCGTTCCGTACCTGAAGAGCTCCGCGAGTCGAATGTGCTTCAGCGCCGGCATGTCGAGGCAGAGCCCGCTCCCTCTCGAATCGAGCGCCGCGCCTTTCCTAACGAAGCGCGGCGCAAGCGCGCTGGATCCGGCGGCAGGCGTCCTCGAGCACGTCGGTCGCGGCCGCGTACGAGATGCGAAAATACGGCGAGAGCCCGAAGGCCGCACCCTGCACGCAGGCGACGCCCTCCGACTCGAGCAGATACGTGACGAACGCCGTGTCGTCGTCGATCTTCGCGCCCTGCGGCGTCCGCTTTCCGATGACGCCGGCGCACGAGGGATAGACGTAGAACGCGCCCTCCGGCCTGCGGCAGCTGATGCCCTGCGCCTCATTGAGCATCGAGACGACGAGATCGCGGCGCTCCTTGAAAAGCCGGTTGTGCGGCTCGACGAAATCCTGCGGCCCGTTCAGCGCCTCGACCGCGGCGGCTTGCGCGATCGACGACGTGTGCGTGACGCTCTGCGACTGCACCATGTTCATCGCGGCGATGAGGTCCGCCGGTCCGCCGCAGTAGCCGAGCCGCCACCCGGTCATGCTGTACACCTTCGAGACGCCGTTGACCGTCAACGTGCGGCCGTGGAGCCGCGGCTCGACCTGCGCGATCGTCGTGAACTCGAAGCCGTCGTAGACGACGTGCTCGTACATGTCGTCGGCGAGCACGCGCACGTGCGGATGGCGCAGCAGCGCCGCGCCGAGCGATGCGAGGTGCGCGCGCGAGTACGCAGCGCCCGTCGGATTGCTCGGCGAATTCAGAATGAGCCATTTCGTGCGGGGCGTGATCGCGGCCTCGAGCTGATCGGCCGTCATGAGGAAGCCGTTGTCCTCGCCGCACTCGACGAAGACGGGCGTGCCCTCGGCGAGCTGGACCATGTCGGGATAGGAAACCCAGTACGGCGCCGGAATGACGACCTCGTCGCCGGGATCGAGCGTCGCCATGAGCGCGTTGAAAATCACGCCCTTGCCCCCGCAGCCGACCGTGATCTCTTTCGCCGGATCGTAAGTCAGCTCGTTCTCGCGGCGAAACTTCGCGGCGATCGCCTTGCGCAGCGCCATGGTGCCCGGAATCGGCGTGTACTTGGTCTCGCCCGCCGCGAGCGCCCGTGCGCCGGCCTGCTTGATGTGCTCCGGCGTATCGAAGTCGGGCTCGCCGGCGCCGAGACTGATGACGTCGCGGCCCTGGGCTTTGAGCTCGGCGACCTTGCCGGTCAGCACGTTGGTGGGCGAGGCCTTGATGCGCCCGAGGCGCTTGGCTAGGAATGACATGATGCGGCAGCTCGTTGTGGCGGGTTCTCGACGCGGGCGCACACTACGCCGCGCCTCCTGCGAAAGCAACAGTGTAAGAGCCCCGTCCCGTTTCGTCGCGCACTCGCGCGTTTTCGCCGCGCACTCGCTTACGGCCGGCTCGCGCTGTCGAGACCTGCACGTCGCGGCAGCTCGGGCGCAAGTCCATTGCGCCGAGCGTTCGACGCGCCCTCGCATCTTCGTTTCGAATCTCGGGATCGTTTCCACCATTTGGAAAGTTCCCGCCTCAGCTAGCTGCGAGGCCGAGGCCGATCGAGTTCGAGACGCCGTCTGAACGCGCTGCCGTCGCTGGTGTGCTTCTTGCATCGTCGGGAGCGAAGCGCAGTCGGTCCTAGAGGCAACAACGAGAGCACGGCCGGCGGAGTGTAAGGTTTAGTTTCGCAGCGGAGCGACATTCGCAGCGAAGCGCCATATCCCTCGGGGGGCACCGCAATGCACAAGAGACGCTTCGAGAGGCGCGCACGCCGCTCGCCTCTAACGGCTCTCGCGAAGATTCATCGATACAGCCGGCAATGCATAGAAAGAGCGAACCTCTATTGATCGCCGCGGGACTCGAAGAGGAAGGCGTGCTCGCCGGCAACCTCTACGACAAGTACGGCTCGCGCAACCCCATCGTTCGGGCCCTGATGTCGGGATTCGAGCGCTCGCTCGAGAACCTCGTCTCGCTCGCGAGCCCGCGCACGATCCACGAGGTCGGCTGCGGCGAGGGGCGATGGACCATCGAATGGGCCGAGCGAGGCATCGACGCCCGCGGCAGCGACTTCTCCGCGCAGGTCATCGCGCTCGCGCAGGCGAACGCGGCTCGCCTCACCGGACGCGGCAAGCAAGCGCGGTTCCGCGTCGCGAGCGTCTACGATCTCGATCCCGCGATCGACTCCGCGGAGCTCGTCGTTTGCTGCGAGGTGCTCGAGCACCTCGAAGCGCCGCGGCGCGCGGTGGAGGCGCTTGCGCGCTTGGCGTCGCCTTGGCTCGTCGCGAGCGTTCCCAACGAGCCGCTCTGGAGCGCGATGAACGTGGCGAGAGGCAAATACTGGTCGAGCCTCGGCAATACGCCCGGGCACGTCCAGCGCTGGACGCCCAACCGGTTCGTCGCGCTGCTCGCGGAGCGCTTCGACATCGTCCGCGTGCAGCGCCCGCTGCCGTGGACCATGGCCTTGTGCCGGACGCGCAAGCCTCGCGCGCAGCCTTGAGGCGGAGCGAGCCATGAAGCTGATCATTCAGGTGCCTTGCTACAACGAAGCCGAGACGCTCGACCGCACGATCCTCGATCTGCCGCGCAGCGTGCCGGGGTTCGACACGGTCGAGTATCTCGTCATCGACGACGGCAGCACGGACGGCACGTCCGACAAGGCGCGCGCGCTCGGCGTGCACCACGTCGTGCGTCACCCGCGCAATCTCGGCCTCGCTCGCGCCTTCCAGACCGGGCTCGACTGCGCGCTGCGCTTCGGCGCCGACGTGATCGTGAACACCGACGCGGACAACCAATACCCCGGGCGATACATCCCGAGGCTCACGGCCCCCGTCATCGCGCGTACGGCCGACGTCGTCATCGGCGACCGGCAGACCGACACGATCGAGCACTTTTCGCCGATCAAGCGCCTGCTGCAGCGGCTCGGCACGTCCACCGTGCGGGCCCTGAGCGGGACGGAAGTTGCGGATGCGCCGAGCGGCTTCCGCGCGTACTCGCGCGAGGCCGCACTGCGACTCGTCGTGCTGAGCAGCTTCAGCTATACGCTCGAGACGATCATCCAGGCCGGCAAGAGCGGCCTCACGATCGCGAACATCCCGATCACGACGAACGCGCCGCTTCGGCCGTCGAGACTGCATCGCGGCACGCTGCAGTTCGTGGTGCGCCAGGCGTCCACGATGCTCCGGCTCTACGCGTTCTACGAGCCCGTGCGCATGTTCACGCTGATGTCGCTGCCGTTCCTTCTGGTCGGCGGAGGCGCGTGGGCGCGCTTCATCTTCCTGCACCTCACGAGCCAAAGCGGGATCGCCCGGCACATTCAATCGGTCACGATCGGCACCGGACTGCTGGTCGTCGGAGCGCTGATCCTTCTCTTCGGACTGCAAGCCGACATCGGGAACAAGCACCGGCAGCTCACGCAGCTCGTGCTCTATCGGATCCGCAAGTTCGAGTATCGGTTGCTGTCGAGCGACGAAGGTATCGGAGTTATCAATGCAGACGCTCAAGAATCGATCGGCGTCGTGGGCGATCGCCGCAGGTATCGCGCTCCTCGCTCTTTGCCTGTTCTGGTCAACCCGGATCACGGAACAGTCGATTGACAAGGACGGGGCGCAGAACCTCACGCTTGCATTCAATCTGCTCCACCACGGCGTCGCTTCGCTGGATGGAGCCGCGCCCTATGGTCCGTCGATGTACCGCGAGCCCCTGCCCGTCGTTACGACGGCGATCGCCATGGCGGCGACCGAGGCCGTCCTCGGCCCCGCTCCGCTCGACGACTACCAGAGCGGCACCCGCGCGATGCTCGTCAAGCGCCAGAACGTCGTTTGGGCGGCTCTGCTCGTCGTCTCGACGTTCTGGGCGGCCTGCCTGCTGACGTCGTCGCGAATCCTCGGCGTCCTCGCGGCGTCGCTCGTCTGCTTCGACTCGGTGCCGCTCGCCGCGTCGGGCATCGACGCCATCGGGCTCGACTCGCTCGCGACGGATCTCCCGGCGGCCGCTCTGCTCATGGGCGGCTCGGCTCTGCTCCTAGCCGCTTGGCGGACGCGGCGGCTCAGCTGCTTCGTCCTCGCCGGCGTCTGCATCGGCCTGCTGGCTCTCACGAAAGCGGCCTTCCTTTACGTCTTCGCCGGGGTTGTCGTCGTGCTCGCGGGCTGCGAGGCCCTGAAGGCCGGGACGGTCGCCTTCGGCCCGCCGCTCGTGCGGCTCGCGGCGCTCGCCGCGGCGTTCGCCGCCGTCGTGCTGCCCTGGATGCTGCGCAACTACTTCGAGCTCGGCCAGTTCCAGCTCACGGAGCGCGCCGGGGTCGTGCTCCTCGTGCGCGCGATGCAGGACGGCATGACGGCGGAAGAGTACCGGGGCGCATTCTTCGCGTGGGCGCCGGCGACGCTGCAGCCCGTCGTCGGCCGCATGCTCGGATTTTCGCGCGCCGATCTGCGCCGCGGCGCGCGCCTGCAGCGCTTGAATCGCGAGCACGACTCCGGCTTTTACGCCGAGGATCTCGCCGCCGAGAGCGGGGGCAAGCCGGAGAACGCGATCACGTACTACCGAAAAGCGCGCGCGGAGCGCGTCCGGCTCGAGCGCCTCGCGAAAGCCTCCGGACAATCCGACGCGGGCATCGACCGGCTCTTGCGCGAGCGCGCGCTCGCCCTCATCGAGCAGCGTCCGTTGCGGCACTTCGCGATGACGCCGCTC
>DASTSM010000361.1:0-6942 GCA_035760685.1 Gammaproteobacteria bacterium | reverse complement strand
CCGTATAAGGAGTCTCCCCATCAGGGATAACCGCATGCCGGGCAAGCGGGGTGCTCGCCGGCGGCTCGGGGGCATGCGTCCAAGGCCGCATCCGAGGCCGCGAGCGAGCGTCTACGGGGCGCTCTCGGAGCTCACGGGCAGCCGATGCCGATTCCAGTTCAGCATGCCGCCCGCGAGGTTCGCCGTCTTCTGAAATCCCGCGCGCTCGAGGATCACGACGGCTTGCGCGGAGCGTCCTCCGGAGCGGCAGACGGCGACGACGGGACGCTCGCGGTCCAAGTCGCCTAGCCGCTGCGCGAGCTCGCCGAGCGGAATGAGCCGCGCACCCGGGATGTGGCCGAGATCGCCCGTGTACTCGGCCGGCTCCCGCACGTCGACGACCTGGAGGTCCTGCGCGTGGTCCGCGACCCAGTCAGGGTCGATCTCGTCGATGCCCGCATACGTGTACTGCACCGGCGCCCAGGGGGCCTTGGCCTTCTGCACGGCGTCGGCGCCGTCGACGCGGCCGCACCGGAGGTTCGCGGGCACCGCGACGTCGATCTGCTTCGGGTGCGGCAGCCCTAAGTTCTGCATGTAGCCGACGAAGTCTCCCTCGCTACGCTCGCCGCCGATGCGCGGATTGTGCCGTTTCTCCTCCCCGACGCTCGTGCTCGTGAGGCCGCGATAGTCGTGCGCCGGATAGAGCACGCAGTCGTCGGGCAGCGTGAAGATCTGCTCGACGATGGACCGATAGAGCTCGTGCGCGTCGCCTTGCTGAAAATCGGTCCGCCCGGCGCCGCGGATCAGCAGGGCGTCGCCCGTGAAGGCCATGCTGCGGTCTTCGAGCACGAAGGTCATGCAGCCGCTCGTGTGGCCGGGCGTCGCGCGCGCTTCGAGGCTGCGCGAGCCGAAGCGGATCTCGCCGCCGTGCTCGAGCGCGACGTCCATGCCCTCGGCGCCGGCGCGCTTCGAGATCGCAATGCGGCTGCCCGTGAGCTGCTTGAGCACCCAGGCGCCCGTGACGTGGTCGGCGTGCACGTGCGTGTCCAACGTGTAGAGCAGTCGCAAGCCGAGCTCGCGCAGCAGGGCGGCGTCGCGGCGCGCCTGCTCGAGCACGGGATCGATGACGACGGCCTCGTTCGTTCCCCCGTCGGCGAGAAGATACGTGTACGTCGAGGACCGCGGATCGAAGAGCTGGCGGAAGATCAGGCTCATGACGTTTGCTCCCCGTGCGAGCGCCCGGTTCAAATGAGGGCGTCGATGAGCATCCCGGCGCCGACGGCGACGATCAGCACCGAGAACGTTCTCTGTAGTCTAGGTCCGGCGAGCCGGGCGGCCAACCGCCTTCCCGCGATCATCGCGGCGGCGCCTCCGGCCGCGAACGGCGCCAAGAGCGGCCAGTCGATGCGGTTCTGCCAGACAGCGCCCGCCGCGCCCGCGAAGCCGATCGCCGTGATGATCAGCAACGACGTCGCGACCGCGCGATGAATACCCATCCGCGTCACGAGCACGAGCGCCGGGACGATGAGAAAGCCGCCGCCGACGCCGAAGAGTCCGCTCAATAACCCCGTTCCGATGCCCGTCGCCGCGAGAACGGCCGCGCAGGGCGCCGTGAACCTGAGCTGTCCTTCGGGCTCGAGCGCGCACACGGGTCCTGCGTCGGCCGGATAGACCCGAGCTCGGACCGCGCTCGCCTGCGCGGGCGCGACGCGGCTCGCGCGCCACATGAGCCCGCCGACGGTGAGGGCGAGAATCGCGAAGCCCGCGAGCAGCCATTCGTGCGGAACGTGGCGCGCACCCGCAAGTCCGAGGGGCGCGCCGATGACGCCGCCGACTGCGAAGATCGCGGCCGGCTGCCAGACGGCGAGGCGATGCCGGACGGCCTGCACGGCCCCGACGAGCGCCGTGAGCGCGACGGCGACGAGCGAGATCGGCACCGCGTCTTCGGGAGCGAGGCCGAGCACGTAGACCAAGAGCGGCACGGCGAAGATGGATCCGCCTCCGCCCGTGAGCCCCAGTGCAAGGCCGACGAGCACGCCCGAGGCGGCGGCCTCGACGGCGAGCACGAAAGAGAGCGCGGGCATCGGCGAATAGCATACAGAATCGGGGGCCCGCCCCGGCGAACATCACGCGTCGCAAGACGTTCCATCGCGCCTTTGCGGCGGAACCCTTCCCCGGAGCTCCGAGTCATACGTCAATGGCACGATTGGTGCTGGACGCGCGTATGCGTCCCGTAAGCTCGAGTCTCGAAGCCGGCTCCGTGGCTGTCTCCGGCGCGCCCCGAGCGTGCGGGAAGGGCATCGCCCCGCACCTGCGGCAGTGAGCTTCGACCGTTTGCCGCGATGGGGGCGGCCCGGTTGTGAAGCAAAACTCCGAAGACAAAGTCCTGCTTGCCCTCGCCGCGAAGGTGTGGGCCTTCCGCACGCGCGTGCTCATCGCCGTGGTGCTGCTCATCGTGGCCAAGGTTGCCGCGGTCTCGGTGCCGATTCTGCTGAAGCGCATCGTCGACGCGCTGAGCCGGCCCGAGGAGCTGCTGACGCTGCCCGTCTGGCTGCTCGCAGGCTATGCGCTCGTGCGCTTCTCGACGACGCTGTTCAGCGAGATCCGCGACCTCATCTTCGCGCGCGTCACGCAGAGCACGGTCGCCGAGTACGCGCTGCGCGTCTTCAAGCACCTGCACGCGCTCGGCGCGCGGTTCCATGCGAATCGATCGACCGGCGCCCTGACGAGCGACGTCGAGCGGGGCACGGCCGCGATCGGCTTCCTGCTCGGCGTCGCGCTCTTCACGATCGTGCCGACGATCGTCGAGATCGCGATCGTCGTCGGCATCATGCTCAAGGGCTATCGCGGCGGCTTCGCGGCCGTCATCGTCGTGACGTTCGTTCTTTACTCCGTCTTCAGCGTCGTGTTCACGCGGCGCCGGGCGATTCGTCAGCGGCGCGTGAACCAGCTCGACTCGAACGCGAACCGGCGGCTCGTCGACAGCGTGCTCAACTACGACACGGTCAAGTACTACACGAACGAGGCCTTCGAGGCGCAGCGCTTCAAGGCCATCATGACGGACTGGATCGAGGCCGGCATCGGCAATCAGAAGGCGCTCACGCTGCTGCACGTCGGGCAGAGCGCCGTCATCGCGCTCGGCGTCGCGGCCGTCATGCTGCTAGCGGGCCGGGAGGTCATCCGAGGCCGCATGACCGTCGGCGACCTCGTGCTCATCAACGCGTACGTGATCCAGGTGTGCCTGCCGCTGAACTCCCTCGGCTTCGTCTTCCGCGAGGCGAGCGACGCGATGGTCAAGGCCGAGCGGCTCTTCGCTCTGCTGCGCGAGCCCGCCGAGACGAAGCCCGACGAGAAGCTTCGCGCGCTCGAGGTCCCGGAGGCGGCCGTGCGGTTCGAGAACGTGAGCTTCGGCTACGAGCAGAACCGCCAGGTGCTCTGGGACATCGATTTTTCGATCGCGCCGGGCAGCACGCTCGCCGTCGTCGGGGGCAGCGGCTCCGGGAAGTCGACGCTCGCCCGGCTCCTGCTCCGGTTCTACGAGCCATGGGGCGGCCGCGTCACGATCGACGGTCAGGACATCGACGAGTGCTCGCCCGATAGCGTGCGAGCCGCCATCGGCATCGTGCCGCAGGACACGAGCCTCTTCAACGAGACGATCGCCTACAACATCGCCTACGGTCGAAGCGGCGCGTCGGCGGAGGAGGTCGTCGCGGCGGCCAAGGCCGCGAACGTCCACGATTTCATCATGGCCCTGCCCGAGCAGTACGAGACGGTCGTCGGCGAGCGCGGGCTCAAGCTCTCGGGGGGCGAGAAACAGCGCATCGCGATCGCACGCGCGCTCCTCAAGAATCCGCCGATCCTCGTGCTCGACGAGGCGACGAGCGCGCTCGACATGCGCAGCGAGCGCGCCATCCAAGTCGCCCTCGACCGCCTCGCGCAGCGCCGCACGACCTTGATCATCGCGCACCGGCTCGCGACGGTCGTGAACGCCGACGAGATCCTCGTGCTCGAGGCGGGCCGCATCGTCGAGCGCGGCTCGCACGCGGAGCTCCTCGATCGCGACGGCCTCTACGCGCAGATGTGGTCGTTGCAGGAGCAGGAGCGCGCGTTGCGGCGGTCGGAGCGGCGCGCGGGGCTGCGGCCCGTCAACCTCGCGACGCTGATCGCCGGCGCCGTCGACGCCGTGCGCGGCGACATCGACGAGAAAGGGCTGAACCTCTACACGACGATCGGCCTCGACGTCGGGCTCGTGACGGGCGACCCCGGCGCGCTGCAGGAGGTCGTCTGGGACCTCGTCGCGCACGCCGTGCGGGTCAGCGAGCCGGGCGCGCGCGTCGAGGTCAGCCTCGAGCGCGCGGGCAACGAGGTCGCGCTGCGCGTCACGGAGACGAGCACGGGGGCGGCCGCCGGCCACGCCGGCGCTTCGCCCGTGGCCGCCTCGGTTGCGGCCTCGCCGACCGCCGCCTCTGCGTCGGCCGCTTCCACGGGCGCCGCCGAGGGCGGCATGCGGCCCATCGATCTGCGCGTGCTGTCGCACATCCTCGAGGATCATCACGGGCGGTTGACGGTCGAGCACGCGGGCGTTGCAGGCACTTCTTACACGGCGGCGCTGCCCGTGCGTGCGGTCGCGCCCGAGCCCGCGCCGGCCGCGGAGCCCGGGGCCGACGCGCAACCGAAGGCCGCGGCGCTGCCGAGCGACGATTTGCTGGCCGGCCGCCGGCTCCTCGTTGTCGACGACGACGAGGACGCGCGCGAGACGCTCCGCTCCTTGCTGCTCGCTTACGGCGCCGAGATCGATTCCTTCAGCAGCGGCCGCGCGGCCTACGAGTATTTGCGCTCGAAGACGCGGCACTCGGCATGGCCGGACCTCATGGTTTGCGATATCGGGCTGCCCGACGAGGACGGCTACACGTTACTGCGGCGCGTGCGCACGCTCGAGGCCGAGCACCGGCTGCCGCTCGCCGAGCGCATGCCCGCCGTCGCCCTGACCGGCTACTCGCGCTCCGAGGACCGGGTCCGCGCGCTCGTCGCGGGCTTCCAGGCACACGTCACGAAGCCGGCGCGTCCCGAGCTGCTGCTCTCGACGATTCGCCGACTGCTCGGGCTCGAGGCCGCGAAAGCGAAGCGGCAGGGCGCGACGTAAGGCGCGCGGTTCTCGGGCGAGCCCGTCCGGCCCTGGAGGAGGGCCGGTCCTCGGGCAGCCGATAAGCAATGCTCACGAACGCAATTGCGCTCGTCATCCCGCGCGCAATACCATTTGGTGCAGATTCTTACAGCGTGTGCCGACGATGGGCGCCATCCAAAGACCTAGACATCGCTATCGCTTCGAGGAGTATCTGGCGCTGTGCGAGGATTCGACCGTTAGGCTCGAGTTCTGGGACGGACATATCTATGCAATGGCCGGCGGGTCCGTCGAGCACTCGCGGCTCAGCTTGCGAATCGGGAGCCTGTTGGATCAGCGGCGGCCATCAGGGTGCGTCGCGCTCGAGTCGAATACGCGCATTCGCCCCCTGGCCAGCGATCGAGCGACCTACGCCGACGCTGTTCTCGTCTGCGGTGGTTACGAATATCATCCGGCGGACCCGGAGAACAAGACGATCTCGAACCCCGCCGTAGTCGTCGAGGTGCTGAGCGACTCGACGGCGGAAGACGATCAGACGGATAAATTCGATCACTACAAGCTCGCCCCGTCCCTCACGGACTACCTGCTCATCTGGCAAGACGACCGGCGCGTGGAGCTGCGCACCAAGCGCCCCGAGGGCTGGCTCGTCAGGACGTATGGCTCCGGCGAAACCGTCGAGTTGCACGGCGGAATTCGTTTTTCGATGGACGAACTCTATGCCAGATGATCCTCGGTCCGGGCGCTAGTCACTCGATCCGTTCCGCGCGCGCGCCGAACAGGGTAAGCGCCTCGGCAGGAGCGTTGGGCTTCGCAATGAACTTGAGCTGCATCCAGTAGCTGCGCAGTATGAACGTGCCGTCCCCGGCCGGCAGCAGCGCCGACGGCCCCATCTGCTCGAGCTCGGGCTCGAGCGTGAGCCGGCCGCCGTCTTCCACGACGCGCATTTTCATGTTCGGGACCGGCGCTCGATCTCCGAACTGATACGTGCCGACCCAGCGTTTCACGGCCTCGGGCGGCAGGGGCGTATCGTCGACATGCTCGGCTTCGTACGGCTCGCCGAAGGCCATCGCGGCAATCGCGTCTGCAGCCTTCGTCGTTGCGAGGCTGTAGGTGTTCGAGAGCACGACGATCGTGAGATCCTCCTCGGGGAAATAGCTGACCGCACCCGAGAACCCGGGGCTGCGCCCCGCGTACCAAACCTTCTCGCGGCCGAGCAGCCGGCCGATCGACCAGACGTAGCTCAGGTCGCCGCGCATCGTATCGATGCCGATGTCCTCGAGCCGAGGCGTGATCGCAAGGGACAGCGTGTCGGGATCGAGCAGGCCGCCTTTGAAGAAGCTCCGCACCCAGTTGGCCAGATCCGCTGCCGTCGAATAGAGCGAGCCGTTGCCCGTCTTTACGCTCCAGTCGATCCAGGGCGCGCGTGCGAGCCCCGAGCGGCCGACGGGCACGTACCCCTCGGCCCTGTTCGGGACGATCGTTCCGTCCGAGTCGGCATGACCCGTGTGCCGTAAACCGAGAGGCTCGAAGATCTCGCGGCGGAGGAAGTCGCCGTAGCTCATTCCGGACACTCGCTCGATGACGAAAGCGAGCAAGTTGTAGTTGGAGTTCGAGTAGTGGAAGCGAGCGCCGGGCTCGAAGAGCAGCGGCAAATTCTCGAACGCCGCGACGAGCTCGGCCGGCGTGCGATGCGACCGGCTGAGCTCGGCATACACGGGCTGGGTATTGATGTCCGGTATCCCCGACGTATGCAGGAGGAGCTGATGCAGCGTCAACCGTTCGCCGTTCGGATAGTCCGGCAGGATCTTTGAAAGAGGCGCGTCCAGGTCGACGAGTTTGCG
>DASTSM010000360.1:0-3831 GCA_035760685.1 Gammaproteobacteria bacterium | reverse complement strand
GTGCATCGCGTGGCCTGGCTCGTGCGCGTCGAGGGCGTCGCTCCGCAGCACATCCTGGCCGTGACGTTCACGAACAAGGCGGCGCACGAGATGCGCCAGCGCATCGAGGCGCTGCTGGGCTTCCCGACGCGTCACCTGTGGATCGGCACTTTCCACGGCCTCGCGCATCGGCTGCTCCGGATCCACGCCGAGGAGGCCGGGCTTCAGCAGGCGTTTCAGATCATGGACTCCGAGGATCAGCTGAGGCTCATCCGCCGCCTGATCCGCGGGCTCAACCTCGACGAGGACGAATGGGCGCCGCGCGAGGTCCAGTGGTTCATCAACGCGCAGAAGGACGAAGGCCTGCGTGCGGAGGCGCTCGACGACGAGGGCAACGCGGGGCGCCGGCAGCTCATCACGCTCTACTCGCGCTACGAGCAGCTCTGCGCGGAGTCCTCGCTCGTCGATTTCGGCGAGCTGCTGCTGCGCTCGCTCGAGCTCTTCGAGAACCGGCCCGAGCTGCTCGAGCAGTACCGCCGGCGTTTCAAGCACCTGCTCGTCGACGAGTTCCAGGACACGAACGCGATCCAGTACCGCTGGCTCAGGCTCCTGGGCGGCGAGCATGGCGCGCCGTTCGTCGTGGGCGACGACGACCAGTCGATCTACCGGTGGCGAGGCGCGCGCGTCGAGAATCTGCAGCGCTTCCGGCTGGACTTTCCGGGCACGCGCATCGTGCGCCTCGAGCAGAACTACCGCTCGACGCAGACGATCCTGAACGCGGCGAACGCGGTCATCGAGCACAACGGCGGCCGCCTCGGGAAGACGCTCTGGACCGACGGCGCGCGCGGCGAGCCGCTCAAGCTCTATGCCGCGTTCAACGAGCGGGACGAGGCCGAGTTCGTCGTGAACCGGATCAGGGCGGCCATCGAGCGCGGCGAGCGCAAGTCGGACATCGCCGTGCTCTACCGCTCGAACGCGCAGTCCCGCGTCTTCGAGGAGTCGCTGCTCGCGGCCGGTATCCCGTACCGCGTCTACGGCGGCATGCGCTTCTTCGAGCGGGCCGAGATCAAGGACGCGCTCGCGTATCTACGGCTCATCGCGAACCGCGACGACGATCCGTCCTTCGACCGCGTCGTCAACACGCCGGCGCGCGGCATCGGGGCGAGGACCGTCGACTCGATCAGGACGAAGGCCCGCGACGCAGGCCTAAGTCTTTGGCGCGCGGCCGGCGAGGTCATCGCCGAAGGCTCGTTGGCGAGCCGCTCGAGCCGCGCGCTCTGGGACTTCATGAAGCTCGTCGACACGCTCGCCGAGCGCACGCGCGGCCTCGCGCTGCACGAGCAGGTCGCGCACGTCATCGAGGCGAGCGGGCTCGTCGCGCACTACGCGAAGAGCTCGCACACGGGCGGCGAGGCCCGCGTCGAGAACCTCGAGGAGCTCGTGAGCGCCGCTCGCGACGCGCCGCTCGCGCCGGACTCGGAGCTGCCGCCTCTCATGGAGTTTCTGGCGTATGCGGTCCTCGAATCCGGCGAGGCCGAGGCCGGCGCGTTCGAGGACAGCGTGCAGCTCATGACGCTGCACTCGGCCAAAGGCCTCGAGTTCGAGCTGCTGTTCCTCTGCGGCCTCGAGGACGGCTTGTTCCCGCACCAGCGCTCGATCAACGACCCCGAGGGGCTCGAGGAGGAGCGGCGCCTCTGCTACGTGGGACTGACCCGGGCGAAGCGCGAGATCTACCTGACCTACGCCGAGCAGCGGCGGCTCCACGGCATGGAGAGCTATACGACGGCGTCGCGCTTCCTTCGCGAGATTCCGGCCGAGCTGCTCGAGGAGATCCGGCCTACATTGACCGTCTCGCGCCCCGTGTACCAGCGGCCGGCCCGCGGCTTAGGTCTCGGCGGCGGCGTCCCCGGCATTCGGCTCGGCCAGCGGGTGCGTCACGGCAAGTTCGGCGAAGGCATCGTGCTGAACTCGGAGGGCAGCGGCGCCCACGCGCGCGTTCAGGTCAATTTCGAGCGCGACGGCACGAAGTGGCTCGTCGTCGCCTACGCGAACCTCGAGGTCGTGTAGCGGCCGCCGCGGTCCTCATGCGCACATGAAAGGGCTCGAATGAACATCCTGATTCTCGGCGCCGGCCAAGTCGGCACGACGGTTGCGTACAGCCTCGCGCGCGAGGAAGCCAACGAGGTCACGATCGTCGACCGCAAGGCCGAGGCGCTGCGCGAGCTTCAGGACCGGCTCGACGTGCGGACGGTCGTCGGCAACGCCGCGTTTCCCGACGTCCTCGAGCGCGCCGGCGGCAAGGACGCGGACATGATCATCGCGCTGACCGACAGCGACGAGATCAACATGCTCGCTTGCCAGATCGCCTACACTCTGTTCCGCACCCCGACGAAGATCGCGCGCATCCGCGCGAGCGAGTACACGCGGCGGCCGGAGCTCTTCAAGCCCGAGTGCCTGCCCGTCGACGTGACCGTGAGCCCCGAGTCGCTCGTGACCGAGTACATCGAGCAGCTCATCCGCTTTCCGGGCGCGCTGCAGGTGCTCGAGTTCGCGGAAGGGCGCGTGCGGCTCGTCGCGGCGCGCGCGCACCGCGGCGGCGCGCTCGTCGGCAGGCCGCTGCGCGAGCTGCCGCAGCACATCCCGAACGTGGAGACCCGCGTCGTCGCGATCTACCGCGGCGGCCGGGGCATCCTGCCCGACGGGGACACCGTCGTCGAGGAAGGCGACGAGGTCTTCTTCATCGCGGCGCGCAAGGACATCCGCGCCGTGCTCAGCGAGATGCGCAAGCTCGACGAGCCCGTGCGCCGCGTCGTCATCGCGGGCGGCGGCAACATCGGCATCCGGCTTGCAAAGGCACTCGAGTCGACGAACCACGTCAAGATCATCGAGCGGAGCAGGGACCGCGCGCGCGAGATCTCCGAGCAGCTCAACAAGGCCATCGTCCTGCACGGGGACGCCGCCGACGAGGAGCTGCTGCTCGAGGAGAACATCGACAGCGCCGACGTCTTCGTCTCGGTCACGAACGCCGAGGAGGCGAACATCCTTTCCGCGATGCTCGCGAAGCGGCTCGGTGCGCACAAGGTCATGGCGCTCATCAACAAGCCCGCGTATGCCGAGCTCGTGGAGGCCGGCACGATCGATATCGCGATTTCGCCGCAGCAGGTCACGCTCGGCACGCTGCTCGCGCACGTGCGCCGCGGCGACGTCGTCAAGGTGCATTCGCTGCGGCGCGGCGCGGCCGAGGCCATCGAGGCCATCGCGCACGGCGACGAGCGCGACTCGAAGGTCGTCGGCCGCGCGATCGGAGAGATTCGCCTGCCGCGCGGGTCGGCGATCAACGCAATCGTCAGGGGCGACGAGGTGCTCATGGCGCATCACGACACGGTCATCGAGGCCGACGATCACGTCATCCTGTTCGTCGCGGACCGCCGGCAGATCGACGAGGTCGAGCGGCTCTTCGAGGTCGGCGTCGCGTTCGTCTGAGGCGCCGCGTGGACCCGACCGCGAATCTCGAAGCGCTGATCGCCGCGGGCAAGGACAGCGCGGCGCTTCGTTTCGCGCTCGCGTCACGGTATCTCGCGGCTTCCGATCTCGAGAAGGCCGTGGAGCACGCCGAGGCGGCGGTCCGCCTGGACCCCGAGTACTCGGCCGCTTGGAAGCTGCTGGGTAAGATTCTTGCCGAGAGCGGCCGCAACGAAGCCGCCGCCGAAACGTATCGGCATGGCATCTCCGTGGCGGAGAAGCGCGGAGATCAGCAAGCCGCGAAGGAGATGCGCGTGTTCTTGAAGCGCCTCGAGCGCGCGGCATCGCCGTAGGGCTTCAGTGTGCGGAGCGCTCGGGGTGCCCGGCGCG
>DASTSM010000359.1:0-15575 GCA_035760685.1 Gammaproteobacteria bacterium | reverse complement strand
AGGTCCAGCGCGACCTCAAGCTGCTGCCGTACAAGATCGATGCGGCGGCGAACGGCGACGCCCGCATCTGGATGGGTGACCGTTCGTACACGCCACCGGAGATCTCGGCGATGATCCTTCAGAAGCTGAAGGCCGATGCTGAAGCGTACCTCGGTGAGACCGTCACGGAGGCCGTCATCACGGTGCCGGCCTACTTCAACGATTCGCAGCGCCAGGCGACGAAGGACGCGGGCAAGATCGCGGGACTCGAGGTCAAGCGCATCATCAACGAGCCGACGGCGGCCGCGCTCGCCTACGGGCTCGACAAGAAGCGCGGCGACCGCAAGATCGCCGTGTACGACCTCGGCGGCGGCACGTTCGACATCTCGATCATCGAGATCGCGGAGGTCGACGGCGAGCATCAGTTCGAGGTGCTCGCGACGAACGGCGACACCTTCCTCGGCGGCGAGGACTTCGACAACCGCATCATCGGCTACCTCGCGAAGGAGTTTCAGAAGGAGAGCGGCATCGACATCACGAAGGATCCGCTCGCGATGCAGCGCCTCAAGGAAGCGTCCGAGAAGGCGAAGATCGAGCTCTCCTCGAGGCAGCAGACCGAGATCAATCTGCCGTACATCACGGCCGACGCGAGCGGTCCGAAGCACCTCAACATGAGCCTGACGCGAGCCAAGCTCGAGTCGCTCGTCGAGGATCTCATCGAGCGCACGATCGCGCCGTGCAAGACGGCGCTTCAGGACGCGGGCCTCAAGGTCTCGGACGTCGACGACGTGATTCTCGTCGGCGGCCAGACGCGCATGCCCAAGGTCCAGCAGAAGGTGCAGGAGCTGTTCGGCAAGGAGCCGCGCCGCGACGTGAACCCGGACGAGGCCGTCGCGATCGGCGCCGCGATCCAGGCCGGCGTGCTCGCGGGCGAGGTCAAGGACGTGCTGCTGCTCGACGTGACGCCGCTCTCGCTCGGCATCGAGACGCTCGGCGGCGTCATGACGAAGCTCATCGAGAAGAACACGACGATCCCGACGAAGGCGACGCAGACCTTCTCGACGGCCGAGGACAACCAGACGGCCGTGACGATCCACGTGCTTCAGGGCGAGCGCGGCCGGGCCGCGGACAACAAGTCGCTCGGGCGCTTCGACTTGAGCGACATTCCGCCGGCGCCGCGCGGCATGCCCCAGATCGAGGTCACGTTCGACATCGATGCGAACGGCATCCTCAACGTGTCGGCCAAGGACAAGGCTACGGGCAAGGAGCAAAAGATCGTCATCAAGGCCTCCTCGGGCTTGAGCGAGGACGAGATCAAGCGCATGGTCGCGGACGCCGAAGCGCACGCGGCCGAGGACGAGAAGTTCAAGGAGCTCGTCGCGGTCAAGAACCACGGCGACGCCCTCGTGCACGCGACCGAGAAGTCCTTGGCCGACCTCGGCGACAAGGTGCCGGGCGACCTGCGCGGACGCATCGAGAGCGCGCTCGCGGAGCTCAAGGAAGCCCTCAAGGGCGACAGCAAGAGCGGCATCGAGGCCAAGATTCGGGCCCTGAACGAGGCGACGGCCGCGATGGCCCAACAGGCGTACGGCAGCGGCACGGCACCCGGAGGCGCGGGCGGCGAGCAGCCGTCGGGCGCGGGCGGCGAGGACGTCGTCGATGCCGAGTTCGAAGAGGTCAAGGACGACAAGGCGAAGAGAGCCTCCTGACGGAGGCTCTGCCGCGCGCCGGCGAGCGACGTCGGCGCAGCCGCCGATCGCCGGAACATTGGCACGGCCCGGCGCGGACCGAGACGGATCTCGGCCCGCGACGCGGCTAGGGTAGGAGAAGGAGAGCGCGCGCGAGCGCGCTCTCCTTCGGCATGGGGAACACAAAAGACAGAATGGCCAAGCGAGACTACTACGAAGTGCTCGGCGTGAAGCGCGGCGCGGGCGCGGACGAGATCAAGAAGGCTTATCGGCGCTTGGCCATGAAGTATCACCCGGATCGAAATCCCAACGATCCGGACGCGGAGACGCACTTCAAGGAGGCCAAGGAGGCTTACGAGGTGCTCTCCGACACGCGCAAGCGCTCGACCTACGATCAATTCGGCCACGCGGGCTTCGAGCCCTCGGCCGGCGGCTTCAGCGGCGCCGATGCGTTCAGCGACATCTTCGGCGACGTCTTCGGCGACATCTTCGGCGGCGGCCGGCGCAGCCGCACGCAGGTCTATCGCGGCGCGGATCTGCGCTACGAGCTCGAGCTCACGCTCGAGCAGGCCGTGACGGGCGATACCGTAAACATCGAGATCCCGAGCCACGTGAGCTGCGAGCAGTGCAGCGGCACGGGCGCCGCGCCTGGGACGTCCCGCACGACGTGCACGACCTGCGGCGGGCACGGGCAGGTTCGCGTGCAGCAGGGGTTCTTCTCGATCCAGCAGACCTGCCCGGCGTGCCGCGGCGCCGGTACCGTCGTCCAGACGCCGTGCGCCGAGTGCGGCGGCGCCGGAGTCGTGAGAAAGCGCAGGACGCTCGCCGTCAAGGTGCCTTCCGGCGTCGATACCGGCGATAGAATCCGCCTATCGCGCGAGGGCGAGCCGGGCAGAAACGGCGGCCCGCCGGGCGACCTCTACGTCGACATCGTCGTCGAGCCGCACCCGATCTTCACGCGGGAGGGTCAGGACTTGAGCTGTGAGGTGCCTGTCAGCTTCGCGACGGCGGTGCTCGGCGGCACCGTGGACGTCCCGACGCTCGAAGGTCACGCGTCGCTCAAGATCCCGCCCGAGACGCAGTCGGGTAAGGTGTTCCGGCTGCGCGGCAAAGGCGTGCGCTCCGTGCGCGCCGCGGGGTTCGGGGATCTGTTCTGCCGCATCCAGATCGAGACGCCCGTGAATCTTACGGCCGAGCAGAAGGAAAAGCTGCGCGCCTTCGACGAGTCGATCCAGGGCGGAGGAGAGCGGCACAATCCGCGTGCGCGCACCTGGTTCGACGGCGTCAAGAATTTCTTCGAGCGCATGGGAGCCTGAGCTTGCTCAAGATCGCAGTTCTCGGGGCCTCGGGCCGCATGGGCCGAGCGATCCTCTCGTGTCTCGCGGAAACGAAGGATCTCGGTTTGACCGGGGCCTTGACCGAGAGCAAGGATCCCGCGCTCGGCCGGGACGCCGGGGAGGCGGCCGGCCTCGGGGCGATGGGCGTGCCGCTCACGGACGACCGCAAGCAGGCGCTGCACGGCGCGCACGTCGCGATCGACTTCACGATGCCGACGGCGCTCGAAGCGAACGTGCGTGCGTGCGCCGACGTCGGCACGGCGATCGTGATCGGCACGACGGGCCTCGAGCCGAAGCACTTCGATGCGATGCGGGCGACGGCGCATCAGATTCCGCTCGTCTACGGCCGCAACATGAGCGTCGGCGTCAACGTGTTCATGGATCTCGTCGCGCGCGCCGCGGCGACGCTCGGCGAGGACTACGACACGGAGATTCTCGAGGCGCACCACCGGCACAAGGTGGACGCGCCGTCGGGCACGGCGCTCGCGCTCGGCGAGATCGTCGCGGGGGCGAGGGGCCGCGCGCTGCGGGATCTCGCCGTTTATGCGCGGGAGGGCCGGACGGGGCCGCGCGTGCCCGGTACGATAGGCTTCTCGGTCGTGAGGGGCGGCAACGTCGTCGGCGATCACACGGTCTTCTTCGTCGGCCCCGAGGAGCAGATCGAGCTCACGCATCGAGCGCGCGACCGCGCGGCGTTCGCGCGCGGCGCCATTCGAGCCGCCCGCTGGGCCGCCGGCCGAGCCCCGGGCTTCTACTCGATGGCCGACGTTCTCGGCCTAAACTAACCCGCGAGCTGCCGCACGCGAGCTGCCGCCCGCTTGGCTCTGAGCGTGCGGTCCTTGCAGGCGGCGGAGAGCTGCGGGCGAAGGGTCGGCGCAGGCGCGGTCGACGCGGAGCATTCATGAACGTTCAGCGTTGTCGGGGGGCGGGGCCTCGTGTGTGAAGGGCGTTCTCGGGACCGCTGTGAATACATCCCTGTACGCTCGCTAGCGCGCATCCCTGCGCGCTAGCGTCCCGAGAACGCCCTTCACACGCAAGGCCCGCTTCAGCCGCGTGCCGTTCATGAATGCTGCACGTCAACCGGCTCATCGTCGGCGCATGCCGAGCGGTACACAGAGCTGCCCGTCGGCAGCAACAGAGAGGCGAGGCATCCTCACGGAGACGGATCGGCTCGGCGAATTGTGGGGTCGAGACGCGCAGGGATTTCGCGGAGCGCTAGCGCGACGCAATCGAAAGTGCCGGCGCTCGAGCTCGCGCTCTTCGGACGCTGGGATACGGCACGACGCTCGGCGGGAGCTCGTGCGTGAGGGCCGGTTTCGGGACGCTAGCGCGCAGGGCCGGGGTCCCCGACGCGAACGAAGTGAGCGTTGGGGTGGCGGTTGCGCGCTAGCGAGCGTACAGGGATGTATTCACAGCGGTCCCGAAACCGGCCCTCACGTGCGAGCTCCCGCTTGCCACCGGACGCAGATTCTTTCATTGCGGCGGCTGCAGCCGCAGTCTCGGTAGTCGCCCGCGTGCGGCAGCTGCTACGCGGCAGCTGCTACGCGGCAGCTGCTATGCGGCAGCTGCTATGCGCTCGTATGTGGAGGTCGGTCGCGATACAATAGCCGCCTGAGCCTCCCAATCTTCCTGTGAACGCTCGGCGGGATGGGCTGCGCGCCTTGCGGCCGTCCCGCTTCGACTATGCAAGGCGCCCATTTCAGGAGCTCAGCGTGGCAGAGCCGGCGATACTAGCGCTCGAAGACGGCACCGTGTTCAACGGAATCTCCGTCGGGGCATCCGGGCGGACACTCGGTGAAGTGGTGTTCAACACCGCGATGACCGGATATCAGGAAATCCTGACCGACCCGTCGTACTACCGCCAGCTCGTCACCCTGACCTACCCGCACATCGGCAACACGGGCGTCAATTCCGACGACTTCGAATCGCAGCGCATCTTCGCGGCCGGGCTCATCGTTCGCGACATGTCGCGCATCGTGAGCAACTGGCGGGCGGAGACCTCGCTCGATGAATTCCTGCGCCGCGGCAAGACCGTCGCCATCGCCGAGATCGACACGCGGCGCCTCACGCGCATCATCCGCGAGAAGGGCGCCCAGAGCGGCTGCATCGTGACGGGCGCGGGCGCGCGCCCGGACGAGGCCGTGCGCGCGGCGCGCAAGTTTCCGGGCTTGAAGGGCATGGATCTCGCACGCCTCGTCACGACGAAGCATGCGTACCAATGGAACCAGGGCACGATCTGGCCCGTGCGGCCGGCCGTGTACTCGAAGCGGATCGCGAGTTTCCACGTCGTGGCCGTCGACTACGGCATCAAGCGCAACATCCTGCGGCTGCTCGCGGATCTCGATTGCCGGCTCACCGTCGTGCCCGCGACGATGACGGTGGACGAGATGCTCGAGCTGAATCCCGACGGCATTTTCTTGTCCAACGGCCCCGGCGACCCGGAGGCGTGCACCTATGCGATCGAGTCCTTGCAGACGCTGCTCAAGATCGGCATCCCGGTGTTCGGCATTTGCCTCGGTCACCAGCTGCTCGGTCTCGCCACGGGGGCGAGGACGGTCAAGATGAAGTTCGGCCATCACGGTGCCAATCATCCGGTCGTCGAGATCGACTCGGGGCGCGTCCTGATCACGAGCCAGAACCACGGCTTCGCGGTCGACGAGTCGACGCTGCCCGACAACGTGCGCCCGACGCACCGCTCGCTGTTCGACGGCTCGCTGCAGGGCATCGAGGTCGCCAACGCGCCGGCGTTCTCGTTTCAGGGGCATCCGGAAGCGAGCCCGGGCCCGCACGATCTGACGCCGCTCTTTCGTCGCTTCGCCGCCATGATGAAAGAGTATCGGCGCGTCGCCGTCGTCGCCGCCGCCGTCGCGCAATGAACGCGCCCACGCGGAGCGAGACCGAGCGATGCCTCGGCGTGTTTTCTTGCGCCCTCTATTCGGGATTCGTGGTCCCCGATCGTGCGATCGGGCCTTGTCTAGGAGAGTGAATCAGCCTTATGCCGCGCCGCGACGACCTCGAAAGCATCCTGATCATAGGCGCCGGTCCGATCATCATCGGCCAGGCTTGCGAGTTCGACTACTCGGGCACTCAGGCCTGCAAGGCGCTCAAGGAGGAGGGATATCGAGTCATCCTCGTGAACTCGAATCCGGCCACGATCATGACGGATCCCGCGAGCGCCGATGCCATTTACATCGAGCCGATCAATTGGCGGGCGATCGAAGGCATCATCGAGCGGGAGCGGCCGTCCGCGCTGCTGCCGACGATGGGCGGGCAGACGGCGCTCAACTGCGCGCTCGACCTCGACCGCGAAGGCGTGCTCGCCCGCTACGGCGTCGAGCTCATCGCAGCCTCGCGGCACGCGATCGACATGGCCGAGGACCGCGAGCTCTTCCGCAACGCGATGCAGGAGATCGGTCTGGAAGTCGCGCGCGCCGGCCTCGCGCACTCCCTCGAGGAAGCCTGGGAGGTGCAGAAGAACATCGGATTCCCCGTCATCGTGCGGCCTTCGTTCACGCTCGGCGGCAGCGGCAGCGGCATCGCCTACAACCGCGAGGAATTCGAGGACATCGTGGGCCGCGGGATCGATCAATCGCCGACCAACGAGGTCCTGCTCGAGGAGTCCGTCATCGGCTGGAAAGAATTCGAGATGGAGGTCGTTCGCGACCGCAACGACAACTGCATCATCGTTTGCTCGATCGAGAACGTGGACCCCATGGGCATCCACACGGGCGATTCGATCACGGTCGCTCCGGCGCAGACCCTGACCGACAAGGAATACCAGCGCATGCGCGACGCCTCGATCGCGGTCCTGCGTAAGGTCGGCGTCGACACGGGCGGCTCGAACGTGCAGTTCGCCGTAAACCCGGAGGACGGCAGGATCATCGTCATCGAGATGAATCCGCGCGTCTCCCGATCCTCGGCGCTCGCCTCGAAGGCGACGGGTTTTCCGATCGCGAAGGTCGCGGCCAAGCTCGCGGTCGGCTACACGCTCGACGAGCTCCGCAACGAGATCACGGGCGGCGCGACGCCGGCATCGTTCGAGCCGACGATCGACTACGTCGTGACGAAGGTGCCGCGCTTCACGTTCGAAAAATTCCCCGGCGCCAACGACCGGCTCACGACGCAGATGAAGTCGGTCGGCGAGGTCATGGCCATCGGCCGGACGTTCCAGGAGTCCGTCCAGAAGGCTCTGCGCGGCCTCGAGACGGGCACCGACGGATTTACGCCGATCATCCGGAAGATCGAGAAGGACGAGGACTGGGACAAGCTCAAGCACGAGCTGCGCATGGCGGGCGGTCAGCGCATGTACTACGTGGCCGATGCCTTCAGGCTCGGCCTCGGGCTCGATGAGGTCGCGCAGCTGACCGGCATCGACCGCTGGTTCCTGCGGCAGATCGAGGACATCGTCGAGACCGAGGGCGAGATCAAGGAGAAAGGCGCCGAAGCGCTGCATCCCGATTATCTGCGTGCGGCGAAGCGCAAGGGCTTCAGCGACAGCCGCATCGCGGCGCTGATCGGCGTCGAGGAGGCGGTCGTCAGGAAGGCGCGGCACAAGCACGACATCCGCCCGGTCTTCAAGCGCGTCGACAGCTGCGCGGCGGAGTTCGCGACGACGACCGCCTACATGTACTCGACCTACGAGCAGTTCTGCGAAGCGGAGCCGACGGAGCGAAGAAAAATCGTGATCCTCGGGGGCGGCCCGAACAGGATCGGACAAGGCATCGAGTTCGACTACTGCTGCGTGCACGCGGCGTTCGCGCTCAAGGAGATCGGCTTCGAGACCATCATGGTCAACTGCAACCCCGAGACGGTCTCGACGGACTACGACACGTCGGACCGCCTCTACTTCGAGCCGCTGACGCTCGAGGACGTGCTCGAGATCGTCGCCAAAGAGAAGCCCGAAGGCGTCATCGTGCAGTACGGAGGGCAGACTCCGCTCAAGCTCGCGCGTGCGCTCGAGGCGGCGGGAGTCCCGATCATCGGCACGTCGCCCGATTCGATCGATCTCGCGGAGGACCGCGAGCGCTTCCAGAAGCTCGTGCATCGGCTCGGACTCAAGCAGCCGCCGAACTGCACGGCGCGGACGGAAGAGGAGGCCATCGCGATGGCGAAGGAGGTCGGCTACCCGCTTGTGGTGCGCCCGTCCTACGTCCTCGGCGGCCGGGCCATGGAGATCGTGCACAGCGAGGACGAGCTCAAGGAGTACATGGGACAGGCCGTCAGCGTCTCGAACGAGAGCCCCGTGCTGCTCGATCGCTTCCTCGACGTCGCCGTCGAGGTCGACGTCGACGCGATCTGCGACGGCCGCGAGGTCATCATCGGCGGCATCATGGAGCACGTCGAGCAGGCAGGCGTGCATTCGGGCGACTCGGGCTGCTCGCTGCCGCCCTTCAGCCTGACGAAGGAGATGCAGGCGGACATCAGCCGCCAGGTCAGGCTCATGGCCGAGAGCCTCAAGGTCGTCGGCATCATGAACACGCAGTTCGCCATCCAGAACGGCATCGTCTACGTGCTCGAGGTGAACCCGCGCGCGTCGCGCACGGTGCCGTTCGTGTCCAAGGCCATCGGCCAGCCGCTCGCGAAGATCGCGGCCAAGGCCATGGCCGGCAAGACCTTCGCCGAGCAGGGCGTCGTGCCGCCCCGCACCCGGCCTTACTTCTCGGTCAAGGAGTCGGTGTTTCCGTTCATCAAGTTCCCCGATGCGGACCCGATCCTGGGACCGGAGATGAAGTCGACGGGCGAGGTCATGGGCACGGGACGCAGCTTCGGCGAGGCGTACGCCAAGGCGCAGATCGCGTCGGGCGTCGATCTGCCGCGGTCAGGAATCGCCTTCATCAGCGTGCGCGACCGCGACAAGCCCGCGGCCGTCGAGCTCGGGCGCATGCTCGTCAAGCGCGGCTTCGAGATCGTCGCGACGGGCGGCACGGCCGCCGCGCTCGCCGCCGGCGACGTGCCGTGCCGGCGGGTCAACAAGGTCCGAGAAGGCCGGCCCCATATCGTCGACATGATCAAGAATCGCGAGATCAGCTTGATCGTGAACACGACGGAGGGTAAACAGGCGATCCGCGAGTCGCACTCGATCCGCGGCGAGGCCGTGCACTACAAGGTCACCTACTACACGACCCTTGCAGCAGCAAAAGCGACGTGCGACGCTCTCGACCACATCGATAACTTTACAGTGAATAGGCTGCAGGACCTGCACCGGGAGGCGGCGCTTTGAGCAAGGTGCCACTGACGGCTCGCGGAGCGGAACGGCTCCGAGAAGAGCTGAAGCGGCTCAAGACGGAAGAACGGCCGCGCATCGTGAACGCGATCGCGGAGGCGCGCTCGCACGGCGACCTCAAGGAGAACGCCGAGTATCACGCCGCGAAGGAGCAACAGGGCCTCGTCGAGGCCCGCATCCGCGACATCGAGGCGAAGCTCTCGAACGCGCAGATCATCGACGTGACGCAGCTTGCGGCGACGGGCCGCGTCGTGTTCGGCGCGACCGTGCGGCTCGTCGACGTCGAGAGCGGCGGCGAGACGCGCTACCAGATCGTCGGCGAGGACGAGTCGGACATCAAAGACGGTCTGCTCTCGATCAGCTCCCCGATCGCGCGCGCGCTGATCGGCAAGGAGGAGGGCGATACCGTCGACGTGACGACGCCGAGCGGCCGGCGCTCGTACGAGATCACCGCCGTCGAGTACGTCTAGAAAATGGGGTCAGACCCGATTTTTCGCGGTCGCCGTGCCCGCTGAGTCCGGAAAATGGGGTCTGACCCCATTTTCAGATCGGTAAACGGATCTTGCCGACGACGGAAGGCCGGTAGAGCAGCGCGACGTAGCCGTCCCGCTTGACGAGGAGCGCCTGGGCGAGGGGCGCGAGCTCTTCGAAGACCCGGCCGCGCCGCTCCTTGTTGCCGAAGCGCACGCGAACCTTGATGAGCTCGTGGTCCGCGAGCGCGCGGTCGAGCTCTTTGAGGAGCGAGTCGGTTAGGCCGCCCGCACCCACGTCCACGATCGGTTCCAAGGAATGCCCGAGTATTCGCAAATAGTCGGTTTGCTCTTCGGTAAGACGCATCCCGTCTTCTTGTTGTCTGCGACCCGTAGCGAGGCAGAATAGATGAGTCGCCGGACCGGGTCCAGTACCCGCTGGCGCAGGCGCCAGGAGAAGGATCCCTACGTCGAGCGGGCCGTCCGGGAAGGCTGGCGGTCGCGGGCCGTCTTCAAGCTCGAGCAGATCCAAGCCAAGGAGCACGTGCTGAACTCCGGCATGCGGTGCGTCGATCTCGGGGCGAGCCCCGGCGGGTGGAGTCAGTATGCGGCGCAGGTGGTCGGCCCTCGGGGCCGCGTCTGGGCCGTCGACCTGCTCCCGATGGGTAACATCCCCGGCGTCGAGTTTCTGCAAGGAGACTTCACGTCCGAGGAGACGGTCGAGCGGCTGCGCGCGCTCATGGGCGGGGAGCGAGCGGACCTTGTAATGTCGGACATGGCACCCAATATCAGCGGGAACCGCGCCGTCGATCAGCCTCGAAGCATCGCCCTTGCGGAAGAAGCGCTCGCCTTCGCGGCCGAGGTGCTGCGCCCCGGCGGAGACCTCCTGATCAAGCTCTTCCAAGGAGAAGGTTTTACGGAATTCGTGAAGGGCGTGCGCGAGCAGTTCCGTATCGTCCGTCTCATGAAGCCGAAGGCCTCGAGGCCCGAGAGCCGTGAGATCTATCTCCTGGCCCGAAACTATGCGGTATAGTAGGGTCTAACAGTCGAAGTCGCCCTCTGCACCTTCGAGGTAACGCTTTGAACGATCTCGCAAAGAACGTCATTCTCTGGATAGTCATCGCGGTCGTGCTGCTCTCGGTCTTCCAGAGCTTCGGCCCGAACAGCCAGAGGGTATCGACGATTCCGTACTCGACTTTCCTGTCCTGGGTCAAGGACGGCTCGGTCGAGGAAGTCACTTTCCAGGGCGATCAGATACAGGGCATGCGGAACGGCGACCCGTTCCTGACGTATAACCCTGAGACCGACAACACGGCCCTTATCGGCGATCTGCAGAAGCACGAGATCGTGATCAAGGCCGCGCCGCCCGAGCAGCAGTCGTTTCTGCTTCAGCTTTTCATCTCGTCGTTCCCGATCCTGCTGCTGATCGGCGTCTGGGTCTATTTCATGCGCCAGATGCAGGGCGCGGGCGGAGGCCGCGGAGCGATGTCCTTCGGCAAGAGCCGCGCGCGCCTGCTCGGCGAGGACCAGGTGCACGTCACGTTCGCCGACGTCGCGGGCGTCGAGGAAGCCAAGGAAGAGGTCGTCGAGATCGTCGATTTCTTGAAGGATCCGGCCAAGTTCCAGCGGCTCGGCGGCAAGATCCCGAAGGGCGTCCTCATGGTCGGCCCTCCGGGCACGGGCAAGACCCTGCTCGCGCGCGCGATCGCGGGCGAGGCCAAGGTGCCGTTCTTCACGATCTCGGGCTCGGACTTCGTCGAGATGTTCGTCGGCGTCGGCGCCTCGCGCGTCCGCGACATGTTCGAGCAGGCGAAGAAGCATGCGCCCTGCATCATCTTCATCGACGAGATCGACGCCGTCGGTCGGCACCGCGGCGCGGGTCTCGGCGGCGGCCACGACGAGCGCGAGCAGACGCTGAACCAGCTGCTCGTCGAGATGGACGGCTTCGAAGGCAACGAGGGCGTCATCGTCATCGCGGCCACGAACCGGCCCGACGTGCTCGACCCGGCGCTGCTGCGCCCGGGCCGCTTCGATCGCCAGGTCGTCGTGCCGCTGCCCGACGTTCGCGGCCGCGAGCAGATCTTGAAGGTCCACATGCGCAAGGTGCCCGTCGGCAACGACGTGAAGCCTTCCGTCATTGCCCGCGGCACGCCGGGCTTCTCGGGCGCGGACCTCGCGAACCTCGTCAACGAGGCCGCGCTGCTCGCCGCGCGCGCGAACCGCCGCACGGTCCGCATGGAGGAGTTCGACAAGGCCAAGGACAAGATCATGATGGGCACCGAGAGGCGCTCGATGGTCATGAGCGAGTCCGAGAAGAAGCTTACGGCCTATCACGAGTCGGGCCATGCGATCGTCGGCCTGCTCGTGCCCGATCACGATCCCGTCTACAAGGTCACGATCATCCCGCGCGGCCGGGCGCTCGGCGTGACGATGTTTCTGCCCGAGGAGGACCGCTACAGCTACTCGAAGCAGCGGCTCATGAGCCAGATGAAGAGCTTGTTCGGCGGGCGTCTCGCGGAGGAGCTCGTGTTCGGGCCGGAGTACGTGACGACGGGCGCGTCGAACGACATCGAGCGCGCGACGGACATCGCGCGCAGCATGGTCACGAAGTGGGGGCTCTCGGACCGCTTGGGTCCCTTGACCTACTCCGAGGACGACGGCGAGATCTTTCTCGGCCGCAGCGTGACCCGCCACAAGCACGTGTCGGACGTCACGGCCCACGCGATCGACGAGGAGGTCCGCAAGCTCATCGACACGTGCTACAACGAGGCGAAGGATCTTCTCGTCACGAACGAGCGCAAGCTTCACCTCATGGCCGAGTCGCTCATGAAATACGAGACGATCGACGAGCGCCAGATCAAGGACATCATGGAAGGCCGCGAGCCGCGGCCGCCGGAGGACTGGGACGAGCCGTCCGAGCCCGGCGAGCCGGTCGCGGCAGAGCCGCCGGTCGAGCGCCCGGGCGCGACGCCGCTGGGGGGGCCGGCCGGTCAGCACTGACGCCGATCGTTCCTACCTATAGCGCGGCGGAGAGGTCGACTCTCCGCCGCCGTTTTTTGTGAGAGAGCCCACGGCGCACGAAGCGCTCGGCAGAGATCGCACGAAGCGAGCGAGAAGCGAGCGAGAAGCGATCGGGCCGCTTCGGGAGGAGACATGGGGAGGCGCTACTTCGGAACTGACGGAATTCGCGGCGAGGTCGGCGCGAGTCCCATGACCGTCGACTTCGCGCTGCGCCTCGCGGGCGCGGCGGCCCGGGTGCTGACGCCGAAGGGCGGGAAGGTTCTGATCGGGAAGGACACGCGCGTCTCGGGCTACATGTTCGAGGCCGCGCTCGAGGCGGGCTTCGTCGCGGCCGGCGTCGACGTGCTGCTGACGGGACCGTTGCCGACGCCGGCCGTCGCATACCTCACGAGGAAGCTCGGCATCGACTTCGGCGTTGTGATCAGCGCCTCGCACAATCCCTTCTACGACAACGGCATCAAGTTCTTCGGCTCCGACGGCGAGAAGCTTTCCGATGCGCTCGAGGAGGCGATCGAGCAGTGCCTCGAGGAGACGCCGATCACGCGCGATTCGCGCACCCTCGGGCGCGCGACGACGGCGTCTTTCGCGCGCGACGAATACATGACGTTCTGCAAGTCGACGATTCCGAGCGGCATGCGGTTCGACAACCTCAAGATCGTCGTCGACGCCTCGCACGGAGCGGGGTACAAGATCGCGCCGCGGCTCGTGGCCGATCTCGGCGCCGACGTCGTTCCGGTCGGCTGTTCGCCGAACGGCCGCAATATCAACGACGGCTGCGGCTCGACGCGGCCCGACCTGCTGAAGCTCACGGTCACGGGCGTGCGCGCCCACGTCGGAATGGCGCTCGACGGCGACGGCGACCGGGTCGTCATGGTCGACGAGCGCGGGAATCTCGTGGACGGCGACCAGCTGCTCTACGTGCTCGCGCGCGACCGCATCGACAGCGGCGCGCTGCGCGGGCCCGTCATCGGCACGGTCATGAGCAATCTGGGGCTGGAGCTCGCGCTGCGCGAGCTCGGCGCCGAGTTCATGCGCGCGAAGGTCGGGGACCGTCACGTCCTCGCGATGCTGAAGCAGCACGGCGGCGTGCTCGGCGGCGAGACGTCGGGCCATGTGATCTGCCTCGACAAGACGACGACCGGCGACGGCCTCGTGACGGCGCTCCAGGTGCTGGCCGTCATGAAGCGCACGGGAAGGAACTTGAGCGAGCTCGCGCGCGGCATGCCTCAGCTGCCGCAGGTGCTCCTGAACGTGCGTGTGCGCGAGCCCGTTGATCCGCACGCGACGCCCGAGATCTCCGCGGCGGTCGCGGACGCCGAGTCCGCGCTCGGGCCGCGGGGCCGCGTCGTGCTGCGGGCGTCGGGGACCGAACCCGTCATTCGCGTCATGGTCGAAGGCGAGGACCGCGACAAGGTTCAGCTGCTCGCGGCGCGCCTCGCGGAGTCGGTGCGCATCACGCTCGGCGCCTGAAAATGGGGTCTGACCCCATTTTTCGCGGCGCCGTTGATTTGACGGTGCCCGGCCCGTAAGCTCGGGCGCCCCACGAAAACTGACCGAGGATCGCGCCGATGACGCGCGCAGCGCGTAGGCCCCTCGTGGCCGGAAACTGGAAGATGAACGGGTCGCTCGCGGCGAGCGAGAAGCTCGTCTCCGCGCTTCGCGCCGGCGTGCCGGCAAAGGCGGCGGCCGACATGCTGCTGTGTCCGGCGTATCCCTACCTCGCCCCGGTGGCCGGTTGGGTGCGGGGAACGGCGATTGCCGTCGGGGCGCAGGACGTCTCCGTCCGGATGGGCGTGGGCGCCTTCACCGGCGAGGTCTCGGGCGCGATGCTCGCCGACGTCGGCTGCAGCTATGCGATAGTCGGGCATTCGGAGCGGCGGACTCTCTTCGGCGACACCGACGCTAAGGTGGCCGCGAAGTTCGAGGCGGCCCAAGCCGCGGGCCTCGTCCCGATCCTCTGTGTCGGCGAGACGCTCGAGGAGCGCGAGACGAATAGTACCGAGGCCGTGGTCGGCAGGCAGGTCGCCGCCGTGCTCGGTGCCGCCGGCGTCGCGGCGTTCGCCTCCGCGGTCGTCGCGTACGAGCCGGTTTGGGCGATCGGCACCGGGAAGACCGCGACGCCCGAGCAGGCGCAAGAGGTTCACGCGATGATTCGCGCCATGATCGCGGCTCGAGATGGTACAATTGCGGCCGGCCTCGCCATTCTCTATGGCGGCAGCGTGAAAGCGGCGAACGCCGCGGAGCTCTTCGCCATGGACGACATAGACGGCGGCCTCGTGGGCGGCGCGTCGCTCGAGGCGGCGGAGTTCCTCGGCATCTTCCGCGCGGCCTGCTCTCAAGCCGAACGCACTTGAATTACTGAAGCTACCGACAATGCTCCAATCGATCGTGTTGGTCGTTCACGTCATTATCGCGGTGCTGATCGTGGGATTGGTGCTGCTGCAGCGCGGTAAGGGCGCCGACGCGGGCACCGGTTTCGGCGCCGGCGCGTCCGGCACCGTCTTCGGCGCGCGCGGCTCCGCCAGCTTTCTGTCGCGGACGACGGCGGCGCTCGCGACGCTGTTTTTCGTGACGAGCCTCGCGCTCGCGTTTCTCGCGAATCAGCGCCACGCGCCGCAGAGCGTGATCGACCGCCTCACGCCGGCGCAGAGCGAGCAGCAGGCGCCGCAGGCGGTGCCACCTCCTTCGCAGAGCGAGGTGCCGAACGTCGAGCCCTCGCCCGGCGCGACCCCGCCCGCGAGCGGCGACGCGACGGGTAGCGGCGCCTCGAGCGGTGAGGCCGGGTCGGCCGGGTCGGCCGGGCCGAACAGCGCCGCCGGATCGAACGGCGCCGGCGGCGACGCGGCCGGCGCCAAGG
>DASTSM010000358.1:0-10121 GCA_035760685.1 Gammaproteobacteria bacterium | reverse complement strand
CGACCGCGCATCTATGGGCGAGCCTGCGCGATTCGTGAGCGCCGCCGCGCAACGACGGAGACCGCATGACCATGACGGACACGACGACGCACTGGGGCACCATCGAGACGCGCTTCGGGACGTTCGCAGCCTGGGTCGACGCGGACGGCCGTGTCCGCCGCTTTGCGCTCGACGCCGACGGCGCCGCGGCCGTCGATCCGGGCGCCGTGCATGACGAGCGCGCAGTCGCGCACGTGCGCCGCCAGATCGAGGAATATTGCGCGGGCCGGCGCAAAGCCTTCGATCTCGAGCTCGCGGCGAAGGGCACGCCGTTTCAGCACCGCGTCTGGGACGCGCTGCTCGAGATTCCGTTCGGCGAGACGGCGAGCTACGGCGAGATCGCGAAAGCCGTGGGCCGGCCCACCGGCGCCCGTGCCGTCGGGCTCGCGAACGGCGCGAATCCCATCGGCTTGATCGTCCCCTGCCATCGCGTGATCGGCGCGAACGGGAGCCTCACGGGGTACGGGGGCGGCCTTCCGCTCAAACGCGCCCTGCTCCTGCACGAGGCCGAGCACGCGGGTCGCACGTCGTTGGCACGGTTCCTGCAGCAACGTCTTTGCTGATCAAGGACCACGAGGGGACAAGGATGATTTCGCGGAAAAGAGGTTTCGCTATGCTGCTCGCACTCGTCGTGTCGAGCTTCTTGTTGACGGCGTGCAATACGATCGAGGGCGCAGGCAAGGACATCGAGAAGGCCGGCGACGCGGTCCAGGACGCGGCCGACTGAGCGAGCGCGCGAGGCTCGAAGTAGGCCGAGGCCGGCGCGGTGTTCCGCGCCGGCCGGCGTCTTACGAAATAGACGCTGTTTGCGAGAACGCGGTTTGCGCGACCTGCTCGACCCGGGTATCGCGGCTCGACGCCCGGTATCGCGCCTCGACCCGCGGTATCGCGCCCGTCAACGGCCGCCGTGCAGGCGGCTCACTTCGGCCGGCCCTTGTAACCCTGCGCCAGCATCGGCAGACGATAGATCGTCATCGCCGTGTTTCTGACGCCCTCGGGCGTCGTCCACGCCTTCCCGTCCGGACCGACGGCGCCCATCTGCGGAACGTAGAGCGTCTTCTTATCCGGGCCCGAGAACGCGAGCGTGATCGCGCGGCGCGGCGTCGGGATGACTCCGAGATGCTGGCCGCTCGGCGAGAGCACGTGCACGCCCTGCGCCGCGGTCACGTAGAGCCGTCCTTCGCCGTCGATCGCCATGCCGTCGCCGCCGTTGTCGCCGTCTAGCCCGCCGAAGACGCGGCGGTTGCTCGTCGAGCCGTCCGACGCGACGTCGAACGCGACGACCTCGGTGTTGTTCGTGACGTAGAGCGTGCGGCCGTCCGGGCTCAGCATGATGCCGTTCGAGCGGATGCTGCCCTTGTCCGCGACCGTGCTGACGACGCCTTCCGGATTCACGTAGTACGCGCCGCCCGATGTGAAATACGCGCCGCCCTTGCCGTCCGCGATGAGGTCGTTGGGCCTGCCGAACGTTTGCCCGTCAGGGAAGCTGTTCGCGAGCAGCCGCTGCGAAGGCAGCAGCATGCTGATCATCGTGAGCTCGTTGCAGCCGCCGAGGTCGCGGTTCAAAGGCTCCGTGCAGGTTCGCTGTACGGCGTATAGCCGGCCCATGGCGTCGAGCGAGACGGCGCCCGGACCGTGAGCGTTCGTGACGACCGTGTACTCTCGGCCGCTGGGATCGAGCTTCTTGATCGAGTCGGTCTGCTCCTGGGCGAAGATGACGCTGCCGTCCGGCGTCCCGACGATACCGTCCGCCGTCACAAAGTCCGCCCACACGAGCTCCCACTTCGCGCCGTCGGCGACGACGCCCGGTATCGCCGTCACGACGGCCTCGCGCTCGCCGGGCAGGAGCTCGGCGGCGCCGGCCCGAGCAGCCGACAAGGTGCAGACTAGAGCGAGCAAGGAGATCCAAAGGCTGTTCTTTTTCATTTTCGAATGCTCCGACCGAAGAGCGGCCGCAAGGACCGCGACGATACCGACGACGAGCGGCGCTCGCCGCTCTCGCCGGATGCTAGCACACGCAAATCCCGGCGCTAGCCGGTGAAGCAAGAGAGTTCCTGCTTCCCGAGCGTATAAGAGACGAAGGACGGATCGGTTCGCACGTGCTGCGCGTAGTCTTGCGCGGCTTCGAGGTCGACATTGTCCGCGACGACGAGCGCTCCGAGGCGGAGCTTCGGCAAGAGCAGCTCGAGCACGGGCCGGTACATGCCCTTCCAGCCGTCGAGAAACACGAAGTCGACGGGACCGTCGACGGTGCGGAGCGTCTCGCGGGCGTCGCCTTCGAGCACGGTGACGACGGAGCCGAGGCCGGCCGCGAGCAACGTACGCCGTAGCGCCTTGCACTTCTCGGGATGGACCTCGGTCGTGATCACGCGGCCTCCGTTGTCGCGTGCGGCCGCGCCGAGGTAGGTCGTGCTGATCCCGAACGACGCGCCGAATTCGACGATCTTCGCGGCCCGGCTCCCGCGCGCGAGCAGATAGAGGAGATTCCCTTCGGCTTGCGAGACGGAGAGATAGAGCTCGCCCATGCGGATCAGAGCGTCGTCGCGCTCGGGCGACCTGCGCGCGCGCCGCTCGGAATCGCGCGCCGCGTCTTCGTGGAGCTTCTCGAGCACTTGTGCAATGTCGGAGTCGTTGAGGCTGTTCATCGTGTCGCTCGTCGCTTCCTTCCTGTGTGTTGGTAAAGGCGCTAGCCGCCGCGCCGCCGGCGGATTGACTCGTCGTTGCCGTCGGGCTCGCCGCGGCCGATCGCGACGACGGCTTCATCGCCCGCCGCCGTATACGCGCGATACATCGCGTCGGTGTCGAACGGGCAGACGATACGTCCGATCCGATCGAGCGCGATGAGGCCGCCTCGTCCGCCGCGCGCCTCGACGCGCTCGCGCAGCACCGACTCGGCCGCGGAGCGAAGATCCGCGCCCGCGTACTCGAGCAGCGCGGCGACGTCGCGGGCCGCCGTGCCGCGGATGAAAAACTCGCCTTGGCCCGTGCACGAGACCGCGCACGACGCGTCGCTCGCGTACGTGCCTGCGCCGATGATGGCCGAGTCCGAGACGCGCCCGGGCAGCTTGTTCGTGAGGCCGCCCGTCGAGGTCGCTGCCGCGAGATGCCCGTCGACGTCGAGCGCGACCGCGCCGACCGTCTCGGGCTCGGTAGGAGCGGAGCGCGCAGCATCGGCCCGCGCCCGCTCGAGCGCGCGGCGCCGATCCTCCGTCGAGAAGTACTCGGGCTCGACGAGCGCGACGCGCTCGGCTTTTGCGAACTCGAGCGCGCCTTCGCCCGCGAGGAAGACGTGCGGCGAAGCCGCCATGACGCGCCGCGCGAGCACGATCGGATTCTTGACGCGCGTGAGGCCCGCGACCGCCCCGGCCGAGAGCGTCGCGCCGTCCATGATCGACGCGTCGAGCTCGTGCTCGCCGCGAGCGTTGAAGACGGAGCCTTTGCCGGCGTTGAAGAGCGGCGAGTCCTCGAGCAGACGCACGGCCTCCCCGACCGCATCGAGGCTCGTGCCGCCTTCGGCGAGGATTCTCGCGGCCGCGCCGAGGATCTCGCCGAGCGCGGCGCGGACGGCCCGCTCGCGCTCGGCGGGCAGCCCGTCGGCACCGAGGTCGCCGGCGCCGCCATGAATGGCGAGCGCCCAGGCCGCCTTGCTTCGATCGTTTTTCACCTCACCTTACCTTGCCTCGAGCGGTTGTCGGCCGTGAACGCCTCGCCCGGCGCCGGCCTCCGGCTCGCGAGGCCGCCATGATTCTGGCACGGCGCGGCGGCGCAGGAGGATGAGGGGCGATGCGAGGATTGCGTTCGTTCGGCGGAGGCGCGGTTTCGCGGCGACCCGCTCGCTCGCCGATGGAGGTGCTGCGACACGGTAGCCGGCAGCTCCCCGGATCCTTGGGGATCGGCCCGCCTCTGGACCCGCTAGCCGTGGTCCAGGCCGAAGAAGTCGGCTCGGGCCGCGCCGACGCCCGGCGCAGCCTGGCGGTCCTGCCGTTCGACAATCTGAGCTCGGATCCCGAGAACGCTTACGTCGCGGCGGGCATGCAGGAAGAGATCCTGACGAAACTCTCGCGGCTCGCGAACCACTTCCGCGTGATCTCGCGAACCTCGGTCTTGCGCTACAAGGACCAGCGCCCTCCGATAAGCACGATCGCGCAAGAGCTCGGAGCCGACCTGATCCTCGAAGGCAGCGTGCGCAGCGCGCGCGACAAGCTGCGGGTCGACGCGAGGCTCGTCGACGCGGCGACGGACCGCGTGCTATGGAGCGACACCTACGACGGCCGACGAGACGACGCGCTTTCGATGCAATGCGCCGTTGCGATCGACGTCGCTCGCGCGCTCAGGATCGAGCTCTCGGCCGCCGAGCGCGACAGCCTCGACCGGGCGCTCATGGACTCCGCGCGCGCGTACGAGCTCTACGCGCAGGCGAACTACGTATACACGAGCGTCTCTCCGAACGAGGCGCTCGCACGACGGCTCATGGAAAGCGCGCTGGACGCCGATCCGAGCTTCGCGGCGGCGCTCGGATGGCTCGAGATGTTGCGCTGGCTCGAAATCGCCGCGGAGAAGGTGCGCAACCACGAGATCGACGAGGGATTCGTTGCGCTCAACAATCTCCGCATGAACATCACGGGCGACCCCGCGATCGAGCGGCCGCGGCTGCGCGCCGCTCTCGATCGCATTCGTGGGGACTGATCGGCGCCGGCGGACGCCGGCGCCGAGGCCTAGCTGCGAAGCCTCGCTGCTATCGCTGCTGTCGTTAGTGATCTGCGCCGACCACCGGCTTCGCGGGCGGCACGACGCCGACGACGCGAATGTGACGCACGCGGCCCGGCGCGACCTCCCACTCGATCGCCTGCCCGACCGACAAGCCGAGAAGCGCCGCACCGACCGGCGTGAGCACGGAGACGCGCCGCCGGTCGATGTCCGCGTCCGGCGGCAGCACGAGCTGGACCGTCTCTTCGCGGCCGTCGTCCTCGTCCCGGAATGTCACCATCGAGCCGATCGTCACGACGTCGGGCGGCATGAGCCGCGACGGACGCAATTCCGCCCGCTCGACTTCGTCGAGCAGATTGGCCGCGAGGCCCGGTGCCTCGCGCATGGCGCGCGTCGCCAACGCGACGAGACGCTCGTAGTGCCCCTCGTCGATGATCAGCGACGGCTTTGCAGGCTGCCTCACGGCAGCGTTCATCTCCTTCATTTCTCCTTCCCTCGGTGCGGACATGATGCGGACATAACGAGCCTCGGCGTGGACCTCGATGGTCGACGCTCGAGCTTCGATGGCGGATCGGCTGCTTTAGAGGGCCCCGGACCTAAGACGCGCGCGTCTGTGAGGCCCGGGGTTGCGAGCCTGCGGCGAGCGCGCCCGGTTGGCGCCGACATCGGCGAAAAACGGCGGACGTATACATGGCTCGATAGCGGTTCTGGCTCGGTAGTGGATAGTGGATTAGTGGATTCGAGAGCGGTGCTAGTCAAAACCTTAGGCAACCGAAACGCGCGGCAGTTCACCTCTCGGTCCCCGAGCCGCGCCCCCCATGGCGTGGATCGCTATCGACCGGCGTGGAAGCGCGGCCGTGGAGCGCTCGGCGCCGGCCGCGTACACTCGATGGAACGATTCCGATGCTAACGAAGGCCGGGCCGTGGACGGAGCCCGACGCACGCCAATCCTGAGCTTTCTGCTGACCGGATCCGCGATCCTCGCGGCGTGGGCGCTGCGCGCCGCGCTCACGCCGGTCGTCGGCAGCGAGCTGCCGCTGATACTGTTCTTACCGCCCGTCATCGTCGGCACAATGCTCGGAGGCCTGCGGCTCGGTCTCGTCACGACGGTGGTCTCCTGCATCGTCGGTCTCCTCCTGTTCATCCCGCGCGCCGACGGGCCCTTCGCCGTCGCCGTCGAAGACTGGGTCCGCATCACGCTGTTTCTCCTCGCCGGGGCCTTGGTCAGCTGGCTCGTCAGCTCCTGGCGCCGGGGGTGGGAAGCCGTGCGCTCGAGCGAGGAGCGTCTGCGTTCCGAGCATCGGCGCCGAGCGGAGATTCTCGAGAGCATCGGGGACGCGTTTTACGCCGTCGATGCGGACTTCCGGTTCACGTACGTCAACAGCAAAGCCGAGCAGTGGTGGCACCGACCGCGGGCCGAGCTGCTCGGCAAGCGGCTATGGACGGAGTTTCCCGAGGCCGCCGGCACCGTGGCGGAAGAGATGCACCGCAAGGTCATGCGCGACCGCGCGCCCGTGCGATTCGAGGCGCCTTCGCCGGTCGTCGGACGCTGGGTCGACGTGAGCCTCTATCCCGAAGCGGGCGGCGGGCTCTCCTGCTACTTCCGCGATCTCACGGATCGCAAGACGGCGGAGGACGCGCTGCGCGAAGCGGACCGGCGCAAGGACGAGTTTCTCGCCGTGCTCGGGCACGAGCTCAGGAATCCGCTCGCGCCGCTGCGCGCCGGACTCGAGCTCATGCGCAGCGCCGCCGACCGGCCCGAGCTCGCGAAGCACGTGCAGGTCATGATGGAGCGCCAGCTCGGCCACCTCGTGCACCTCGTCGACGATCTGCTCGACCTCTCGCGCATCACGCGCGGCGACATCGATCTCGTGCGCGCGCCGCTCGATCTTCGCGCCGTCATCGACGCGGCCGTCGAGCTGGCCGCGCCGATCGTCGCCGAGCGAGGGCACCGATTGATCCTCGAGCATCGGGAGGCAGCGCTGCCCGTTTACGGAGATTTTCAGCGCCTCACGCAGGTCGTCGCGAATCTGCTCTCGAACGCCGCGAAGTACATGGAGCCGGGCGGGACCATCGAGGTGCGCGCAGAGGCCTGCGAGGCGGACGTCTCCGTCAGCGTCAAGGACAACGGCTTCGGCATCCCGCCGGATCGGCTCGAGGATATCTTCACGATGTTCAGTCAGGTGCCCGAGCACCGTGCGCGCATCGGCGGCGGCGGGCTCGGCATCGGCCTCGCCCTGGCTCGCCAGCTCGTCGCCTTGCATGGCGGGACGCTCACTGCGGCGAGCGAGGGCCTCGGGCACGGCAGCGAGTTCGTCCTGCGTCTGCCGCGGAGCCGCACCGTCGGGGCTGCGTCTCGCTCGGCTGCGCCGCCCCGTGCGGCGGCAGCGGCGCGCGGCGCGCCGAGTCGGCGCGTACTCGTCGTCGACGACAACGTCGATGCCGCCGAAAGTCTCAAGATGGTGCTCGAGCTCAAGGGGCATGACGTGCACACGGTCTACGACGGAGCGGCGGCGCTGGCGGCCGTCGAGCGGCTTCGCCCCGAGTGCGTGCTGCTCGACATCGGCTTGCCGCAGCTCGACGGATACGAGGTCGCGAGACGGATCCGCGCGATGCCGAACGGCGGCCGCATCAGGCTGTTCGCTTTGACGGGGTGGGGGCAGGACGAGGACAAGCATCGCGCGCGGGAGGCGGGCTTCGACGAGCATCTCACAAAGCCGGTCGACTCCTCGCTCCTCGAGGAGGTCATGGAGCTCGGGAACGTTCCGTCCGAATTGGTGTAATCGCGGCGCGTGCCGTGGTCGACGCCTCACGCAGTTGAACGCACGAAGCCGCGCGCGTCGATCTGACGCGCTCCGCTGCGGAAGAAGTAGCGCGGAAGTTGAGCGGAATGCGAGCATGGTTAGAATCGGGTCCGAAGAAAATCGGCTCTAACCCCATTTTTCGCAAGAATCGGATCATGAAGAAAACCGGCTCTGACCCCATTTCTTTTCTCGCGCTCGCGCTATTGCTCATGCTTCCCGCGGCCGCAAGCAACGGCCAGTCGGAAGCGAGTCAGAGTGTCCGCGACCGCCTGATCGGCGTGTATACCTTGGCCCGCTATTCGGCGCACGGAGACCACCCGACCGGCAGGATCTCCTACGATTCGGCCGGCCGGATGTGGGCCATGTTGCTGCCGCCGGGCCGAAAGCCGTTGACCCGCGAGTCGACCCCCGAGGATTACCGCAACACGATGCGGGGCGTCGTCGCCTATTACGGCACCTACGAGATCGACGAGGCCTCGGGCCGCGTGATCCATCATGTCGAAGCCGCGTCTAACCCTGCCTGGATCGGAGACGACTTCGTTCGCTGGTTTCGTTTCGAGGGATCGGATCTCGTCATCAGCCTGAACCCGCGCTTCGAGAACACCTTGTTGTGGAAACGGCTCCCGGACGGGCCTGAGGGCCAGCCTTGAGCCGCCGGCATGCCGACCCGTAGCACCTAGATTCGCCGAGCTCTGCGCCATCGCAAAAGCCGAAGAACGACCCGGCCGGCTTAATCGCAGTGCCGGAAGAATTCTTCACGAGCCCCCGCTGGTCTTTCGGGAGCCAAGGGCTTACTGTGAGCGGAAACACCGAAGCACAGGGGGAACCTGGCCATGACTCGTCTGTTCGCGGCCTGCGCCGCAGCCTTGATCTTCGCTTCCGCCGTCCAAGCCCAACCGCCCGGTATCACGCGCGAGATGATCATGCGGCAACTGCCGCTCGAAGGCGCCCCGAAAGCGATCCCGGGTCCGTACGACACGGTCATGGAGCCCGTCGCCGGCTCGCCGCGGCTCGCGGTGTACCGCCCGGCGGCCCTCGACGCGTTCCCCAAGAAAGACAAGCTGCCCGTCCTCGTGTGGGGCAACGGCGGCTGCGCGCTCGACAGCACCTCGTTCGGCGGCTACCTCAAGACGATCGCCTCGCACGGCTACTTGGTCGTCACGACGGCATCGCCCGAAGGCGCGAATCCGCCGCGCGCGACGGCCGAAGATATGCGCGCGGCGCTCGACTGGTCGCAGGCCGAAGCGGCGCGCGAAGGCTCGCCTCTCGCCGGTAAGATCGACAAAGGCAATGTCGCGGTCATGGGCGTCTCGTGCGGCGGCTTTCTGACCCTCGCCGTCGCCGAAGATCCGCGCGTCGACACGATCGGCGTCTTCAACTCGGGCGCGCAGGCTCCCGCGGCCGGCGGCGGTGCAGCCGGTGCTCGCGGCGGCGCGGGCGGCGGGTTCCCGACCACGGACGCGCTCGCCAAGATCCACACGCCGACCATCTACCTCAACGGCGGCGAGCCGGATTTCATGATGGCGACCTCGAAGGCCAACTTCGACGCCATCAACCACGTGCCCATCTTCTACGGCTCGCGCGCCAACGCCGGGCATTCCGCCACGTACTTCCATCCGGGCGGCGGCGAGTTCGCGAACGTCACGGTGGCGTGGCTCGATTGGCAGCTCAAAGGGGACAAGAAGGCCTCGAAGATGTTCGTCGGCGACAAGTGCGAGCTCTGCACGAATCCCAACTGGGAGACGCACTCGAAAAACTTGAAGTAGACGCGCGCAGCGCGAGGCGAGAGTGCGGTGGAGGCGATCAGGACTTACGCGACCCGAGCCGCGGCCGATCTCGATAAAATCAAGCTCGACGCGGCGCAGATTCCAAGCGTCGTGGTCGGGATAGACGCCGCCATGGAAGGCGGCATCGCCGGCGTCCGGCTGCTCGTGCCGGAAGACCAAGTCGCGGCCGCGCTCGAGATTCTCGACAAAACGACCGAAGACTGACGCGGCGCGCGCAAGACGCTCGTCCAAGTAGGCGAGACGAAGGACGGCGACGACGATGAAGTCCGCTTGCAACTTTGTGCCTGCACTCGCCCTCGCCGGCATAGCGTCCTGTCTCATGCCGGGGCGCGCATGGACGGACGAGGTGACCGCGACGCGCTTCGCCGAGAATCCGCTGGTCAGCGTGCGCTCGGACCCGTCGCTCGGCGACAACGTCAACGGTCCGTCCATCATCAAGGTTCCCGACTGGGTCGAGAACCCGCTCGGCAAGTACTACATGTACTTCGCGCACCACCGCGGCCTATACATCCGCCTCGCCTACGCCGATTCGCTGCACGGTCCCTGGAAGGTGTACGTGCCGGGCGTGCTGAACGTCTCCGAGACCGCGCTCTACCGTCCGCAGCCCGATCCGCCCTACGAGATCTACGGCGTCTACACCCACGTCGCCTCGCCCGAGGTGCTCGTCGACGATGCGAACAAGCGCATCATCATGTGGGTGCACGGTCAATTCTCGGACGGCAAGAAGTGGCCCGACGACCCGATCGAAGCGCACGCCTGGCTGCGCGAGCACGGCTACAGCCAG
>DASTSM010000357.1:0-3019 GCA_035760685.1 Gammaproteobacteria bacterium | reverse complement strand
TAGGAACCCGTCGTGGCCGTGATGTTGCCGCCGAACTCCTCGCCCGGGCGCTTCGTCCAGATGCGCAGCGCGCCGCCGGTCGAGTCGCGGCCGAACATCGTGCCCTGCGGGCCGCGCAGCACTTCGACGCGGTCGATGTCGACGAACTCCTGCGTCAGGAATCCGGCCGTGCCGACCTGCCACACGCCGTCGATGTAGGTGCCGACGCCGGGAATGCCGCGCATGCGCAAAATCGTGCCGCCGGTGCCGCCGCCGCCGCCCGTGATGACGACGTTCGGCACGCCCTGGCTGACCTGCTCGAGCGAGTCGAGACCGCGGACTTCGAGGTTGTCGCCCGTAATTGCGACGACCGAGATCGGGACTTGCTGCAGGTTTTCGGCACGGCGTGTCGCCGTGACGACGATTTCCTCCAGGCCCGCCTGTGCGTGCGCGGTATCGACCGCGAGGCCGCCGGCGCCCGCCAACGCCGCCACGACGGCCATATGGACTTTGTTCATCCTCATCTGTTTCCCCCGAGTGCTTTGCCAGCGGCCCGGCGACGCGATCGTCGCAGCTGCCGATGGGACGTTGAGTAAGAGACCAACACTGAAATGCGCCGTCCTTGCCGCCGCATAGTTGTTGTTTTTTGGCTCGCGGCGGCCTCTATCCCCTCTGACGTTTTCCGATTTTTCGTGAAGTCTGTACGAAATAATTCGGAAAGGTCAACTTACGGCGAGGCCGCGCCGCGCGGCGGATCGAGACGGAAGGCGGACGGAAAGGCGGGAGGCTTCGAGTTGCGCCGCCGAGACGCGTTACGGGGGGCTCGAGGGATTGTGCCGAGCCGGAACATTTTCGACACACTCGCTCTTGCCGCTCCTCAGAATCCGCCGCCGGTCTTGAAGCGTCCGCCTCCGCCGAACCCGCCGCCGGTCTTGAATCCGCCGCCGCCGAAGCCGCCGCCGCGCGGCGCTCGAGGGAGGTTCCAGCCCCCCATCGAGCCCGGTGTGCGCCACGTGCCGATGCGGCCCGGAAAGCCGCCGCTGCCGAAATCGGGATACGACGCGACGCGCCGGAAGCGCTGGTGGGTGCGGATCGCGCTCCAGAGGTCGTCGCCGCTCGCCATGCCGCGCAGGAAGTTCGCGATCGCGAGCGCGAGCAGCGCGTGATTCGCGAACACCGACCGCATGTCGTCGTAGTCGGCCTGCTTGAACTTGCGCCGCACGTCCTCGAGTGTCTGCACGCGCTCGATGTTGCGCGCGTGGATCGCCTTGTTTTGCCGCAGGGCGTCCTCGAGCCGCGCGCGGGCGTGCTCGTACTCGACGATGCGCGCCACGAGCCGGTCGTCCTCCTCGTTCTCCGTCGCGGCGGCCGCGCGGCGCAGCGCCTCGACGCCTGCGCCGCGCAGCTCGCCCGCGAGCGCGGACAGCGCTTCCTGCATCTGTGCGTCCTCGCCGGACGCGAACGCGGAGCGCTGCTTCAAGAGGTCCGCATGGCTCTTCTCGAGCGATTCGATCGACTCGTCGATGGACTTCTGCGCGGCCCGCTCCTTCTCGAGCGCCTGCTCGAGCGGGGGAACGCCGTCTTGCTCGGCCGCCTCGTGCTCGAGCGTCTTGAGCGCCTCGAACTCGTGCGTCGCGGCCGCGCGCACGCGCTCGGCATGGGCGCGCAGCCGCACGGGGATCTCCTGCAGCATCCAGTAGTTCGGACGCGCCTTGTCGTAGCGGCAGAGCCGCGCGACGCGCCGATCGAGCAGCCGCGCGACGAAGTTGGCCGAGTACTCGGAGGTGCCGTATCCGCGCTTCCAGAGGTACATGAAGAGCGGGTCCGCCTCGTACGGCGTGCCTTTCTCCGTGCGGTCCTTCTCCGCGCGTTCCGTCTTCTGCTCGGCTTCGTCGGCGGTCGCGTCGGCCGCGCGCGCCTTCTCGAGCTGGGCCTGGTACGCGGCGTCCGAGGCGAGACGCGACTGAACGGCCGCCTCGCGCTCGTCGAGCTGCGCCGATGCGGCCGCGACGCGCGTCCGCTGCTGGTCGCGCTCCGTCTCGAGGGCCGCGAGCCGCTGCTCCGCAGCGGCCACCTGCTTCGTGAGCTCGGCGAGCGCCGTCTCGCGCTGCGCGAGAATGTCGCGAACCCGCTGGGAAACCGCGTCGAGGCTCGTCACGACGCCGCCCCGCGTGAGCTGCTCGAGACGGATCTCCGCGAGCCGCTTGTAAGACGAGAGCTCCGCCTCGGCGAGGCGCAGGAGCTGCTGGCTCGCGCTCTGCACGGCTTCGTCCGTCGTGCGCATGTCCCCGCGCAGCTGGTCGATGCCCCGGTCGATGGATCTCAAGACGTCGCTGCCCGCTTGCTCGTCCAATGCGCTCACCACTGCGTGATCGCGGCGCCCGTCGTCGGGATCAGGTACTCGGGCTCGAGGTAGCCCGGGCGCTTCCGGCCGAACACGTTCATTTCGATGATGCCGTCGTCCTGCTTGTCGGCCCTGACGCGGTCGAACGTCGCTTGATCGACGCGCAGGGCCCACCGGTCGACGTCATAGGTTGTGCCGTCCTCCTCGTTGCGCACGGGCAGCGTCAGCCGCCGACCGCGCGGATCGACGGCCTCGACGACGACGTAGTAGTTCCGGATCGAAGGGTTGTCCTCGGCCGTGCGCCAGAGGCCGGAGAGCTCGTTCGGCCGCGAGACGATGCGGAGCTCGTATTCGCGCGCGAGGCGAGCGTGCAGGGCCGTCAGGTCCCCGAGCGCGCGCTCGGTCTCGTCGACGTCGCCGCGGGCGAGGGCCGCGCGGCCGCCGGCGAGCAGGGCGGCGGCTTGCTGCTCCGCCTCCGGCACGCGGGAGTCGTCGACGACCTGCTCGTAGCGCATCTCGAGCTGCGCGGGCAGGGCCGCGACGCGCCGGGCCTCCGGCTGCACGACGAGCAGCTGCCACGCGGCGAAGACGGCGGCCGCAAGGCCGAGCACGCCGAGCAGCGGTTTGCCCCAGCGCGCGCGAGAGACATAGAGACGCGCGAGCGACGTGCCGAAGCCGGGCTTCGCCGGCGAATAG
>DASTSM010000356.1:0-15300 GCA_035760685.1 Gammaproteobacteria bacterium | reverse complement strand
ACCCCCGGGTTGCGGTGCCCGCGAAGCATCAGCTGCTCGGCATGGGCCTGCGCTCCTGCATCGCCCTGCCCATCGTCATCGACGGCACGGCCGTCGGCGTCGTGCAGCTGCACTCCGACGAGCCGAACGCGTTCAGCGACGCGGAGATCGCGCTGCTGCGCCAGGTCACGGGCAACATCACGTTCTCGCTGCAGTACCTGCACAGCAAGGAGAGCGCCCAGTATCTCGAATTCTTCGACACCTTGACCGCCCTCGCGAACCGCTCGCTATACCTTCAAAGGCTCGATGCGATGATCGACGCGGGGCGGCAGGCGGGACGCGGCCTGGCCCTGCTCGTGCTCGACATCGCGGGCCTCACCGTCATCAACGACGGCCTCGGCCATCACGCGGGCGACCTCCTGCTCCAACTCGTGGCCGAGCGCCTCAAGAATACGTTCGGCGATTCCAATTGCCTGTGTCACCTCGGCAGCGGCCGCTACGTCGTCGCCGCGATCGACGGCGACGAGCCGGAGAGCGCCGCGACCGTGCTGCGCGAGCGCGTCGACTACTCGTTCGACGCGCCGTTCGTGCTCAACGACGAGGAGCTGCGCGTGTCGATCAAAGCGGGCGTCGCGCACTATCCGGACGACGGCGCGGACGCAGAAGCATTGCTGCAGCGGGCGCAGACCGCCCTCGATCGCGCGAAACGCGCCGGCGAGCAATATCTGCGCCACAGCCCGGACATGGACGCCGAGGCGTCCGAGCGGCTCAGCATGACGAATCGCCTGCGCCGAGCCGTGGCCGAGGAGCACTTCGAGGTGCATTACCAGCCGAAGGTCGACCTGCGCTCGCGCACGGTGACGGGCGTCGAAGCGCTGCTGCGTTGGCCGAGCATGACGGAAGGCTACGTCTCTCCGGCCGTCTTCGTGCCGATGCTCGAATCGCTGGGCCTCATCGACGCCGTCGGCCGCTGGGTCATCGGCCGCGCGCTCGCCGAAGGCGCCGCGCACTTCGCGGCGTGCAGCGAGCCCCTCGACGTCGCCGTCAACGTCTCGCCCCGCCAGCTTCGCCGCGAGGAATTCGTCGACGAGGTGCTCGAGCTCATCGCGCGCGTGCCCCGTGGCTCGATGCGCCTCGAGCTCGAAGTCACGGAAAGCATGCTCATGGCCGACTCCCGGCGCGCCGGCGCGATGCTGAAACGCCTCCGGGACGCCGGGGTCACGGTCGCGATCGACGACTTCGGGACCGGCCATTCCTCCCTGCAGATCCTTTCGCGTCTCCCGATCGACGTGCTCAAGATCGATCGCAGCTTCGTGCGCGACCTGCCATCGAGCCGAAGCGACCGCTTGATCGTGCAGACGACGATCACGCTCGCGAGCTCGCTCGGCATGAAGACCGTGGCCGAGGGCGTGGAGACCCAGGAGCAGCTCGACGTGCTCGCTGATCTCGGGTGCGACGCCGTGCAGGGATACTTGCTCCATCGTCCCGTGCCCGCGGCCGAGCTTGCGGCGTGGATGAACGCACGCAAGCGCCGAGTGCTCGGGTGAGCCGGCGCGCCATGACGCGAGCGCTCGTCGCGGGCGCGCTCGTGGCCGCCGCGCTCGCGGGGATTGCCGTCGTCAAGCGCCCGGCCCTCGCGCAGACCTCGGCCCCCACGCACGCGCCGGAGAGAAGCATCAAGGCCGCCTACCTCTACAAGTTCGCGGGCTACGTCGACTGGCCCGCGTCGCGCTTCCGGTCGAACGAGGCTCCGATCCTCATCGGCGTCGCGGGCGACGCCGCGCTGGCGGAGGAGCTCGGGAGAATCTCGGCCGGCCGCACCATCGCGGGCCGCTCCATCCTCGCGCGGGAGATCAACGCGGACGACGCGATCGACGAGCTCGAGGTGCTCTTCGTCGCGGGTCCCGACTCGAGCGCGCTCGAGCGTCTGCTCGCCGCGGCGGCGGCCTCGCCCGAGGCGATCCTCACGGTGACGGAGACCGAGCGCCTGCCCGACGGCAGCGTGATCAATTTCGTCGCCGATCACGACCGCGTGCGCTTCGAAGTCGCGCTCCAAGCCGCCGAGCGGGAAGGACTCAAGCTCAACTCGCGGCTGCTCGCCGTCGCGAGCCGCGTCTACCGCGGTCCGGCGCGGTGAGAACGTCGCTGAACCGCAAGCTCATCCGCGTGGTCGCCGCGACGACCGCGGCCGCGCTCCTGATCACGGGCGTCGCCATGGCCGCGCTCGATCTCGAGACCGCGCGCCGCGGCTCGATCGACGATCTCACGGCCCAGGCCGACATCCTGGGCCTCGCGGCGGCCCCGGCGCTCGAGTTCGACGACCCGGGCTCCGCCGAGGACTACCTCGCGCTGCTCGCGGCGAAGCCGAGCATCATCGCGGCGGCGATCTACACGCCGAAGGGCGCCCTGTTCGCGTCGTACGCGGTGCCGGGCACGGCGGAAGGCACGCTGCCGGCCTTGCCCGAGAACGACACGCTGCGCTTTCGCGGCAGCGAGCTGTCGCTCTTCAAGCGCATCGTCGCGAACGGCGAGATCGTCGGCACGGTGTATCTGCGCGCGCGCTACCCGCTCTACCGGCGCTTGCTCGGTTACCTCGGCATCGTCGGGACGGTCATGGCATTCAGCCTCGCGGCCGCGCTGCTCATGTCGCGCCGCCTTCAGCGCGGCATCACGCGGCCGATCCTCGCCGTGACCACGGCGGCTCGAGACGTCGTCGAGCACCGCGATTTCGGTACCCGCGTGCCGAAAACGACCGAGGACGAAATCGGCGTGCTCGTCGACGCGTTCAACGGCATGCTCGCCGAGATCGGCGCGCGGACCGAGGGTCTCGAGCGCTCGAATCGGCAGCTCGAGCAGGCGGAGGAGCGCCTGCGCGCGCTCAACGCGGAGCTCGAAGAGCGCGTCAAGGCGCGGACGGCCGAGCTCGAAGCCGCGAACAAGGACCTCGAAGGATTCAGCTACTCGGTGTCGCACGACTTACGCGCGCCGATCCGAGCGATCACGGGATTTTGCAGCCTGCTCGTCGAGGACCACGCGGAGCAGCTCGACGCGGAGGCGCGGCGCAAGCTCGGCATCGTCAAGAGCGAAGCGGAAAGGATGGGCGCGCTCATCGACGACCTGCTGTCCTTCTCGCGGCTCGGCCGCAAGGCGCTGCGTCCCGAAAACCTCGACATGACCGCGCTCGCGCGCCACGCGTTCGAGCGGCTCTGCCCGGCCGAGCAGGCGGGCGGCATCGAGTTTCGTCTCGGGTCGACGCCGAGCGCGCGCGGCGATCGCAGCCTCTTCGAGCAGGTCTGGACGAACCTCCTCGCGAATGCCATCAAGTTCTCTTCGAAGAAAGAGCGCCCCGTCATCGAGGTCGCGGGTCTCAGCGACGAGCGCGAGCACGTCTATTTCGTGCGCGACAACGGCGCGGGCTTCGATCCGCAGCACGCCGCTCGCCTGTTCGGCGTCTTTCAGCGCCTGCATCACGATCACGAGTTCCCGGGCACGGGCGTCGGTCTCGCCCTAGTGCACAAGATCGTGACGCGGCACGGCGGACGCGTGTGGGCCGAGGGTAGAATCGGCGCCGGCGCGACTTTTCATTTCACGCTGCCCAAGGAGCCCGCGGATGGAAGAGTTTGAGCAAGTCGAGATATTGCTCGTCGAAGACAATCCGCTCGACGCGGAGCTCACGATGCGCGGGCTCAAGGACCAGAAGCTCGCGAACAACATCGTCTGGGTCAAGGACGGGGCGGAAGCGCTCGATTACGTCTTCAGGCGGGGCGCCTATTCGGACCGCTCAGACCGCTGCCCTCGCCTGATCCTGCTCGATCTCAAGATGCCGCGCGTCGACGGCATCGAGGTCACGCGCGTCATCAAGAGCGACGAGCGCACGAAGCGAATTCCCATCGTCATCATGACGTCCTCGCGCGAAGAGCAGGACGTCGTGCGCAGCTACGATCTCGGCGCCAACAGCTTCATCGTGAAGCCGCTCAATTTCGAGGCCCTCGCCGAGGTCGCGCGCCAGGCCGGCTTCTATTGGCTCGCGATAAACCAAGCCGCGATGCGCTGATTCGGCGAATAGAAACAAGCCGATCGGCCGAGCAAGAAAAAAGGGGGCATCGAGCCCCCTTTTTCGCCGGCGCGCGCCGCGATCAGTGCGCGAGCGGATCCGGCCGGATCTGGAACCGCACCGCCTTGCCGCGCGTGCCCTTGCCGCCCTCGACGTGCCAGATCAGGTGCGTGCCGTAATTGGCCCAGAGCGAGCGGCCCTTCCAGCCGAGATCGGGGTCGTCGATGCGCCCGTCCATGCCGCGATGGTAGAAGCCGAGCGGATACGGCACGCGGAACGTGAGCCACTTGCCGGTCGCGGGATCGAGCGCGAGCAGCGCCTCGGAGAACGAGCCCGTCGCGAACGGCGTGTTCTCGCCGAGGCCCGAGACGTTGAAGCGATCGACCCAGTTGTAGTAGTGGAAGTCGGCCGGAACGCTCGTGCCCTTCAAGCTCGGGCCGTCGGTCTCGAACAGCGTCCAGCCCTCCGAGCAGTCGCTGCCGTCGGCCTTGCGCGGGCCCGTCAGGCTCTTGCACTTCGAGCGGTCGAACCGCGCGAGCTGGCTGCTGCCCGCGAGCGCGCTCCATACGACGCCGTTGCCGTCGATGTCGATGCCGCGCGGATCGAGCCCGCCCTCGGGCACGCGGTACACCTCGGTCATGCAGGTCGCGGGGGGATTCTTGCCGCGGTCGAGACGCACGATGTAGCCCGGATAATCCTCGGACGCGCCCCAGACGCCGTCGTCCGCGGGGCTCGGGATCACCGAGTAGAGGTTGTGCCGAACCTCGGTGTCGCGGCTCGGATCTTGCGGCCCGTCCGGCGTGTTCCACGGCTTCGTGATCTTGCCGTCGCCGTTCGTGTCGACGACCTGCGGACACCAGCCCTGCGAGGCCTGCTCGTCGTGCGTCGCATCGTACTGCCGCGTGTTGACCCAGCCGATGATGGGGCCCAGCAGCTCGTTGAAATAGAGCGTGCGATCGGGGTCGTTATCGAACTGCAGGTGATGCGTCGCGAAGCACGTGTCGATGAGCTCGAACTCGCCCGTCTTCGGATCGTAGACGGACGCCTGGCGCGGGCTGAAGTTGAGCGGATAGTACTGCGCGTACTTGTTGCTCGAGCCCCTCTTGCACCACGGCGGCTCGTCCTGCCGGATCTTCGACGTCATCCACACGCGGCCGCGATCGTCCATCATGGGATTGTGCGGGTCCGCGGGATTCTCGAGCCCCCAAAGGTGCTGCATGCCCCAGAAATTCGAAGGCATGCCGGGCGGCGGAAAGCGCGACGAGACCTTGCGCGGATCCTCGCGCGTCGGGATCGTGAGCTCGTACGTGCTGTTGTCGTAAGGATCCAGCACGACGAGCTTGCCGTGCCCGGACGAGACGGCGTAGACGTCGCCGAAGGCGTTGACGGTCGGGTCGTTCTTGTCCGTCGTGACCTCGTCGTGCATGAACGAGTGATCGGTGCCCCAGTCCCACATCGAGATCACGACGTTGCGCTCGACGCCTTGCGGGCGCGGCGGCGCGGGCGGCACCTCGCCCTGCGCGATGCGCGTCGTCCAGTCGGCGAAGACGCGCGCCGCGGCCGGCTGCCCGAACTGCGCGAACGCGCCCGCCATCGAGCTGCCGCGCACGCCGAGCTGCGTGCGGTAGATCCAGGCGTCCTCGGGCGTCTTGAAGTTCAAGCTCGCCATGTGATCGAGCGAGCGCGTGATCTTCGTGCCGAGCTCGTGACAGAAGCCGCAGGCGCTCTTGAGCTGGTAGACCCAGTGCGCCTGATCGGTCATCTCCGGAGCGATGCCGTTGCCGCTCGGACCCGTGCCCGGAAACTCGCTCGGGGCGGGCGGCGCATAGAGCGAAAGCCAATAGTTGCCCGGATAGATCTGTGCGGCCTCTTGGGGCGACTTCGCGATCGCCGCCTTGAGCGCGACGTCGCGGTCGCCGGGCCGGCCCTTGATCGGCATCGAGTCTGCGAGCCCGTAGCCGCGGACCCAGAGCTTGTACGTCGCGACCGGGAGCTCCGGCAGCACGAAGCGCCCGCGATCGTCCGTCACGACGATCTCCGTGTAGGGAGTCTTGAGCTCGTCCGTCTCGGCGATGACCCAGACGCCGGCCTCGGGGCCCTGGCTGCTCGTGACGGTCCCCGTGATGTAGCCGTCCGGGAGCGCGGGCTGCGCTGCGAAGGCCGGCGCCGCGAGGGCCGCGGCCGCGACGGCGGCGGCGACCGCTTTGAGGGCGGAGAAGCTGCACGGGAGCAAACGGCTCGAATCGATCATAGAGGCTTTCCTCGTCGTGACCCGCTCGCGGCGAGCAGGCGTTCGTTCTCGTTGAATTCCGGTTCGGCGCTCCAGAGAGCCGGCGGAGCCCGATGCAAGAGCGCGGTAGATCGGTGCTACACGTCGAGGATCGCGAGCGACTCCTCGATGCTTTGCATGGGATCGCGGCCCGGCGTCGGGCGCCACTCGTGGCTCACGTACCCGTCGAAGCCCGTCTCCGCAATGACCTCCGCGACGTAGCGGTAGTTGATCTCTTGGGTATAGTCGATCTCGTTCCGCGTCGGCACGCCGGCGACGTGGAAGTGCGCGATCCATTGGATCGAGTCGCGGATGTGGCGGGCGAGATCGCCGTCCATGATCTGCAAGTGATAGAGGTCGCAGACGATCTTGACGTTCGGCGAGTTCACGCGCTCGCAGACGTCGATGCCCCAGTCCCAGTGGCCGAAGACCTGATCCTCGCGGCCGAAGCGCGGGTCGGTCAGACGGTTGTTCATGTTCTCGACCGCGAAGACGACGCCGCGCTTCTCGAGCTGCCCCTTGATGCGGTTCAGAAAGCTCACGGCGTTGTCGGCCGCCTCGGCGTACGGCATGCCGCGGCGCTGCCCGCCGATCGAGATGATGCGCTTGATGCCGTTGTCCGCGACCATGTCGATGTACGGGCGAACGGACGCCTCGATCTTGTCGTGCACCTCGGGATGGATGATGCCGTTCTGGAAGTCGACGCCGCCCGTGCCGACGAGCAGGGGCTCGAGGCCGTGCTTGCGCAGCGTAGGCCAATCCTCGGGCTGGATCATGTCGAAGCCGTAGCAGCCGAGCCGCGCCGCCGTCGCACACATCTCGTCGAACGTGAGCTTCGTGTTCTCGCCGAACACGTTGCGCCAGAGGCCCTGCTTGATGCGGCCCTTGCGCTTCACGGCCGGCTGCGCCGAGCTCGATCCCTGCGTCTGCTGCGTCTGCTGCGCCTCGGCGGTAAGGCTCGAGACGAGCCCGGCGGCCGCCACGGCCCCCATGAAGTCTCTTCTTCTCATCGTCGTTACCGGAGCCCCTGTCCCGCGTTGATTGTAACGGGGCCGAGCAGCCGAGTCATAGGCACCGGCAGCGCTATACAATGCTCAGGGAGAAACGCGACCGGACTCGAACGCCGTCGCGCACGCCCGGCGAAAGGCGGCGAGAGCTCGGACAGAAGCCAGCGAAAAGGCGAAATCCGGAGTAAAACCATGCACAAGAACGTCCCGCCCGCCCTCGGCGCTGCCGCCGCGGCAGCTGTCTTGCTCGCCGGCCTGCTGGCCGGCAAGGCCGTGCCGCAAGGCGGCCCGAAGCTGCAAGCGGACGACATCCTCGAGATCCGGCAGCTCATGGACGCCTACCCGCGAATCCTCGAGAACTGCACGAACGGCGGCCACGACTACGCCGACCTATTCACCGAGGACGGCACGTTCGGCGTGTCCTCGACCTGGGGCGGCGGCGCCAAGATCTGGTTCCGGGGCCGCGACGAGCTCGCCGTCGCGGGCGGCGGCGGAAAGAACGGCTGCCGGCAGGGGTCGAGCACCGAATATCACGTCAACATCAACCCGACGATCACGCCCACGGCCGAAGGCGCGAAAGCGACCTCGACCTTGCTCACGATCACGAACGCGACGACGGAGCGCGGCGACATCGTTCACTGGGAAGGCGGCTACGAGGACACGTTCGCGAAGACGCCCCGGGGCTGGCGCTTCAAGTCCCGCGTGCACGTCTGGCCCGAGGTGAAGTGGACCGACCGGCCCGAGGACATGCCGCCGCGCAACCTCGCCGACGAATAGCGGCGCCGACGGCTAAAGCGAATGGCGGCGTCAATGGCTAAAGATTGGATACTCGCCTCTTCATGGGATCGTAGCTCTCCACGTGGAGCAGCGCGCCGTGGAAATACTGGCCGTTCAGCACGCGGGCCGCGCGGACCGCGTCGGCACGGTCGCGCATCTCGATGAAACCGAAGTCGCGCGGCTTCAACGTCGAGCCGACGCGGACGATGCTGACGGATTCGACGTCGCCATAGAGCGAGAAGAGCGTCCGCAGCGCGTCCTCCGCCGTATCGAGAGGCAGGTTGCCGATATAGATGGTCGCCATGGTCAGCTCCCGTCGCGTCCGATGCGACTCCGACGATCGTTCGTGATGAAACTATCGGCCTTATGGCTCGGCGCCTCCATCAGGGATCATACGGATGCGCGGCCGAGCCGCGCCTCGGCCGCGCTGTTCGCGAACGCCGCAACCGGCTAGGCTTGTCCCGCGATGGCCGCTCCCGAAGAACGTCCCAAGGGCCGCTCGCTGCGGCCGCTGCGCTCGCTGCTGCCGCTGCTCGGGCCCTACCGCCTCGTGCTCGCGGCCGCGATCGGCGCCCTGCTCGTCGCGGCCGGTGCGCAGCTCGCGCTGCCCGTCGCGCTGCGCCATCTCATCGATTCCGGCCTCGTCGTCCGCGACGCGGCGACGATCAACCGCTACTTCGTTCTCTTTCTCGCCGCCGCCGCCGTCTTCGGCACGTTCGCGGCCTTGCGCTACTACCTCGTGACATGGCTCGGCGAGCGCGTCGTAGCGGACCTGCGGAACGGGGTGTATGCGCGCGTGATCGGCATGGACCCCACGTTCTTCGAGATCACGCGCACGGGCGAGGTGCTGAGCCGGCTCACGACCGATACGACGCTCGTGCAGTCGGTCGCGGGCGTCGGCATCTCGATCACGTTGCGCTCCGCCGTGACGCTCGTCGGCTCGCTCGCGCTCTTGATCGCCACGAGCCCGGCGCTGACCGCGATCATCGTGCTGCTCATGCCCCTGACGGTCGGTCCGATGCTCGTGCTGGGCCGCAGGGTCAGGCGCCTCTCGCGCGACTCCCAGGACCGCATCGCGGACGCGAGCGCGCTGGCCGGCGAGACGATCAACGCCGTGCAGACGGTGCAGGCTTTCACGCTCGAGCGGGCGATGACCCAGCGCTTCCGCGAAGCCGTGGAGCACTCGTTCCGAGTGGCCGTGCGTCGCATTCGCGTGCGGGCCGTGTTGACCGCGGTCGGCACGATCCTCGTCTTCGGCGCCATAACGCTCGTGCTCTGGATCGGAGCGCATTTCGTGCTGGGCGGCCGCATGACCTATGGCCAGCTGAGCCAGTTCCTGCTCTACGCCGTCTACCTCGGCGTCTCCGCCGCCTCGCTGAGCGAGATGTGGGGCGAGGTGCAGCGCGCCGCCGGCGCCATGGAGCGGCTCGTCGAGCTCGAGCACGCGGAGCCGACGATCAAGGCGCCCGCCGCGCCGGAGGAGTTCCCGGCGACGAGCCGCGGGCAGATCCGCTTCGAGCACGTATCGTTCCGCTATCCCTCGCGCGACATCGCGGCGCTCGAGGAGTTCACGCTCGGCGTCGCGCCCGGCGAGACCGTCGCGTTCGTGGGACCGTCGGGTGCGGGCAAGAGCACGGCGTTCCAGCTGCTGCTGCGCTACTACGATCCCTCGACGGGACGGATTCTCATCGACGGCGTCGACATCGCGAAGGCGCGCCCCGAGGACGTCCGCAGGCGCATCGGCGTCGTCGCCCAGGACACCGTGCTGTTCGGCGCGACGGCGCGCGAGAACATACGCTACGGACGCCCGGGCGCGACCGACGCGGAGATCGAAGCCGCCGCGCGCGCGGCGGCCGCCGACGAGTTTCTGCGCGAGCTGCCGGAAGGCTACGACACGTTCCTCGGCGAGCGCGGCACCCGCCTCTCGGGCGGCCAGCGCCAGCGCATCGCGATCGCGCGGGCGCTGCTCAAGGACCCGCCGATCCTGCTGCTCGACGAGGCGACGAGCGCGCTCGACGCGGACAGCGAGCGGCTCGTCCAGCAGGCCCTCGCGCGGCTCATGCAGAACCGCACGACGATCGTCATCGCGCATCGGCTCGCGACGGTGCGCAAAGTCGACCGCATCGTCGTCATGAGCGCGGGCCGCATCGTCGCCGTCGGCTCGCACGACCAGCTGCTCGAGACGAGCCCGCTCTATGCGCGGCTCGCCGAGCTCCAATTCGGCGTCGAGGAGCCCGCCGAGCCGCAGCGCGCAAGCGTCTAGCTCCGAAATTGGGGTCAGACCCCATTTTTCGCGGACCCGATTTTTCGCGCCCCGAGAATCGCCGGCCTTCCCGCCCGACTCCATTGACGTGTGCCTTGGCGCGCCGCCGCTTGCGCGCCACCCAGCTTCGTTTTACTGTCGGTCGAGGCGTATTTCGCGCTCGATACCCCTCTCCATCAGAAACAAGACGACGAGCAGGGCGACCATGAAAACCATCGACAGATCACGCGCTCCGGCGCTCGGCCTGCTGGCCGCGGCGGTTGCGGGGCTCACGGCGGCCGGCGCTGCCCGCGCGCAAACCGCGGACGCCGAAAGTGCGCAGGCGGCGGACATCGCGCTCGACGCGAACGACATCGGCGGCGTCGTCAAGAGCCGCAACGGCCCCGAGGCGGGCGTGTGGGTCATTGCGGAGACGAACGATCTCGACACGCGCTTCGCGCGCATCGTCGTGACCGACGACGCGGGCCGCTACGTGGTGCCGGATCTACCGAGCGCGAATTACAGCGTCTGGGTCCGCGGGTACGGGCTCGCCGACTCCGCGAAGGTGGCCGCGAAGCCGGGTCAGCGCCTCGATCTCGAGGCCGTCGCGACCGACGACCCCGCCGTCGCCGCGCAAGTCTACCCCGCAATCTACTGGTACTCGCTCATGAAGCTGCCGTCCGAGAGCGAGGTCGCGCATATCGACGGCGGTCTCGACCGATACGTCGCGACGATGAAGAACTTGGGCTGCGTCGGCTGCCATCAGCTCGGGCAGAAGGCGACGCGAACGCTTCCGCCCTCTCTCGGAAAATTCTCGAGCTCGACGCAGGCTTGGACGCGGCGCCTCCAGTCCGGGCAAGCCGGCGCGCAAATGATCGGCATCGCCGGCGGCCAGCTGCAGGGGCTGCCCTTCAAGTACCTCGCCGATTGGACGGACCGCATCGCGATGGGCGAGCTGCCGCGCTCGCGTCCGGAGCGCCCCCAAGGCGTCGAGCGCGACATCGTGGCGACCGTGCGCGACTGGTCCGACGATCACTCCTATCTGCACGATCTCGCCTCGACCGACAAGCGCGAGCCGACCGTCAACGCGTACGGGCTCCTCTACGGCTCGCCCGAGCTCAGCACGGACGAGTTCCCGATCCTCGACCCCGTGCACAACACCGCGACGACGTTTCACGCGCCGGTTCGCGACGAGAACACGCCGTCCGAAGCGCAGACGCCGCCCGTGCAGCCCTCGCCCTACTGGGGCGAGCGCGTGATCTGGGACAGCAAGGCGAACTCCCACAATCCGATGTTCGACCGCACGGGCCGCGTCTGGTACACGGCGCGGATCCGGGCGCCCGACAACCCGGACTTCTGCCGCGAGGGGTCGGACCTGCCGTCGGCGAAGGCCTTCCCCCTCGAGCGCAGCGGCCGGCAGATGGCCGTCTACGATCCGAAGACCAAGGACTACAAGTTCATCGACACCTGCTTCTCGACGCACCACCTTCAATTCGGCTTCGACGCGCACAACACGCTCTGGACGAGCGGCGGCGGCCCCGTGGTCGGCTGGCTCGATACGAAGGTCTTCGACGAGACGGGCGACGCCGCGAAGGCGCAGGGGTGGACGGCGCTGATCCTCGACACGAACGGCAACGGCAAGCGCGACGAGTACGTCGAGCCCGATCAGCCCGTGAACCCGAAGCTCGACAAGCGCATCAACGCGCCGTTCTATGCCGTCATGCCGAGCCCGGTGGACGGCTCGATCTGGGGCGCGACGTACGGCTACCCGGGCTCGATCGTGCGGCTCGATCCGGGTCCGAATCCGCCCGAGACCGCGCTCGCCGAGGTCTACAACGTGCCGATGCCGGGCTTCGGCTCGCGCGGCGCGGACATCGACTCGAACGGCGTCGTGTGGGTCTCGCTCGGCAGCGGACATCTCGGCTCCTTCGACCGGCGCAAGTGCAAGGGCCCGCTCAACGGCCCGACCGCGACGGGCGATCACTGCCCCGAGGGCTGGTCGTTCTATCGCCTGCCCGGCCCGAGCTTCGCGGAGCGGCCCGACGAGAGCGTCGAATCGAGCTACTACACTTGGGTCGATCAGCACGACACGGCGGGCCTCGGCAACGACGTGCCGATCGCGACCGGCAATCTCTTCGACGGCGTGCACGCGCTCGTGAACGGCAAGTTCGTGACGCTCCGGATTCCGTACCCGCTCGGCTTCTACGCGAAGGGCCTCGACGGCCGCATCGACGATCCGAGCGCGGGCTGGAAGGGCCGCGGCCTCTGGGTCACGAGCGGCGACCGCACGCCGTGGCTCAAAGAAGGCGGCAAGGGCACGAAGCCGCTCGTCGTGCACTTCCAGGTCAGGCCCGATCCGCTCGCCAAGTAGCGCCGCGCGTCCATTTCGCGCGCGGGCCGAGAGCCTGCCGTGCGGCCCGCTTGACTTGATGGTAAGTATTCGCTTACCGTAAGGAATGGCTAACGCCTCGACCGCCTTCGCCGCCCTGGCCGATCCGACTCGGCGCGAAATCTTCGAACGGCTCGCAAAGTCCCCGCGCGCCGTCGGCGAGCTCGCGAACGAGCTGCCGGTCAGCCGTCCGGCCGTATCCCAGCACCTCAAGGTCCTCAAGGAGGCCGGCCTCGTGGCCGACCGCGCGGACGGCACGCGCCGGGTATACGAGATCGATCCGGCCGGCCTCGGCGCGCTGCGCGCATGGCTCGACCAGTTCTGGGCTACGGCGCTCGACAGCTTCAAGGCCGAGGTCGAGAAGGACGAGACGAAAGCCGACGACTGAACGTCAGCGAAGACACCGAAAGGAGAAAGGCTATGAGCGAATTCGTGGTTCACGGCGTGCCGGGCAGCCCCTTCATGCGCAGCGTCCTCGTGGCGCTCGAGGAGAAAGGCGCCCCGTACCGCATCGAGCCGCTGGCGCCGGGTGCGCAGCGCAGCGAGGCGTATCGCCGCCTCCATCCTTTCGGGCGGGTCCCCGCCATCGAGCACGGCGCCGTCCAGCTTTATGAGACGCAGGCCATCCTGCGCTACGTCGACGCCGCCTTCCCGCTCCCGGCCCTGCAGCCGCACGGCGCCGAGGGTATCGGCCGCATGAACCAGCTCATCGGCATCAACGATTGGTATCTGTTCCCGCAGGTCGCGCGCGTCATCGTCTTTAACCGCATCGTCGGTCCCGTGCTGCTCGGCACGACGCCCAACGAGGAGGCGATCGCGGCCGCCGTGCCCGACGCGAGGCTCTGCCTCGGCGAGATCGATCGCCTGCTCGGCGACAACGAGTACCTCGCGGGCGCAGAATTCTCGCTCGCCGACGTCCTCCTCGCTCCGCAGATCTATTACCTCGGTCTGACGCCCGAGGGCCGATCGATCCTCGAAGGCACGCGTCTCGCGGCGTGGCTCGAGCGCATGAATGCGCGCCCGAGCATGATCGCGACGCTGCCTCCCGAGCCGCTGCGCAAGGCCGCATGAACGAGGCCCATCGATCTCCTCACGGGGGAAGAAGCGAGAACGCCGCATGAGCGCGAGAGCGATCAAACCCGCGCCGGTCAGGCGCTCGATCGAGGTCAGGGCTTCGCAAGCGAAGGCCTTCGAGGTATTCACTCGGCGCACGAGCGCCTGGTGGCCGAAGACGCACCACATAGGCAAGGCCGCCCTCGCCGAGGCGATCATCGAGCCGCGAGCCGGCGGACGCTGGTACGAGCGCGGCGAGGACGGCAGCGAGTGCGAGTGGGGCCGAGTCATCGCGTGGAATCCGCCGGAAGCGGTGACGCTCGCGTGGCAGCTCGACGCGAGCTTCCGTTTCGATCCCGCGCTCGTGACGGAGGTCGAGGTCAGGTTCGTCGCGCTGTCGCCCTCGCTGACGCGGGTCGAGCTCGAGCATCGCAACCTCGATCGGTTCGGCGAACGGGCGGACGACGTGCGCAATCGGATCGGCGCCGAGGGCGGCTGGACGGCTATCCTTCGCGGCTTCGCCCAAGCAGCCGAAGCGTGACGGGCGCGCGCTACGTCGCGAGCGCGCCGCGCGGCTTCGGCGATCTCTTGGCCCGCGAGCTCGAGTCGCTCGGCGCGCGGGGCGTCCGGGAGCGCGCGCTCGGCGTCGAGTTCGAAGGCGGCCTCGACGCCGCGTACCGCGCCTGCCTCGAGTCGCGCGTCGCGAGCCGCGTGTTTCTCGTCGTAGCGCGCTTCGAGGCGGCGAGCGAGGCGGAATTCTACGAGGCCGTGCGCGCGATCGACTGGCGTGAGCACATCGACCCGCGCCGAACGCTCGCCTGCGACTTCTCGGGCAAGCATCCCTCGATCACGCATACCGGCTTCGGCGCGCTGCGCCTCAAGGATGCGATCTGCGACCGGCTGCGGGACGCGACGGGCCGCCGGCCCGACGTCGCGTCCGAGCGCCCGGCCGTGCGCGTGCACGCGCACGCGAATCGGACGTCGATCTCCGTCTCGATCGACCTTTCGGGCGAAGGCCTGCATCGCCGCGGCTACCGAACGGCGGCCGGCGAAGCGCCGCTCCGCGAGAACCTCGCCGCAGGCATGCTGCTTCGCGCGGGATGGGGCGAGAAATCGCGGACCGCCTCCGAGTTTCTCGATCCGATGTGCGGCTCGGGAACGCTCGTCATCGAGGCCGCGCTCATCGCGGCCGGCATAGCCCCGGGCTCGCGGCGCGGCTACTTCGGCTTCCTCGGGTGGCAGGGCCACGACGCGGCGCTATGGGAGGCCGTGAAGCGGGACGCGGCGGCACGCGAGAAAGCGCCCGAGATCCCGCTCCGCGGGCTCGACGCCGACGCGGCGGCCGTCGACGCCGCGGGCGCGAACGCGGCGCGCGCCGGCGTCGCCGACTTCGTCGAGCTCGAGACGGGCCGCCTCGCCGAAGCGCGGCCCGTCCGCGCGGGCGCCGGCTTCCTCGCGACCAACCCGCCGTACGGGGTGCGGCTCGAGGACCGCGAGGCGGCCCGCGCGATCATGAAGCAGCTCGGCGAG
>DASTSM010000355.1:0-2444 GCA_035760685.1 Gammaproteobacteria bacterium | reverse complement strand
GCGCGGGCCTTCTGCCAGCCGCTGAGCTTCCCGCCGAGTCGCGCCGGCATCTCGGCCTGCCCGACGACGCGGCGCTGCTGCTTCACGTACTCCGCGGTCGTGAACAGCACGCCGAGCGTCGCGATGCGCAGGTGCGCGTGCTCGGGGTTGAAGAGCGGCCCGCCGTCGGCGAGGTAGCTGCTCGCGATCCAGTCGCGGAGCTCGGGCGACGGGACGAACTGGTCCGGGCCCGAGAGGCCCTGCATCGAGATCAGGCGGTCCGGCGGCTGCGGTCGGGAGAGTGCGCGCGGGTTCATGCTGGCTTGGAGTACAGCGACCGATGCTTGTTCGCGCGGCGAAGCATTTCCCGGCCCTTGTTGTTTCTCGGGGGTGCGGCCTTCGGCCGGCGATTGATGTGCGCGGGCGTCGGCCGCTTCGCCCGCTGCTCCTCGGAGAACGCCGTGTCCGCGAAGTCCTTGCGTACGCGCAGCCGCGGCGGCTCGGCTGGATTGTGCACGTGCTTGCCGCAATGAATGCAGACGCCCTTGTCGTGCTGCGAGAGCCGGCCGTGACACTTGGCGCTGTAGCAGTAGTGCATCGAAAGCGAACCACAGGTCGTCATAGGCACCTCACCACGATGAGCGCGCCCGGGGCTTCGAGCGCTTCGGGATCTTCGCCGGGGAACACCTTCGCGAGCCGCTCGTACTCGACGATCCGCGCGTCGTCGGCGATCAGTCCGGAGTCGGTCAGCGCGTCCTCCGTCGAGCGCGCCAGCTTCGACAGGTCGGGCTTGCGCATCGCGTACGTGCGGCGCTTTTTCGGCGCGCTCGAGGGCTTCGGAAGCGTGAACACCATGCGCACGACGAGCGGCCCGTCGAGCGGCGGCGCCCCATTGCGCGCGGCGAGCGCGGCAGCCTTCACGTCCTGACGCCACGGCTTCACGCGCTTCGAGGACTCGACCATCATGCCGTGACCGCCGCGCATGCCGACGAACTTCTTGCTGCCCTGGGGCGCCGGGGAGCCGTAGACGACGATGCGCACGTCGCCGTAGGTGACGACGCGCAGGTCGCGCTGCGCGTCGTCGAACAGACTGTTAACCTGCGGGGTCACGCCTCCTCGTCCTCGTCGTCGTCCCCGTCTTCGTCCTCTCCGTCGCCGCCGTCGCTGTCGTCCGGCTGCTGCTCGTCGCCCGGCGCCGCGCCGGCGTCCCCTGCCGTCTCCGGCGGGTCGTGCCGCTCGCCGTTGAAGCCCGAGGTATCGGGCAGGTCGAGGTTCTTCTGCTCGTCCTCGCCCTCGAGCTCTTCGATGCCCTTGAGGTACTGCTCTGGGTTGCACATGACGAGCACGGCCGGGAACCCGACGCGGTCGACGGCGCGATGCAGGTTCGTGCCGATCGCGATCTCGGCTTTGGCGCCGTCCTTCACGACGATCTTCTCGACCTTGACGGTCGCGGCCTCGAAATCGCCAGCCGCGATAAGGTTCATCGCCGCCTCGGTTTCCTCGCGCACGCGGAACCGCAGGCGGTCGATCACGCGGTCCTGCTGGTCCTTCGAGAGCTGCTGCCAGGTCTTCGAGAGCTGACGAAGCTCGTTGACGAGCGCCTCGAGCAGGTTGGCGCCCATGCGCTCGAGAGGCACCTCGAGCCTGTCGTTGGGTATGTCGATCGGTTGTGCGGACATGATCGGAAGTCTCCTTCGGTTGGTTGTGGATCGTAGGCGATCGGTGAGCCTGGGCTCAGAGCTGCTCGAGCGCCTCGACGTGGGCGAGCGCGTAGTCGATCGCGCCGTCCAGCCGCTCGAGCGCGGCGGAAAGCTCCTCGAGGTCGGGAAGGCTGGGCCGCGAGGCCTTCTCCAGCGGCTTCTCGGCCTCCGGCATGCCGATCAGTCGCCGGCGCAGCATCGTGAGGCGCGTGTTGACGGCCTGCGTACGCTCCGTGAGCATCCCGACGATTTGCGTTGCTCGTCTCAAGGCGCCGACGGGCGGCGCGCCGTCCCACTCCGGTGCGCAACCCGATTGCCCTGCGGCGGTCCTCGCGAGCGACGGCATCGGATGGTCGGCAAGTTCACGTCCTAAGCTCATGGTCTCCTCCTGGGTTGCGGGTTAGAACGAATCTCGGTTGCGGCCGATGTCCGCGATGGTCTGCGCGGTGACGCCGAACTCGACGGCCATCGCCTGCACGAAGCCGCGCGGCAGGCGGTTGAAGCCTTTCGCCTGCTGGCTCTCGAGCTCCGCCTGGTAGCGCGTGCGGATCCGCGTGCGGTCGTCGTAGGACAGTCGGCCCTTCCTCCGCTGCGGCGGCCGCGCGACGATCTTCGGCACGAACGGCGCTGGCGGCTTGTCGTGCTCGGCCTCGTCGCAGTCCGGCGCAGCGGCTTCCTCAAACGCGTCGGCGAAGTCCCCGGGTTGCGGCTCGGGCGGGCTCGGCGGAGCTGCGGCGGGCGCCGTGAGACCGTCGAGCACCTCGT
>DASTSM010000354.1:0-13556 GCA_035760685.1 Gammaproteobacteria bacterium | reverse complement strand
AACATGGGGTCTGACCCCATTTTCCGAACGGCCTTCTAGACCGAGTCCTTGAGCGCTTCGGCCTTGTCGGTCCGCTCCCAGCTGAACTCCGAACGCCCGAAGTGGCCGTAGGACGCCGTCCTGCGGAAGATCGGCCGGAGCAGGTCGAGCATCTTGATGATGCCGTACGGCCGCAGGTCGAAGTGCTCGCGCACGGCGGCCGCGATCTTCTCCTCGGGCACCTTGTGCGTCCCGAAAGTCTCGACCGTGACCGAAGTCGGCTTCGCGACGCCGATGGCGTACGAAACCTGCACCTCGCAGCGATCCGCAAGGCCGGCCGCGACGACGTTCTTCGCGACGTAGCGGCAGGCGTACGCCGCCGAGCGGTCGACCTTCGAGGGATCCTTGCCCGAGAACGCGCCGCCGCCGTGCCGGGCCATGCCGCCGTAGGTATCGACGATGATCTTGCGGCCCGTGAGACCGCAGTCGCCCATCGGGCCTCCGATCACGAATCGACCCGTCGGATTGATGTGGTACTCGGTGTTCTTGTCGACCCACTTCGACGGCAGCACGGGCTTGATGATCTGCTCCATGACGGCCTCGCGCAGATCCTTCTGCGAGATGTCCGGGCTGTGCTGCGTCGACAGCACGACCGCGTCGATGCCGACGGGCTTGTCGTTCTCGTAGCGGAACGTGAGCTGGCTCTTCGCGTCGGGACGCGCCCACGGCGCCTTGCCGGCCTTACGGAGTTCCGCGTGCTTCTCGAGCAGCAGATGGGAGTAGATGATCGGCGCCGGCATGAACGTATCCGTCTCGTTCGTCGCGTAACCGAACATGAGGCCCTGGTCGCCCGCGCCCTGCTCTTCCGGCGCCGTACGATCGACGCCCTGCGCGATGTCGCGCGACTGCTTGCCGAGCGCGTTCAGCACGGCACAGGTGTTGCCGTCGAAGCCCTTGTCCGAATGGTCGTAGCCGATGTCGAGCACGACTTGGCGCACGATCTGCTCGACCTCGATGACCGCGTTCGTGGTGATCTCGCCGGCCACCATGACCATGCCGGTCTTCGTGAGCGTCTCGCACGCCACGCGGCTCTTCTGATCCTGCGCAATGATCGCGTCGAGGATGGCGTCCGACACCTGATCGGCCATCTTGTCCGGATGCCCCTCGCTGACCGACTCCGACGTAAAGAGGTATGACTTGCTCATCTTCGTTACCTATCGTTTAGCTGTCTTTCCTTCAACCCCGAATCCCGAGATCGGCATCACCGAACCTCGAAGCCGGTCGCCTTTGCGTTGAGCTCGAATTGCCCCGCCGCCACGGCATTCGCCCAATTGGCGGTCTTGACCACGCCGCCGAAACAAAAGAAATGCGTCCCCTTGAGCCTCGAAGACGGATGCTGCGCGCGGTGCTTGGCGAGATGAGTGACGAGCTCGTCGGGCGCCTGGGTCCGCAGCAGGTTGGCCGTCGCGCCGGTTCGCGTCATGAGCATCCTCGCCGAGGAGCCGATGCCGCACACCATCGCGAAGCGGGCGAGCTGGCGCAGGGACGCGGGACCCGGCATTCCGACCCGGATCGGAAGCGCGATGCCCTCCGCCGTCGTGCGAGCCTCCCACTCCGTGACGGCCTCGGGATCGAAGCCGAACTGAGTCACGATTCGAATTTCGAAGCCCGCGGTCTTCGCGAGCTCCGCCTTGTCCCTGAGGGCCTTCTCGACGCGCGCCTCCCCGATGGCCTTGCTTCCCTCCGGGTGGCCGGCGACGCCCACGGCGCGAAAGCCGTGCTTCGCGAAGAGTCCCGTCTGAAGCACCTCGGCGCTGCTGTCGAACGGCGCCTTCGGAGCGGCGACGTCGCCGCCGATCACGAGCGCCTCGTTGACGCCGAGGCTCTGGAGCTCGGCGAGCGCGCGGTCCAGCTCATCCAGGCTCTCGACGCGCCGGGCCACGATGTGGGGAACGGGATTGAAGCCGAGCTGCTTGACGCGGCCGGACAGCTTCACGACCGTATCGAGCGGAACGCCCGGGAGATTCGCGACGTAGACGGAAGTGCCGGGCTTGAGCGCCTCGGCGATGGCCGGAAGCTTGTCGGCATCGTGCGGCGTGATCTCGATCGAGTAGCCCTCGACGAACGAGGCGACCGCCTGCTTCAAATCGTCGCGCGATTCCATTCTCGCTGCACTCCTGCTCACTGCTTCCTCGAGACGACGAAGCTCTCGTCGTTGAACCAGAGGCCCTTGTACTTCTTCAAGACCTCGGCGGTGTGTTTGAGGTACTGGCCCGAAGAGATGACGGGCTCGAGACGCTCGTCCTCGATCTGATTGACGTAGATGGATGCGTTCCAGGCCGCGAACAGCGTCGACGTGCCGATGCTCTGCTGTACCTCGCTCGGGAGCGTGTGCATCTCGTAGCGGAACAGGGCTTTCGCGTCCGAGCCCGCGACGAAGTTGTAGTTGCGGGCGTCGCGGCCGAGCTCCTCGCGCAGCACTTTGATGAGCTCGTGCCGGTTGACCTTGAACGGATCTTCGTCCGGCCAAACCTTGTGCACGAGCTCGAGAGCCGGGTCGTCCCCGCAGGACTGTACGGCGAGCAGCCTGCCCGAAGGTCCCAGCGCCCGGACCAGAGGCGCGAGCACCTTTTTGACCTTGAACTCCGCGCTCATGCGCGCCCGCCAGGGTTGAGAGGCGATGGCGAGGTCGTAGTTGCCGCCGACTTGTCCCGGATGCGGGATCACCGAATCGAGCAGGAAGGAATGGTCCTTGCGGTAGATCACGAGCACGGAGGGCCGCACGTACATCGGATTGCCGGTCTTCTCGCTCGACTTGACCTGCCATCCCTCGACGAGGAACGGATCGAGCGCTCGAAGCTGCTCGCCGTACTCGTAGGACGACGCGCCCTCGAGCGCGACCTCGCGCCAGTTCAGCGCGGCCGCGTTCTTGACGTCGCGCGGCCGGAGCCACGGGGCTTCGGCGTAGTAAAGGTTCGTGATGACGATGACGCTCGCCGGGTGCTCGATGAATCGATCCGGGAGCTTCTCGAGCGATAGGCGCACGTCCTCGAGACTGATCTCCTTGCCGACGATGAAGAACGGCGTGATCGGGAACCGGCGATGCATCGCGCGCATGACGTGCGTGAGCACGGTGCCGTCGCCCATCCCGGCGTCGAAGAGACGCAGCGCCGGCGGCGTCGGCTTCAGGTGAGTGAGCTCGCGCGCCGCGCGCTCCGCAACCTTCCACTTCTCGTTGCAGGTGTTGACGAACGCGAGGTACTTCTGCCGGTTGTCGTAGAACCTGAAGGGCCGATCGTCGGTCCCCTCGGGGGCCGTTGCGGTTTGCATCTCCGGCAATCGCTTGCGCTTCGCAGTCGCACTCATCGTGGTGTCCTTCGTCGTGCCCTTGCTTGCAGACTTCTCCGACGCAGCGAGGAGCTCACCGTTCGAGAGCTGCGGGGGTTGATATCGGGTGATGTAGGTCCTGATCTTCTCCGCGGTCTCCAGCGTGACGTCCTTGCCGCTGCGCAGCCTCGCGCAGAGCTTGCCGTCGTTGACGGCCTGCCGGCCGAACGTGGACTCCGCCATGCCGGAGCGTCGACAGAACGTCTCGATCTCGCCGAGCAGAGAGTCGGTCGCTGTGCTCATGAAAGGGTCGCGCCTCGCCGGAGACTCGTGTTCTTGTTCTCGCGGCACCATACGCCTGCCCTTGCCCAAACGCAAGGGAAACGCCTGCCCAACTATTTTTGGGGACGGCGAGGTGGGCAAAATCCCATTATCGGCGTCTAGAAGAGCCGGGCGGGATGCAGTGCACCCCGCCCGGAGGCCGGTTAGGCTCGGAGCCCGTGGGGACCCGAGCAGGCTCGCCCGTAGGGACCCGAGCAGGCTCGAACGCCGGGGATCGATCAGAACTCGAAGCCGATGGACGCCCCGACCTCGCGCTTCCGCCCGATCGTGCTGAAGTCGTAACCCCAGACGGTACGGGCATCGAAGCCGCCGTTGATGTACTGCACGTCGCCGAGATTGCGGCCCCAGACCTCGACGTACCAGTCGCGATCGGACGGCTCGTACCTCACGTTGGCGTTGAAGATGCCGTACGCGGGCTCGTAGAGGATGTTGCCGTTCGCATCTTTCGGAATGCGTTGGTTGGCCGGATCGCGGATGTACTTATCCATCCAGCCGTAGCGGCCGTTCCAGAGGATGTGCGCGCCGTTAGCGAGCGGCATCTCGTACTGGACGGCGACCGAAGCGCTTCGATCCGGCGAATAGGCGAACGGCAAGCCGGGCTGGATTCCCGTGCCGGCAGCGTCGGGCACGCCGATGTACACGTACCGGTTGTTAGTCAAGCCGAGGCCGCCGTTGATGCGCCAGCGGTCGCCGGGCGCCCACGTCAAGTCGAACTCCCAGCCGTTTCCTGCGGCCTTGCCCGAGCTCGTGTTGACCGGGAACGGCAGATTCTGTCCCGGGTTGTCCGGATCGGGCGGCAGGATCGGTACGCGTAAACCCTTCCAGTCGAAGTCGTAGTAGTCGGCATTAAAACGCAGCCGGCTGCCGAGCAGATCCGACTTGATGCCTATCTCGGTGGTCGAGATGACCTCCGGGTCGAGGACGATCGGGTTCGGGAAATTCGGACTGATCGTGACACCGCCCGACGTGAAGCCCTCGCTGTAGGTCCCGTACAGCATGACCGCATCGGTGTACTGGTAGGTGATGCCGTACTTGTGAGTCGTGATCGTGCCGAGATCCGGGTCCTCGTTGACGGTCGTGACGATGCCCGCGAAGGAGTCGCCTTCGGGCGAGACCAGAGGGTCCGCGGTCCGGAACGCTTGAGTAGGCGTCAGCGTGAGGGCGCGGCCGTCATGCTGAGTCAGCCGGATGCCCACCGTGAAGTCCAGCTTGTCGGTCGCGCTGATCGTCGTCTCGCCGAAGAACGCCGTGTCCGTGAGCTGGTTCTCGGTGAGGGCGTCGTCGCTGATCGACGTCAGCGGGAAGAAGTTCTGCAGGCAGCTGTCCGGATCGGGCGGGCTCAGCGGCGGTTGGCCGCTCGCCGGCCGCGGCCGATAGCACAACGGATCGGCGTCCATGAGCCGCCCATAGGCCCTGACGTAGTTCACGGCCGCGAAATCGATCGCGGGATCCCCGGGCCCCGTGTTCGGGACTGCGAACTCCCACATGCCCCAGCGATAAAAGCGCTGCCGCTGCGTCTGATCCAAGTAGTAGAGACCGGCGAGCCAGTTGACCCGGCCGTTGAAGTTGTCGCCCGTGAAGTGGATTTCCTCCGTGACGTTGCGGTCGCGATTACGGTAGTCGTCGGTCGTGACCGTGAACTCGGAGCCGTCGAAGTCCGTCACGTTGCGGCGGGTCTGCTCCCACGTGGACGTGATCGACTGGATCGCGAAGTGCGGCGCCGCCTGCCAGTTCAACGTCAGCGTCGCATATTGCAGGTCGCGCTTGACGCCGTCGGGCGCCGTGTCGGACCTCGTCTCCCACTTGCCGACGCTTCCGCCCGGGAAGCCCGTCTCGGTCGCCTCGGGCGTGAACTCGGTGCCGGCGAGCTTCTTCGGCGGATCCGGGAAGCTCGGATCGCGCTGCCGCACGGCGGCCAGGAAGTCCGGGTTGCCGGCCAGCACGTTGTACGCGAGATACCGCGCGTGATTCGTGTTCGTGAACCGCACGATGCGCGGCGGCGTGCCGTGCTTCGTCTCGTCGTCGACGACGACGCGTAGCGAAAATGCGTCGGTGGGCTCCCAGAGAATGTCGCCGCGGAGCAGCGTGTCGTTCTGGTCGCCGAGCGAGCGGTGAGTCACCTGGCTCTCGAGGAAGCCGTCGTTCTTGAGGCTCGCGGCCATCCACTTCGTCTTGACCTTGTCCGAGAACGGCAGGTCCACCGCGAACTCCATGTCGCGACGGTTGAACTCGCCGACCCCGAGCTTCATACGGGCGCCGAACTCGTCGGCCGGTTTCTTCGTGACCATGTTGATCGCGCCGCCGTTGGTGTTGCGACCGAACAACGTGCCCTGCGGGCCGCGCAGCACCTCGACGCGCTCCATCTCGACGAAATCCGATTCGAGCAGGCCGGCGTCGCCCTGCCACACGCCGTCGAGATAGACGCCGACGCCCGGCAGTCCGCGGATGTAGAAATTGCCGCCGCCGGAGCCTCCGCCGCCTTGCGGATTCAGCACGACGTTCGGCGTCATGATGCCGAGATCCTGTCCCTGTTGGATGCCGCCGAGCTCGAGGTCTTGGGCGGAGAACGCCTGGATCGAAATCGGCGTCTCTTGGAGACTCGTCTCGCGGCGCTCGGCCGTGACAATGATTTGTTCGAGCTGAGCAAAGCTCACGGCCGGCGCAAGCACGGCGCCGACGGCGGCGCTGAGCAGCGCGAGTTTCGGTAAACGCGTAGGACTACGCATGATCTGACCCCCTAGTGTGATTCCCCCGAACAAGCGAATGGTAGCTCAACTCGACGGCCGCGTGTCGCACTAGCACCACAGGCGAATGCCGACGCGGAGCGTGAGCCGTCCGTAACAGAACCGCACGCCGTTTACAAATTGCGAAACGAACGCGGCATTTTCTAGGCGCTCGCGTTTCCGCACCTGGGTCGCACGCGGCACGAGTCATCGATTCCGAGAATTACGATGACGCGGCTCGAGCGACCGAGGCGCGGGAGTCGAACCCTTGCGAACGGCGTAGTCCCAATTGCTCGAATACTCCAATTGCCCTACTCTCTTTGCGAACAACGATGCAGCGACGATCAACATAGGGAGGATCGCTGCAGCGCTCAGGGGTAAGGAGCAATTTCATGGCCTATATCTTTCATCAGGACGAGCTTCCGCGCCTGCTCTCGGTCGTGCCGGGGCGCGAGCGCGTATTCTTCGTGAGCAAGGAGCTTACGGATATGGACGACATGCTCGCCGGCGTCATGTACTACAAGGCGGGAGCATCGTCGCCCTATCACCTGCATAAGAACTGCGAGCACTTCTATTTCATTTTCGAGGGCAAGGCCACGATCGAAACCGAGGACGGCGTCCGCGATCTCGATCCCGGCGACCTCGTATTCATCCCGGCCGAGGAGAAGCATCGGCTGCGCTCGAAGGAGCCGCTCTTCTATTTCGAGTTCCAGGCCCCGAACCGTTTCAAGACCACGATTTTGGACGGCACCAAGGAGGACCTGCTCTGGGAGCGGCGCGACGGCAAGGTCTGGGTACAAAGCTGAACCGGCCGGCTTCGAGAGACCGACGCGCGGCGCGAAAGATTTTCGCGCGGCTTCGAGCGACGAAATAGCACAGAAAGCATCGATCATGGCGACCACTCATATTCATACGAACGACGTTCCGCGCAAGGACCTCGACGGACAAGGCCAAGTCGCGGAGATCCTCAACAAGGCGCTCTGCGGGGCCGAGAACGTCGTCGGCATGCTGCGCTGGCTCGATCGCGGCGAGCGCTTCGACGCCGAGGAGCTCGCGGATACGCATCAGCTCATCTACCTCATGGAAGGACAGGGCGTCATCGGCCTCAACGGGAAAAGCTACGACGTCGAGAAGGGGGCCGGCATTTATCTCGGTCCGCGCGAAACGGCGAGCGTCAGCCATCGAGGCCAAGGCGGTCTGAAGCTTTTCCATCTCGTCGTGCCGATCCGGGACAACCTTCGACTCGACGACTGAGGAGCACCCGAACGCTGACGCGGCTTACGTTGTTGCCGGCGTCGGCCTGACTGACGGCTACGAGCGCTTACGCGCATCACTCGTTCCCGGCGACGTACGACGAGAACGAGACCGTGAAGATCGAACCGAGCTCGCCGAAGCAATAGGTGATCGCCCCATTCGCCCAAGTGGAACTGTTCAGCTCCCCGATCGTGTATGACGCTAGATCGAGGAGAACAGCGGATGGAGCTGCTGCTGCAAGCATTGGACGAGATCGACGATCTCTTCGTCGGCGCTCGATTGGCCGCGATGCCCTGGGTCGCATGGCTGAACTACGGCGGGCGCCTCGGCCGCGCGGCGCTGCGTCCCGCCGCCCACGCCATCGGCGACGCCGTCGAGCGCATCGATGCGCAAGTCGGCCTGCTCAATGCGAGCGCGGACGCGATTCAATCCTCCGTGCTCGACTTTCCGCTGTCTTCCGGGCGCGCCCGGAGCGTGCGGAACGTGACCGAGTAACGCAGCGTCTTCGTCGGCGAGATCGCGTGCTGCCAAGCCCAGCGCGCGGCGCCGGACAGGATGTACGCGGAGCGCGGCTCGAGATCGAGCGCGAACGCCGCTCGGCGCGTCGACCTCGGCGGATAGGGACGAAACCGCATGCGTGCGAAACCCCCTAGCGACACGCCGAGCACGGTCTCGAAGGTCGGCACGTCTCGGTGCCAGCCGAGCTGAGTGCCGGGCCGGTATTCCGCGACGACGGCATGCTCGAGTCCCGACGCCGGGATCCCGGCCCACGCGGCGAGACGCTCGCGCATCAGGTACAGAAACCGCGGAATGGGACCTGCGGGCCGCAGCTCGTTCTCGTTGAAGTCGTAGCGTCCGCCGTAGCTCACGATGCGGCGCTTCGCGCGCCACTCCTTGTACTGCGCCTCCTCGAGCGGAAGCGCCGCAAAGACCTCGAGGAGCTCGGCCTCCTCGGGCGCGGACAAGAAACCGAGCCGGTACGAAAGGCCGTCCGGCCCGGCCGCAGCCTCGAAAAGATCTTTCTGACCCGTCATGCGGCCCCACGCGATGGGCGGCCGCGTGCGAGCGGGCTCAGAGCCGCATCTGGTCGCGGCCGACGATGACCGAACCGCTGAAAAACTTTCGCACCCCCGCGATGTACGTGGTGTCGGGCAGCTCGCGCGCAAGCGGGCCGTTCGAGCCGGGCAGCAAATGGTTCAGCGCGACCGTCTTGACGCCTGCCTCGGCCGCCATTTGTCCGACCTGCTCCGTCGTCGAGTGCGTGTCCGCGACGTGGTGCAGGAACGCGCTGTTGGGGTCGCCCTTCTCCTCCGCCTCCTTCGCCTGACGCACGAGGCGCTCATGCTGCGCGACGTCCATGGCCTCGCAGACGAGCACGTCCGCGTTGCGCGCAAGCTCGACGAGGTTCTTCGAGTAGGTCGTGTCGCCCGCGAACACGAACGACCGGTCGGCCGCGTCGAGCCGATAGGCGACCGAGCGAAAAGGCATGCGGGCCTTTGCGGCTTCGGGGTAATGCGTGTTCTCCGCGCACGTGACGCGCACGCGCTCGTCCTCGAAGACTTTGGTCGGCGTCGCCGAAGCCTCCGCATCGTGCCCGTAGAAGAGCGTCTCGGGCCGCACCGATCGGCCTTCGTCCACGGTCCGGATGGTGAAGTTCGGCGCCAAGTAATCGAGCGCCGCCGCGACGAGCGCCGCCGTGCCATACGGCCCGTAGACGTCGGTGCGCTTCGTGCTGCGTCCGGTCCACTGCAAGGACATGAGCGCCGTCAAGTCGAGCGTGTGATCGTCATGGAGGTGGGTCAAGAAAACGTTGCGGATGCCCATGTAGCCGAGCCCGCTTTCGACGAGCGCACGCACGGCGCCATAGCCGCAGTCGACGAGGTAAGGCTGCCCGCCGATGACGACGACGCTCGATGCCATGCCGCGGCGCAGGTTCACGCTCGGTCCGCCCTGCGTTCCGAGCAGCACGGCGTACGATGCCGAGTCGGGCTCGGCCGCCGGACCCGTGACCGTCTGCGCGGCCGCCGGCCGGCCCCATCCCCCGAACGGCGCGCCGGCCGCGACGGCGCTCAAGGCCGCGAGCCGAGCCGCATCGATAAGGAAGTCGCGGCGCGTCCGTCCTTCAACCACCTCGACGTCAGTCTTCATGTCGCATGCCCCTCTTTTTTGTTCTTCGAATGCCTTCGTTCCGTAGTTCTTTGAGCGACGCCCTCGCCGCGCTGCGCAGCGGGAGAGCAGCATAGCCGCCGCTCGGCCTTCGGACCACTCCGGCCGTGCGCCCCGCTCGTGTACCATAGCGCGCGGCCGAGGACGCGCCGAGCCGCGAGGACATCTGCGCCGACCCTGACACGGCCGTTCCGACACGAGACCCAAGACTTGCCAGCCATCTCGGATCCGCCTTCGGAGCTTTGCATTCTGCGCCTCTCCGCGATCGGCGACTGCTGCCATACGGTGCCCGTCGTGCGCGCGCTCCAAGCCGCTTGGCCCGAGACGAAGATCACGTGGATCGTCGGCAAAGTCGAGCACGGCCTGCTGCGCGGGCTCGAAGGCGTCGAGTTTCTGACCCTCGACAAGTCGCGCGGCCTTCGCGGCTTCGCGGACCTGCGCCGCGGGCTGCGCGGCCGGCGCTTCCCGCTGCTGCTCCACATGCACGCCTCGATGCGCGCGAACGCCGCGAGCCTCCTCGTCGACGCGCCGGACCGCCTCGGCTTCGATCGAGCGCGGGCGCGCGACTTTCAATGGTGGTTCTGCAGCCGCCGCGTCGCGGCGCGCCCGAGCTGCCACGTCATGGACGGGCTCTTCGGCTTCGCCGAAGCGTTCGGCATCGAGCGCGGCGCGCCGCGCTGGGACATTCCGGTCGAGGACGAAGACCGCGAGGCCGCGGCCGCGCTCGCCGAGCCGGGCCGGCCCGTGCTCGTCATAAGCCCCTGCACGGGCCAGCGCTTTCGCAATTACCGAAACTGGCGCATCGAGCGCTATGCGGAGGTCGCCGACTATGCCGCCGCCCGGTACGGGGCGCAGGTGCTCCTGACCGGAGGCAAGACGGCGATCGAGAGCGACTACGGCCGCGGCATCGCGGACCTCGCGAGCTCGCGGCCGAAGAATCTCGTCGGCGAGACATCGCTCAAGCGCCTGCTCGCGATCCTCGAGCGCGCGACGGTCGTGCTGTGTCCCGACTCGGGGCCTGCGCACATGGCCACGGCCGTGCGCACGCCGGTCGTCGGGCTCTATGCGACTTCGAACCGCGTAAGGACCGGCCCCTATTTCAGCCAGCACCTCGTCGTGGACAAGTACCCCGAAGCCGTGCTCGCCGAGTTCGGCAAGAGCGTGGACGAGATCGCCTTCGGGCGGCGCGTGCGCGACCCGAACGCGATGGATCGCATCCGGGTCGAGGACGTCGTCGAGAAGCTCGATCTCGCTTTCGCCGAGCGCGGCGTCTCGGCCGTGCGCTGAGACAGCCCGCGATCGCGGCGGACGCGAGCAGCGCGCCGCCGCAGAGACTCCGAAGGAAGCGAGACGATTCCGACGCGTTGGCCGCGGCTCTCGGGGCTCGGTATGATCCGGCTCGCATGAACGCCATCACCGTCGAAACTCCGCCGGGCGCCGGACGCTACACCCACGCGCTCGCCGCCTACGTCGCCGAGACCTCCGCCGACGCGATCCCCGCAGACGTTCGCCGCGAGGCTCGGCGCGCCCTGCTGAACTATCTCGGCTGCGCGCTCGGCGGAAGCCGCGAGCCGGCCGTCGACATCGCGATCGAGGTGCTCGGGCCCTATTCCGGAGACCGCACGGCCGCCGTGCTCGGCCGCGCGGAGCGCTTCGATCCGCTCAACGCGGCGCTCTTGAACGGCATCGGCTCGCACGTGCACGAGTACGACGACACGCTGCCGAAGAACTACATGCACGCGAGCGTTCCCGTCGCGTCGGCGCTTTTCGCCTTTGCGAGCGCCCGGCGCGTCTCGGGCGCGGACTTCGTGCACGCGTTCATCCTCGGCTTCGAGGCGGAATCCCGGATCGGCAACGCCGTCTACCCCGCGCATTACGAGGCCGGATGGCACATCACGGCGACCGCGGGCGTGTTCGGCGCAGCGGCGTCGATCGGGCGTCTGCTCGGCCTCTCGACGGCGCAGACGGTCTGGGCCTTCGGTCTCGCGGCGACGCAGGCCGCCGGCATCCGCGAGATGTTCGGCTCCATGGCGAAATCGTTTCAGCCGGGCCGCGCCGCTCAGAACGGCTACACGGCGGCGCTCTTCGCCCGCGCCGGCTTCACGGCCGGCGAGCGCGCGCTCGAGGGGCCCCGAGGCTTCGCGCCCGTGACGGCGGCGGAGCACGACCTCGAGAAGATCACGCAGGGGCTCGGCACCGACTTCGACCTGCGAGTGAACGCTTACAAGCCCTATGCCTGCGGTCTCGTCGTGCACCCGACGATCGACGGGTGCACCCGGCTGCGCAAGCGCCACTCGATCGATCCCGACGACGTCGCGGCCGTGAGGCTCCGAGTCGCGCCGCTCGTGCTCGATCTCTGCAACCAGAAGGACCTGCGCCGCGCGCTTCAGACGAAGTACTCGATCTATCACGCCGCGGCCATCGGGCTCGTGCGCGGCAAGGGAGGGCTCGCGGAGTTCACGGAAGAGGCGCTGCACGACGCGAAGCTCGCGCGAATCCGATCGCTGACGACCGCCGTCGCCGACCCCGCCGTCGGCGAGGACCAGGCCGACATCGAAGTCGAGCTCGCGGACGGCACGGTGCTGCACGAGCGCGTCGAGGAATCGCTCGGCAATCTGCGGCGGCCCTTGAGCGACGAGCAGCTCGAGGAGAAGTTCCGCGACCAGGCCGTCTGCGCGCTGCCGGCGGACCGCGTGGAGCGGCTCATCGAGAGCTGCCGGCGCATCGACGAGCTCGAGAACGTCGGCGACCTCGTGCGGCTCGCAACGCCGGCCCGCTGAGGGCCGCCGAGGGCCGAGGCGGGACGGAGACCAGGCCCATGCGCATCGAAGGACGAGCGGTTCGAACGCCCCTGCGAAAGCTCGCGGCCGCCGCCCCGCTCGTCGTCGCGGTCCTGGCACTCGCCGCGTGCAGCCGCGGGCCGGCCGTTCCGACCGTCCGAATTCCGCTCGGCGCAGGCGGCGTCGGTTTCCTCCCGCTCTACGTCATGCGCGATGAGCATCTCATCGAGAAGCATGCCCGCGCGGCCGGCATCACCGACCTCGAGGTTCGCTGGATCGACCTCGGCGGTCCCGCCGTCATGAACGACGCGTTGCTGTCGGGCTCCGTCGACCTCATCGCGGCCGGCCCCCCGGCCTTCCTCACGCTCTGGGACCGCACGCGCGGCACGGCCGAGGTGCGCGGCATCGCGGCCATGGCGTCGCTGCCGATGTACCTCAACACGCGGGCGCCCGGCCTGCGCACGCTCGACGACGTCGGGGAGAACGACAAGATCGCGCTGACGGCCGTCAACGTCTCGATTCCCGCGCTCGTCATGCAGATGTACGCGCGCGAGCGCTTTGGGGACGGCGAGGTGCACCGCTTCGACAAGTACACGGTGTCGATGACGCATCCCGACGCGGTCGTCGCGCTCTTGTCGGGCGGGGGCGGCATCGACGCGCACTTCACGTCGCCGCCGTTCCACGAGCGCGAGATCGAGAATTCCGCGATTCACACGGTCATGAGCACGGACGACGTTCTCGGCGGACCGACGACCTTCACGATGCTCTCGACGACGGCCGAGTGGAGGCGCCGCAACCCGGAGCTCTATCGCGCCGTACTCGCCGCGCTCGAGGAGGCGATCGCGGCGATCGAAGCCGATCCCGACCGCGCCGCCGGCGTGCTGCTCGCCGCCGACGCCGGCGCCGGCTTCTCCCGCGAGGAGCTCGCCGAGGTCCTGCGAGAGCCCGAGATCCGCTTCACGGCGACGCCCGAGAACGTGATGAA
>DASTSM010000353.1:0-14826 GCA_035760685.1 Gammaproteobacteria bacterium | reverse complement strand
TGTCCGGCGCCGAGATCGATCTCACGATCGCGAGCAGCGCCGTCAACTTCACAGGCTCGCCGTCGCTCGCGACGCTCGTGAACGGCTCGTTGCCGGGTCCGCTCTTGCGCTGGCGCGAAGGCGACACCGTCTCGATTCGAGCTCGAAACGCCCTGTCCGAGCAGGCATCCATCCACTGGCACGGCATCGTGCTGCCAGCGGCGATGGACGGCGTGCCAGGCTTGAGCTTCGGCGGCATCGCGCCCGGCGGCTCGTACCTCTATCGCTTCGAGGTTCGCCAGAGCGGCACGTACTGGTATCACGCGCACTCGGGCTTCACTGAGCAGACGGGCGTCTATGGGCCCATCGTCATCGATCCGCGCGAGGCTCCGCCCTTTGCTTACGACCGGGAGCACGTGATCTTGCTCTCGGACTGGACGGACATGAGCCCGAATCGCCTTTACGCGCTGCTCAAGAAGCAGTCCGACTACTTCAACCACAACCGGCGCACGCTCGGCACGTTCATTCACGACGTCAAGGACGACGGTTTCGGCGGCGCGCTGCGCGATCGGTTCGCGTGGGGCCGCATGCGCATGAGCCCCGCCGACCTCGCCGACGTAAGCGGCCACGCCTACACGTATCTCATGAACGGCGTGACGCCGGCCGGCAACTGGACGGGCCTCTTCGCGCCCGGCGAGCGCGTGCTGCTGCGCATCATCAACGGCTCGGCGATGACCTATTTCGACGTGCGCATCCCGGGATTGAAGATGACGGTCGTCGCCGTCGACGGGCAGTACGTGCATCCCGTGACCGGCGACGAGATCCGCATGGCGGCCGCCGAGACGTACGACGTGATCGTCGAGCCCGCGGGCGCCGACGCTTTCACGATCTTCGCGCAGTCCATGGACCGAAGCGGTTACGCACGCGGCACGCTGAGCGTGCGCGAAGGCCTCGACGCGCCGGTCCCTGAGGTCGACAAGATCGTCTACCTCACGATGGCCGACATGGGCATGGAGCACGGCGCCTCGGACCACTCGGACATGCCCGGCATGGCGCATTCGATGCCCGGTATGCCCGGCATGGATCATTCGACGCCGGCAGCAGGCACGGCTCCTTCCGAAGCCGGAGCGGCCGCCGCGCAGCCCGAGCACATGCAGACGCACCCGGCCAGCGAGCGCGGGAACCCGAACGTCGACATGCAGACGATGATGCCGTCGACTCGGCTCGACGATCCCGGCATCGGACTCCGCGACAACGGCCGCCGCGTGCTGACCTATGCCGACTTCAAGACGCTGTTCCCCGATCCGGACGGCCGGGATCCGGGCCGCACGATCGAGCTCCATTTGACCGGGCACATGGCGCGGTACCTCTGGTCGTTCGACGGCATCCCGTTCGGCAGCTCGGAGCCGCTCGAGCTGCGGTACGGCGAACGCGTCCGGATCGTCCTCGTCAACGACACGATGATGGAGCATCCGATCCACCTGCACGGCATGTGGAGCGATCTCGAGGACGAGTCGGGAGCGTTTCATCTGCGGAAGCACACGCTGAGCGTGCCGACCGGCGCGAAGCGTGCCTATCGCGTTTCGGCGGACGCTCTCGGGCCCTGGGCGTATCACTGTCATCTGCTCTATCACATGCACTCGGGAATGTTCCGCGAAGTGCGCGTGGACGTCTGAGGGCGAAGCGATGGCAAACCGAAATCGGCGCCGGCTCTCGTCGATGGCTCGCATTGCCGCGGCCTCGATCGCGTCGATGGCTGCCTGCGGCGGCCCGGCGGCCGCGCAGCACACCCACGCGCACGACGCGCCCGCGCAGGACGCGCCCGCGCAGCGCCCCTATCTGCCGCCGCCGACGCCGGAGGAGCGGGCCGCCGCGTTCCCGGATCTCGGGCACGAGGCGCTCCACGAGATGCACGAGGACCCCTTCACGACGTTCGTGCTCTTCGATCGGCTCGAGGCGCAGCGCGCGGACGGCGGCGACGTCGTCGACTGGGACGTCGATGCATGGGCCGGCCGAAGCCTCACGAAGCTTCGGATGCGCACCGAGGGACAACGCCGTGCCGGACGCACGGAGGACGCCGATCTCGAGCTGCTTTTCAGCCGCAGCTTCGCTCGCTGGTGGGACTACGTCGCGGGAGCGCGTCAGGACTTTCGGCCGGAGCCGGATACGACGTGGGCGGCGTTCGGCGTCGAAGGGCTGGCCCCGTACCGCTTCGAGATCCGGGCGACGGGCTACGTCGGCGAAGGAGGGAAGACGGCCGCGCGCGTGCAGACCGAGTACGAGCTGCTCATGACGAATCGGCTCGTTCTGCAGCCGCGCGTCGAGCTCAATTGGTACGGCGAAGCCGATCCTGGCCGCGGCATCGGATCGGGGCTGTCGGACACCGACATCGGCCTTCGGCTGCGCTACGAGATTCGCCGCGAGATCGCGCCCTACCTCGGCGTGACGCGCGAGAGCAAGCACGGCCGCACCGCCGACCTCGCGAAAGCCGCCGGCGAGGACCCGAACGATACGCGCTTCGTCGTCGGCATCCGCCTCTGGTTCTGATGCGAAGACCCGGTGAGTCTTGGATGTATCAGCGATGCATCAGCTTCTGACGCATCAGCCTTGACGCATCAGCCTTGACGCATCAGCCTTTGATGCAGACGAGCGGCTCGAGCCGCGCGACCGTGCGCGAGAGTCCCGCCTCGTGCGCGGCTTGCACGACCGCGGACACGTCCTTGTAGGCGTGCGGGGCCTCTTCGGCGATGCCGCGCATCGAGCGGCTCCGGATCAGGATGCCCCGCGTCGCGAGGTCCTTGACCACGTCGGCACCTCGCCAGGTGCGAACGGCCTCGTGGCGGCTCATCGCGCGCCCGGCGCCGTGGCACGAGGAGCTGAACGAGAGCGCCTCGCTGTCCGCGACGCCGGCCAGAACGTACGACGCCGTGCCCATGGAGCCTCCGATCAGAACCGGCTGGCCCGCGTGACGAAGCGCGGTCGGCAGCTCCGGATGTCCCGGGCCGAACGCCCGCGTCGCTCCTTTGCGATGGACGAAGAGGCGCGTCGGCTTTCCGTCGACGCGGTGCTCCTCGGCCTTGCACGTGTTGTGCGAGACGTCGTAGAGCAGCGTGAGCCGCGCGCTCGGCAGGATGCGCGCGAAGGTCTGCCGCGCGAGGTGCGTGAGGATCTGCCGGTTTGCGAGCGCGCAGTTGATGCCCGCGCGCATCGCGCCGAGGTACGCCTCGCCGAGCGGCGAATCGATCGGCGCGCAGGCGAGCTCGCGGTCCGGCAGACGAATCCCGTGCTCGTGCGCGGCGACGGCCATGCTGCGCAGGAACTCCGTGCCGATCTGATGGCCGAGCCCGCGCGAGCCGCAGTGGATCGTCGCGAGGATGCCGCCTTCCTCGAGCCCGAACGCCTCCGCGAGCTTCGCGTCGTGGATCTCAGCGACGTGCTGGATCTCGAGGTAGTGATTGCCCGAGCCGAGCGTGCCCATCTCGGCGCGCTGGCGTTCCTTCGCGCGCGCCGAGATGCGCTCGGGCGCGGCACCCTTCATCGCGCCGCGCTCCTCGACGCGCTCGAGATCGGCCGGCTCCCCGTAGCCTTGCTCGACGGCCCAGCGCGCGCCGCCCGTTAGCATCGCGTCCATCTCGTCGTCGTCGAGCCGGATCGACCCCGTGCCCCCGAGACCCGCGGGAATATCGTGGTAAAGCGCGTCCGCGAGCCGCTTCTTGACGGCTTCGACGTCCTCGCGCGTGAGCTCGGCGTGAAGGCTGCGAACGCCGCAGGAGATGTCGAAGCCGACGCCGCCCGCCGAAACGACGCCGCCCTGTCGCGGATCGAACGCGGCGACGCCCCCGATCGGAAAGCCGTAGCCCCAATGCGCGTCCGGCATCGCGTAGGCGGCGCGCACGATGCCGGGCAGCGTCGCGACGTTGCGGAGCTGCTCGCAGACCTTCGCGTCCATGGCGCGCACGAGCGCCTCGTCGGCGTACAAAACGCCCGGCACGCGCATGTCGCCGCGAGGCTCGATGCGCCAGACGAACTCCGATTCGCGTTGGAGCAGTCCGAGATCCATGCGTCAAACGTCGATCACGCACTGAGCGACCCACGTGCCGTCGGCCCGCTCGGCGACCTCGAGGCTCGTGTAGGTCGCGCCTTTGACCTCGACGCCTTGCTCGTGCTTCGACGCGTCGAGCGTCTCGCCGAAGGCCTTGCCCTCGAGCCGGACCGAGTCGATGCGCACGTTGATGAGCACCTCGAAGCGGCCGAAGACCATGTTGCGCGCGCCCATCTCGTAGACGATCGCGTTCAGCCAATCCGCGAGCAGCAGCTCGAGGTCCGGCGCTTCGCACGTAATGTCGACCGTGCGCTCGGGCGCGATGTCCGCGACGCGCGTGGCCACGGCCGTCATCGCGAGCGCCGCCTGCTCGAACGCTTCAGCGGGCGAGCGGCCGAATCCCCGCACGCCGATGTCCGCGTCGTGCGGGAAGTGCTCGTAGCGCGGCGCGCCGGCGTCGTGCGCGCCCTGCGCGGTCATGCGGGTTCTCCGTATCGGCCGACAATCAGTCATCGGCCGACAATCAATCGCCTCTTGCGCCCCAGTCTAATCGAGTCCGCCGCCGGGACGCGGTAGGCGAAAGCGGCCATTTTCGGCAGTACGCCGTCGGCCCTCATATCTTGACAATCAAGAGGAGAAGGGCGCATGGTGCGCGGGTTTTCGCTTGGGGGCTCCATGCCGAAATTCAGCACCGACGTCATTCAGGGCACGCTCGACATGCTGATCTTGAAGACGTTGAGCCTCGCGCCGATGCACGGCTACGGCATCGGCCGGCGCATCGAGCAGATCACGCGCGGCGTGTTCAAGGTGAACCCCGGCTCCCTGCTGACGGCGCTGCACCGGCTCGAGCGCTCGGGCTGGCTCGACGCCGAGTGGCGCGACACCGAAAACGGCCGACGCGGCAAGTTTTATTCGTTGACGGCCGCGGGCCGCCGGCAGCTCGAGGTCGAGACGGAGCACTGGAAGCTGCGCGTCTCCGCCATGGCGCGGCTCCTCGACGCGGAGGCTTGACGGGATGCTTTGGCGGCAACTCGCGCGCGGACTCCGCGCGCTCACGCAGCGGTCCGTGGTCGACGAGGAGCTCGACGAGGAGGTGCGCGACTACTTCGAGCGCGCACGCAGCGAGCTCGAGCGCGAGGGGCTCTCGGCCGAGCAAGCGGCGCGCGCGGCGCGGCAGAAGCTCGGCGATCAGGATCGCGCGCGAGAGACGCTGCGCTCCTATGGATGGGAAAACGCCGTCGAGTCGCTGCTCGCCGATCTGCGCTACGCGCTGCGCGGCCTGCGCCGCAGCCCCGGATTCGCGGCGGTCGCGGCGCTCACGCTTGCTCTCGGCATCGGCGCGGGCACGGCCATCGTGAGCGTTGCGCGGCCGATTCTGTTCTCGTCGCTGCCGTACCCGGACCCGGATCGAATCGTCATGCTGAGCGACGTCACGGCCGAGGGCACGCCGTTCGCCGTGACCTACGGCACGTACGCCGAGCTCTCGCAGCGCAGCCGATCGTTCGAGTCGCTCGCCGTCGGCGACCGGTGGGCGCCGGCGCTCGCAGCGGGCGCGGGCGAGCCCGAGCGGCTCGACGGGGATCGCGTCAGCGCGGGATTCTTTCGCGTGCTGCACGTCGCGCCCGCGTTCGGCCGCGATTTCACGCCCGAGGACGCTGCCGTGGGCGCGCCGGGCGTCGTCATCGTGACCTCGAGGCTCGCGACGCGGCGCTTCGGAAGCCCGCGCGCGGTCCTCGGCCGACCCGTGCGCCTCGACGGCAACGCATACACCGTGATCGGCGTCATGCCCGCCGGTTTCGAGAACGTGCTCTCGCCGCGGGTCGACGTCTGGGCGCCGCTCCAATACCGGACCGCGGCGCCGTTCCAGTCGGCGGAATGGGGCCATCACCTCCGCATGGCCGGGCGGCTCGCGCCCGGCGTCTCCGCCGAGCAGGCGCGGCGCGAGATTCTCGGGATCGGCGCGTCGCCCTCGGCGGATTTTCCGCGGCCGCCGTGGGCAGCGCTGCGCTCGGGTCTGATCGTCGAGCCGCTCCAGCACGCGGTCGCGCGCGACGTGCAGGGCGTGCTCGTCGCGATTCTCGGCGCGGTGCTGCTCCTTCTCGTCATCGCCTGCGTCAACGTGGGAAATTTGCTTCTCGCGCGCGGCTTCGAGCGGCAGAACGAGCTCGCGGTCCGCGCCGTGCTCGGGGCGGGGCAGCTGCGCATCGTGAGGCAGCTGCTGACGGAAAGCGTGCTGCTCGCGATTCTCGGCGGTGCGCTCGGCATCGGGGTCGCGGCGCTCGGCATCCGCGTGCTGCTCGCGCTTGCACCCGCGGGGTTGCCGCGCATCGCCGCCGTGCGGCTCGACGGCTCCGCGTTTTCGTTCGCGCTCGCGCTCACGGCCGTCGTCGGGCTCGGAGTAGGGCTCGTACCCGCGCTGCTCGCGGTACGGCGCGGCGGCCGCCCGGGCTTGGGCTCCGGGCCGCGAAGCGTGGGCGCGAGCGCGCACCGCGTCCGGCGCGCGCTCGTCGTCACGCAGGTCGCGCTCGCGGTCGTGCTGCTCGCCGGGGCGGGTCTGCTGCTCCGAAGCGTCGAGCGGCTTCTCTCGACGCCGCCGGGGTTCGATGTCGCGCACGTGCTGACGATGCAGATCGTCGCGACGGGCCGGCGGTTCGAGTCCGACGGCGTCGCGCTGAAGTACTTCGAGCAGACGCTCGACGCCGTGCGCGCGGTGCCGGGCGTCGCCGACGCCGCGCTGACGAGTCAGCTGCCGCTGAGCGGCGACCTCGAGGGCTACGGCGTCGTCTTCGAGGGGGCACAAGACCGCTATCCGCTCGCGGCGGAGGGCGTGCTGCGCTACGCGGTGACTCCCGATGTGTTTCGGACGCTGCGCATTCCGTTGCGGCGCGGCCGGCTGCTCGATGCGAGCGACAAGCCGGGCGCGCCCGAGGCCGTGCTCATCAGCGAGTCGTTCGCGAAACGGCGCTTCGGCGACCGAGATCCCATTGGGCAGCACGTACGCTTCGGTCCCGACACGCTTCGCGAGGACGGACGCTGGCGCACCATCGTGGGCGTCGTCGGCGACGTGAAGCAGACTTCGCTCGCGCTCGGCGCGCCGGACGCCTTCTACGTGGCCGCCGGTCAGTGGCAGTGGGTGGACGTCGTGCAGTCGCTCGTCGTGCGGACGAAAGGCGATCCGACGGCGCTCGCTGCCTCCGTGAAGCGAGCGATTTGGTCCGTCGATCCCACGGTCCCCGTCGAGCGCGTGGCCGCGATGCAGGATCTCCTCGCGGCATCGGAGGCGCAGCGGCGTTTCGCGCTGACCGTGTTCACGGCGTTCGCCGGCGCGGCGCTTCTGCTCGCGGCCCTCGGTCTCTACGGCGTCATCGCCGGCGGCGTCGCGGAGCGCACGCGCGAATTCGGCCTGCGCACGGCGCTCGGCGCGTCGTCGCACAGCATCGTGAGGCTTGTCGTGCGTCAGGGCATGGCGCTCGCGGCGGCCGGAATCGCGATCGGGGCCTTGGGCGCGGCCGGGGCGGCGCGCGGCCTCTCGACGCTGCTCTACGACGTCAGCACGGTCGACCCGTTGACCTATGCCGCCGTTATCGCGCTGCTCGCGGGCGTCGCGGCCGCCGCGTGCTGGGCGCCGGCGTGGCGTGCGGCACGCGTCGATCCTTCCGTCGCGCTGCGCTCGGAGTAGAGGAAGTCGGAGCAGCGTGTGAGGGACGATAGGACGATAGGGCGGCGGAAGGATAGACGGGCGGAGGAAGAATCGCGGCCGTCCTTGGCCGCAGCTTCCACGGGAGCCGGCCCGGAGGCCGACTCCCGAGAAGTCAGGAGTTACTGGCTCTTGCTCTTCGTGGCCGCATCGTACTCCGTACGGTCGAGGTGGCCGTCCTGGTTCGTGTCAGCCTTGGAAAAGTCCAGACCTTCGACGGACTGAGCCTCCGAGCGGCTGATCTGGCCGTCGCTGTTCTTGTCCACGTCGCTGAAGGACGGCGAAGCGCCCTGTTGAGCGAGCGCAAGACCCGTGAAGCCCATGGCGGCCAGCGAAACCAAGATACGTGCTTTCATCGATTTTTCTCCTCTTGTTGTCTAACGACCCGGAAGCGCTCGGCTTCCGTCGGCGGGCAAATTGCAAGACGTATGCCACGCGCAAAAATGCGAGGCAGCATGCGGTGCTTGCGAGAAAAATCGTTGCCGCGACGCGAGAGTCGAGGGGGAGTAGTGTCATCGCTGCCCAACACGATCGAGCCGCGAGAGACGGCGTCGAGTGCTAAGTTGCTGTTCCGCGAGGGTGCGCATCGCTGCGAAAGACTGCCGCCGAACGACGACACTGAAATGGAGACGATGGAATACGCGGGAGGCGGGCGTCGGGTGCGGGCCCGGTCCGAATTCAGCTCGTCAAAATCGGCCCGCTCCTCGTGCGCCACACGCGGGACGGCATGATCGAAAGTGCGGCGTCGACGGATCGAGGGCGTTCCGCGCCTGGCGGTCGACCTCGTGAGCGGTGGTCTGCAGGGAGAGACTGCTGCAGCTAATAATGGTGGAGGCGGCGGGAATCGAACCCGCGTCCGCAAGCCCTCCGCCTTCGGCTCTACATGCTTAGTCGCGTCTTTTTATTTAGCTGCGAGCCGTCCGACGGACAGGGCACGCTCGACAGCGAGTCCGCTTAGTGTTTAGCGATTCGGCCGCGGACGCGCCTCCTCGCGATCTTGTGAGTGATGACACCTGAGTGCCCCGAAGGGCGCTGGACGCACAAGCACGGCTCCAGTCAGGCGGCACCCCTACCGGGTTTTAAGCGGCGAGTGCGTAGTTGTCGTCGTTGGCAACTATCGATTTGCAGATGGTTTAACGAGGTACTCTGCACCTCGGCATGCACCTAAGGTTTCGCGACCCACGTCGAAACCAGGTCGCCCCCACGGTTTTGCCAGTCTAGGGCCATTCCGGCCGAATTCAAGGGCACGCGTCTAGAGACAACGCGCTCGAGGCGTCGTTCCCGGGCGCCGGGACGGCTTGGCCGCGGCGCGCCGTGCTATCGTTTCGGCTCGTTCCGCTGTTCTCGAGAGGGCTGTCTCATGACCGGGTCGTTTCCGAAAACGCCGGACTTCGTCGGCTACAACGAGCCGATGCGCATGGAGTGCGACATCTTCGATCTCGTCGTCGAGGGCGCGATCCCGGAGGAGATTCGCGGCACGTGGTACCGCTCCGTGCCCGACCCCCAGTATCCGCCGATGCTCGGCTACGACACGTACATCAGCGGCGACGGCATGGTCAGCGCGTTCTACTTCGCGAACGGGCGCGTCGACTTCAAGATGCGCTACGTCATGACGGAACGCCTGCTCGACGACCGGGCCGCGCGCCGCTCCCTGCACGGCCGCTACCGGAATCCGTATACCGACGACCCGTCCGTGCGCGGCCGCAAGCGCGGCGCGGCGAACACGACGCCGATCGTGCACGCCGGCCGGCTGTTCGCGCTCAAGGAGGACAGCCGCGCGATGGAGCTCGATCCCGTCACGCTCGAAACGCTCGGCGAGTGGGACTTCGACGGCGAGCTCAAGAGCCCGACGATGACGGCGCACCCGCGCTGGGATCCCGAGACGGGCGAGCTCTGGTTCTTCGGCTACGAAGCGGCCGGGCTCGCGACGCGCGACGTCGCGCTCTGCGTCGCCGACCGCGAGGGACGGCTCGTGCGCGAGGAGTGGTTCGAGGGTCCCTACTGCGCGCTCATGCACGACTTCGCCGTGACCGAGGAGCACGTCGTGTTCCCGTTCATGCCGATCACGGCGGATCGCGCCCGCATCGAGGCCGGCGGCCCGCACTGGGTCTGGGAGCCGGCCAAGGACACCTACATCGGCATCATGCCTCGCTACGGCAGCGTCAAGGAGCTGCGCTGGTACAAGGGGCCGCCGTGCTCGGTCTTCCACTTCATGAACGCGTACACCGAGGGCAGCAAGGTCATCGTCGACGCCTGCTATACGAAGGTAAATCCGTTTCCGTTCATCACCGAGGAGTCGGGCATCGCCTACAACCCGGCGGAGCTCGACGGGAAGCTCATGCGCTGGTCGTTCGATCTCTCGAAGCCCGGCGAGCGGTTCGAGCAGGATCAGGTCGGCCCGGGCGGCGACATGCCGCGAGTCGCCGACAAGTACCTCATGCGCCGCCACGACGTCGCGTACTACGCGACCTTCGATCCGACGCTGGGACCTCCGCAGCTCCAGGGGCCCGTCGGTCCCGGCTTCAACGTGCTGCAGCGCATCGAGCCCGCGAGCGGCCGGCTGACCACGTTCACGCTCGGCCCTCTCTGGACGTTCAACGAGCCGATCCACATCGCGTCGAAGCAGCCCGGCCACGAGGGCTACCTTGCGATGGTCATCGACGATCACACGCGCTGCTTGTCGGAGATCGCGCTGCTCGAGGCGGAGCACATCGAGCGCGGACCCATCGCGCGCATCAAGCTGCCGATCCGGCTCCGCTCGCAGGTGCACGGCAACTGGGCGCCCGCCGCCTGAAAATGGGGTCAGACCCCAATTTCAGAAGCGCCGCGGCGAGAAAAGGGGTCTGACCCCATTTTCGGCGAGAAAATGGGGTCTGACCCCGTTTTTCAATGGAGCCAGATCGTCGGCATGAGGTAGGGGAGAAACGCCGCGACGCCCTCGATGCGATGGACCTTGCCGTCCTCGAGCTTGATGAGCTCGAGGACCACGTGCGAGTTCGGATACTCGACGGGAATCTTGCGGGACGCGCCGTCCAGCGTTCGATAGTCGACGTAGCGCGCGGCATGATCGAGGAACGCGATCGCGACGACGACGCCTCGCTCCTCGTCGACGACGGGAAACCGCCGTGCGCGCACTCGATCGACGGGCTTGTACAAGCCGTTCTCGAACTGGGCGCTGCAGCTCTGCGAGGGTGAATCGCCGGCGCCGCCGGTCTCGGCGCCCGCGCTCGGCGCGGCCACGCCCTCGGGCGCGACGACTCCGTTCGTAATGCGGCGGCAATCCGCGTCGAACGCCGTGAACAGCTGCCCGTCGTTGAGCTGCATCGTGTTGTAGTAGCCGTCCGCGAGGGCGACGAGCCGCTCGCGCGGCACGCGCCCGCCTGCGGGCGCGCGCGCGGAGAACGACGCATCGAGCGCGTACCCGTCCGTTTTCGCGAACGGTGCGGGCGTGCCTTCCCGGCCGACGACCGATTCCACCTCCGCGATCTTGCCGCCGCCCTCGATGCCGAGCCGCACCGCGAAATACGCGGGCTGGCCGTGCTCTTCGACGACGCCGAACCAGAGCACGTTGCCTTCGACCGGGTCGGCGGCGACGTAGGGCGACGACGAGATCTTCGTGACCGTGCCCCACGCGCCGTCGCCGATCATGAGCGGGACTTCGTTCTCGGTGAAGCGCACGCGCTCCGCCCACGGCAGCTTCCCGGGCTCGTGCGCGACGAGCGCCGCCATGTAGCGCCCCGCGAGATCCTCGAGACAGGCCCGGTCGCACGCGGGCGGCTGCGCCTGCGCGGCCGAGGGCGCGAGGCCCGCGGCAGCCGCGGCGGCCGCGACGACGGCTGAGGCGAGCACGACGTCGAGAACGGCGCGGCCGCGGCGGCCGGGAATCGAATCAGCGTGTTTCATCGCGTCTGCATGTCCGGGTTCGGGGCCGCGAACGGCGAGTGCATGAAGTAGGGCACGTACGTGAAGACCGCCTCGATGCGGTAGATCTTGCCGTCCCTGATCTTGAAGGCCTCGAGCAGCGTGATCGAGTTCGGCCACTTGAGCACGGTCTTCATCTCCCGTCCGTCGGTCAGCTTGTAGCGGTCGAACGTGTTCGCGTGATCGAAAAAGCCCGAGGCGAGCACGACGCCGCGCTCCTCGTCGACGAGCGGATAGCGCCGCTCGCGGATGCGCTTGTTGATGCGGTAGATGCCGAGCTTGAGCTGCTGCTCGCACCCGGACGCGACGGCGGCCGCGCCGCTCGCGCCGCCGCTCGTCGTGCTGATGCCGTTCTCGACGCGCCCGCAGTCCGGGTCGAACTGCGTGAAGATCGCGCCGTCGTTGAGCTCGACGGTGCTGAAGTAGCCGTCGGCGATCGCGACGAGGCGCTCGCGCGGCCGGCGCTCGTCCGGCGGAAGCACTTCCGAGAACGCGGGATCGTGCCTGACCTTGTGCGGATCGCCGAAGGGCTTCGGAGCATCGGGCAGCCGATTCACGACGGACTCGACCTCCGTGATCTCGCCGCGCTCGACCTTGATCCTGAGCGCGAGGTACGCGGGGTGCCCGTGCTCCTCGACGATGCCGAACCACGCCGCGTTGCCCGTCTCCTCGTCGGCGAGCTCGAGCGCGTCGGGCCAAACGGCATTGACCGTCCCCCAGAGTCCGTCGTTGCCGATGGGCATCTCGACGTCGTTCTCCGTGAAGCGCACGCGCGGCGACAGCGCGACTTGCGTCGGATCGCGCAGCGAAAGTGCCTTGACGTACGCGCGTGCGAAGCCGATGAGGCAGGCGCGGTCGCAGTCGCGGGCGACGACGGCGCTCCGGTGCCCCGGCGCCTGCGCGTGGGCCGCGGGTCCGAGCGCCGCCGCGCCGAGCGCCGCCGCGCCGAGCGCGCTCGCCACGATCGAGAGGCTCTTGCGTTTCACGATGCGCTCCTTCCCGCGCGGCTCACGGCCGAATCATCGGCACGGCGCGGATCATGAACGGGCCCGGATCCTTGCCCTTGAGCTTCGGATCCGTGAGATACCGGATGTTGCTCTCGAGGACGTAGGCCGTATCGCCGACCGGCGTCGCGCCCGGCGACGAGATCAGCTCGTCGTCGAGGATCTCGAGCGTCGCCGTGTCGCCCTCGATCGTGACGATGCCGAGGCGGCCGATCGTGCCCTCGGCCTGCAGGAATCGATTGCCTTCGATGAGCCGAAACCCGTCGGGGCCGCCGAGCTTCTGCGACACGAAGAGCTTCGTGAGGCCCTCCATTTTGCCGTTCGCCCGCGTCTCGACGCGCAAGATTTCGTTCGTGCGCACGTTGTTGACGTAGAGCGTGCCGTCGCCCGAGAACGCGAGGCCGTCGATGCCGACGAGCGATGCGTCCTGGCCATAGAGCTCGAGCTCCTTGCCGCCTTTCGGCAGCCTCAGGATTCGGCCGTTCGTCGTATCGGAGACGTATGCGCTGCCGTCGGCGGCGATCGTGATGTCGTTGCAGACCGAGGCGGGCGCGGGAAACGGATACACGCCCTTCTGCGTCCCGGTCGCGAGGTCGAAGGCCATGAGGCTCGCGACGCCCTGCGAGCGCTCCGGGCCGAAGAAGTTCGGCGTCGAGCAGAGCCACAGCGTGCCGCTCTCGTCGTCGGCGAGCACGCCGAGGATCGACAGAATGCCGTTCGTCGGCGTGGCCCAGATCCAAGCCTGGGCCAGCGGCACGCCGGCCGCCGCGCGATAGACGTTCCCTTTGATGCTGCCGACGTAGACCGTGCCGTCGGCCGACGACGTCACGCTCTCGGGAAACACGTTCGTGTCGTCGATGCGGATGTCGGGAAGGGCCGATCCTGCGGCCGGAGGCTGCGCGCTCGCCGAGGCCGCCGCGAGAAGCGATGCGGCGGCGGCGATCGTCGCAAGGACGCTCGTGTTCAATTCAATCCCCCTTCGCGCGTTCTTGCGCGTCGTACGCGCGCTGCGCGAGGTCGATGAGGTACGCGTGGATCGCGTCGGCCTGCGCGTCGTTCAGCACGTCGTCCCACTGCGGCATGCCGCGCGGGCGCAGGGCGCCGTGCAGCACGATGGCCTTGAACGACGCGTGGATCTCGGGCGGCATGCGCCGCAAGTCCGGCGTGAGCCCGTAATCGACGTTCGCGTGGCAGAGCGAGCAGTTGCGCGCGAAGAGCTGTGCGCCTTCGCGGATCGTCTCCGCGCTCGCCGTTTGCGCGGGCGGCTTCGGAATCGGGCCGATCGCGCTGACGAGCGGAGGCAACGGCGTTTCGCCGCCGCCGAGCTTGAACGCGAGGATGCGTCCTTCGTTGCCGTACTTGATGACGGCGCTCGTGTCGTGCGGCGCGAACCAGCCGCCGCCGCCCCAGGCCGCCATGACCGCGACGTACTGGACGCCGTCGACCGTGTAAGTCATCGGCGCCGCGATGATCGACGTGCCGACCTCGATGTCCTTGACGAGCTGGCCCGTCTTCGAATCGAACGCGCGCAGGTGCCCCGTGTCCGTGCCCTGGAAGACGAGATCGCCGGCCGTCGCGAGCACGCCGCCGCGGTCCCACCAGCCGCTGCCTTCCTGCTCCCAGAGCACCTTGCCCGTCTTCGGATCGAAGGCCTTGAGAGCGGCGCGCGACTTCGCCTCGCCCGAGGCCTGGATCTTCTCGAGCAGCGGGCGCATCGGCGCGGGCGCGCGCTTAGGGTCCATGAGCAGGCTGTCGCCGAAGAGCGTGCTGTTGCCCGAGTTCGCTTGCTTCGGTCGGTAGGTGTGCCCGTCGGTCGGGTCGTAGGTGATCGCCCCGCCTTCGATGGCCGGAATGTAGACGATCTCGGTTCGCGGGTCGTACGCCATCGGGTTCCAGGCATGGCCGCCCATGCCGGACGGCACGACGAACACGGGACCCTTCGAGTAGTCGACGAGACTCTCGTTGATCGCGGGCCGACCCGTCTCGAGGTCGACGTGCGACGCCCAGTTCACGGGCACGTATTTGTTCGCCGACAGCAGCTTGCCCGTCTCGCGATCGAGGATATAGAAGAACCCGTCCTTCGGCGCCTGCATGAGCACCTTGTGCGGCGTGCCGTCGAGCGTGAGGTCCGCGAGGATCATCGGCTGCGTGGCCGTGTAGTCCCAGCTCTCGCGCGGCACCTC